>JAIYEK010000203.1 GCA_027487015.1 Erythrobacteraceae bacterium | reverse complement strand
GATACGACTCGTTTATCCACAGTTTTGGTGTTAGCTACCGCAACATAAAAACGCGCGATTCGGGGACGCGACAGATGGAAAAACCGACTTTCTGGTCGAGCCGGCCAGATCCGATGCGACGCACGGTCTGCTTGTACGACGAGGCCTCGCGCCAGGCGCGTTACGGCCGCATCCAGCCGATGTATCGGCCCAAGACCTTGCTGCAACGTCTCGCGGGCATGATCCCGCTCAACTAACGCTGCGCGCCGGGGCGAGCGTCAGCCGCCCGCCTTGGCCAGCATCACCAGCTTTGTGTCGGTAAAGGCGAGATAGCCTTCCTCGCCGCCTTCCGATCCAAACCCGCTGTCGCCGACCCCGCCGAACGGGGTTTCGGGCGACGACACGATCAGCTGGTTGATCCCCACCATCCCGGCCCGCAGGCTCTTGCCGAGGTAATGCGCCTCGTCGAGATTGCCCGAGAAGGCATAGGCGGCGAGCCCGTAGCGCAGGCTGTTGGCGATCCCGACCGCGTCCTCGATCGTGTCGAAGGGGACGATCCCGGCGATGGGGCCAAAGGGCTCCTCCAGCATGAAGCGGCTGTCGGGCGCGGGGTTGGCGATGACGGTGGGCTGGAAGAAATAGCCGGTGCTTTCGATCACGCTGCCCCCGGTAACCACCTCGCCGCGATTGCCTCCCGTGTCGGCCACCACCTGCTCCATCGCCGCCACCCGGCGGGCGTGGGCGAGGGGGCCCATCTCGACGCTCTCGTCCGCCCCGGCATCGCCGACCTTGATCTTGCCCGCGATGGCCGCGAATTCCGCGACGAACTGGTCGTAGACTTCTCGCGCCACGAGGAACCGCGTCGGCGAGACGCAGACCTGGCCGGCGTTGCGGAACTTGGTCGTCGCACACATTGTCACTGCGCGGGCGAGATCGGCATGCTTGCTGACGATCACCGGAGCATGGCCGCCCAGCTCAGGCGCGAAGCGCTTCATGTGGGTCGCGGCGAGTGCTCCGAGCTGCTTGCCGACCGCGGTCGATCCGGTGAAGCTGACCTTGCGGGTGACGGGCGAGGCGACGAGGTGCTCGGCAATCGGGCCGGGGTCGCCGTGGACGAGGTTCAGTACGCCGGCCGGGACGCCCGCATCGACGAAGCATTCGACCAGCAGTTGCGCTGAACCGGGCGTGTTCTCGGCGGGCTTGAGGATCGCGGTGCAGCCCGCAGCGAGCGCGCCCGCGATCTTCTTGGCGGGGAGGTTCACCGGGAAATTCCACGGGGTCAGCAGCACCGCGGGACCGATGGGTTCATGCGTCACCATCTGCGCGATCAGCTGGTTGCCGCGCGTCGGGATCAGCCGGCCGCCGCGGCGCTTGGCTTCCTCGCCGAGGAAGTGGATCACATCGACCGAGCCGGTGATCTCGCCCACCGCCTGTGCGCGGGGCTTGCCCATTTCGGCGGTGACGACCTTGGCGATTTCGGGCGCACGCTCGCGCAGCAGATCGGCGGCGCGGCGCAGGATCGCGTGGCGCTCGGCCCCTGAGGTGGCGCTCCATGCCGGGAAGGCATCGCCTGCGGCCTTCAGCGCCGCATCGAGCTGCGCGGGGCCTGCCTTGGGGCACTGCGCGATCACGGCTCCGGTGGCGGGATTGACCACGTCCATCGTGCCCGCCTCGCCCGCCTCGATCCACTGGCCGGCAATGAAGAGCTTGAGTGTCGGGTAGGCGGTCATGGCTGAGAGGGCTCCTGGCTGTGCTGGCCGTATGTAGTGTCGGTTGCCCCGGTCCGCCAATGTTTCACGTGAAACATTTCAAGAACAAACAGCAGAAAAGTGACCGGCGGAGGCGCATCGGATCGCTGACCATTCAGCAACGGCCCGACAACGACTTGGCTATGCCCCCACCACGTGCTGCTCGATCGCGCCGAAGATCGAGTGATTGGATGCATCGCGCATCTCGATCCGCACCATGTCGCCAGCTTGCATGAACGGCGTGGCGGGCGCGCCATCGCGGATGGTCTCGATCATGCGGATTTCGGCGATGCACGAATAGCCCGCGCCGCCCGCGCTGACTGGCGTGCCGGGGCCGCCGTCAGCGCCCTTGTTCGAGACCGTGCCGGTGCCGATGATCGTCCCGGCGGCGAGGTTGCGGGTCTTGGCCGCATGGGCGACCAGTTGGGCGAGGTTGAAGGTCGCATCCACCCCGGCATTGGCCCGGCCGAAGGGCTGGCCGTTCAAGTCGACCATCAGCGGCAGGTGGATCAGCGCGTCGGCCCAGGCCGCGCCCAGCTCGTCCGGCGTCGCCGCGACCGGCGAGAAGGCGCTGGCGGGCTTGGACTGGAAGAAGCCGAAGCCCTTCTCCAGCTCGGCCGGAATCAACCCGCGCAAGGACACGTCGTTGACCAGCATCAGCAGGCGGATATGCGCGGCGGCGTCTTCCACGCTCACGCCCATCGGTACGTCGCCGGTGATGCAGGCGATCTCGCCCTCCATGTCGCAGCCCCAGGCGGGGTCGCCGAGCGGGATGTCCTGCCGCGGGCGCAGGAAGCTGTCCGAGCCGCCCTGGTACATCAGCGGGTCGGAGTAGAAGCTCTCGGGCACCTTGGCCCCGCGCGCTTGCCGCACCAGCTCCACGTGGTTGATGTAAGCGCTGCCATCGGCCCACTGGTAGGCGCGCGGCAGGGGGGAGTGCGCCTGCCGTTCATGGAAGCGCTCGCACGGCACGGTCTCGTGCTCGACATCGCGGGCGAGGACTTCAAGTTCGGGCGCGACCCGGTCCCAATTGTCGAGCGCGGCCTGCATGGTCGGCGCGATGTATCCGGCCGCGCTGCAGCGGGTGAGGTCCTTGCTGACCACCACCAGCATGCCATCGCGCGTGCCGTTGTCGAGGGTTGCGAGTTTCATTGTTCTGTCCTCCCGAGACGTTGTTCTTATGCGGCGTCGATCTGCTTGTCGGGGTCCGCGGCGGCGAAGGCCGGGAGCGCGAGGCAGGCGGCCTCGATGCGGGTCATGTGCGG
>JAIYEK010000070.1 GCA_027487015.1 Erythrobacteraceae bacterium | reverse complement strand
TACTTAGCGGCATTGCCGGAGGGTGCAAGCGGGGGGTGCCTGTCAGATGTTGCAGGGTTTCGCACAGGGGTTGAGCGCGCCTCATGGTGCGGAACCAAGCGGGCTGCGGGGCGCTTTGTGGAGCGATGGCAACAGAACGAAATTCAAGCGGATGGCCGCGCAGCGCTGCAGTGTTTGGAGCGAGCGGCGGGATCGGCGCAGCGCTGTGCGAGGCGCTGGTGGCGGGCGAGACAGAGGTGATTTATGCCGGGTCGCGCAGCGGCGCCGCCTCGGCGGGCGAGGGCATCCGCCCCTTCACCTTCGATCTTGCGGACGAGGCGAGCATCGCTGCTGCGGCCGACACCATGCGCGCCGAGCCCCCCGAGTGGGTGATCGTCGCCACCGGCATACTGACTCTGCCCGATGGCACCGGCCCCGAGCGCAGCTACAAGAAGCTTGAGGCCGCAACGATGGCCAAGGTGTTCGCGCTCAACACCATCGGGCCGGCGCTGATCGCCAAGCACATGCTGGCGCTGGTTCCGCGGGGTGCGCCGTTCACATTCGCGGCGTTGTCGGCAAGGGTCGGGTCGATCAGCGACAATCGGCTCGGCGGGTGGCATTCCTACCGGGCGTCTAAGGCCGCCCTCAACATGCTGCTCAGGAACTTCGCGCTGGAAATGGCGCGGACCCATCCTGAGAGCGTGATCGTCGGCCTGCACCCCGGCACGGTCGCTTCTGCGCTGTCCGCGCCGTTCCAGTCGGGTCTTGCTGAGGGGCAGCTGACCGAGCCCCAGACTGCGGCGGCAAACCTGATCGGCGTTCTCGCACGGCTTACCCCGGCGCAATCGGGGCGGGTGATCGATTTCCGCGGTGAGGAAGTCCCGGCCTAATCGAACAGCCCGACCGCAAGGTGCGCCCACAGCGTCAGGAATACCAACCCAGCGAGCGTCATCGCGCTGATCCGCCAGCGCAGCGCGGTGAGCCAGTTCATTGCCGCTTCGAGGCCTGCACAAAGCACCGCCAGCATCAGGCCCATCACCGCGAAGTCTTCGAGGCCCCAGTTGACCTCTCCGGTCACAAGCATCGCCGCAGCGGGAAGTGCCAGCAGCAGCGCGGCTGCGATCCACAGCTTCGGGTGGAAGCGGAAGGCGGGCTTGTCGGACGCGCCGGCGCTAGATGTGCCCCTGCTCGATGTGGTGGTGTTCATGGCGGCATCCCTCCCAGAAGCCCGTTTGGCATTTGACGCATATCGTGCCACGCATTGGCCCGTCGGGAAAGAGCGCAAGTGCAGGAGAGCGGGATGGGGCTGGGGAGCTGGTACGAGGCCAAGGTCATGCCGCGGCTGATCACCTGCGCCTGTTCGCAGGGGCAGGTGATGAAGCGCAGCGCGGCGGTTGTGCCGCGCGCGGCGGGCGACGTGTTCGAGTTGGGCTGCGGGGGCGGGATCAACCATGCCTTCTACGACCCTTCCGCGATCACCTCCTATGCTGGTATCGACCCGCATGAAGGCCTTCTCGAAGGCGCACGCGCGGCGGCGCGGGAGAAGGGCTGGGCAGCCGACATCCGGCAGGGCCGGGGCGAGGAGATCCCCTTCGATGACGCGCGCTTTGACTGCGTGGTGTGCACCTTCACCCTGTGCTCGGTCGAGGACCCGGGGCAGGTGATGCAGGAGATGCGCCGCATCCTGCGGCCCGGCGGCGCGGTGCTGTTTCTCGAACACGGCCGCGCGCCCGACGCCGATGTGCGCGCGTGGCAGGGGCGGATCGAACCGGTCTGGAAGCGCCTTGCCGGAGGCTGCCACCTGACGCGCCCGATCGCGGGCGCGCTTTCGGGCGCGGGCTTCGCGGTCGAGCCGCTGGGCGAGGGCTACACGCCCAAGGCTCCGCGCTTTGCCGGGTGGATGGAATGGGGCGTGGCGCGCAAGGCGGGATAGCGAAAGGGCGGAAGCAGTCGCCTGCTCCCGCCCTTCGATAGGTCACTTTGGCGCGGCGGTTACTCGCCGAAGGTGCGCTGCCACCAGCCGCGGCGCGGTTTGGCGTCGCCTTGGGCTTCGCTTTCGCCTTCGGGCGCGGCCTCGGTGGCGGGAGCTTCCGCGGCCGGTTCGGCGTCATCGGGAGCCGGTTCGCTCACTTCGGCGGTTTCGGCGGGCTCGGCATCGGCGACTTTGGCCTTGCGCGGAGCACGCTTGCGCTTGGGCTTTTCGGCAGGCGCTTCTTCTTCCGCAGGTGCGGCTTCGGCGGCAACCTCGGGCGCGGGTTCGGCGGGGACTTCCTCCGCGACCGGCTCTGCCACCTTCTTCTTGCGCGGCGCGCGAACGCGCTTGGGCTTTTCGGCCGGAGCGACCTCGACGGGTGCTTCGGTTTCGTCCGCCTCGACCGGAGCGGGCGTTTCGGCTGCGGCTTCGCTTTCGGCCGGAGCGTCTTCGCCGGTCACGACGTCACCGTCATCACCCTGCGATTCGTCACCGCCGTCCTGCGCCTCGCCTTCGCCGCCTTCGCGGCGCTTGCGACCACGGCCGCCGCGGCGGCGACGCTTCTTGGGACGCGCTTCGCCATCTTCGCCGAGTTCGGGCGCCGAGCCTTCGGCGCGGTCATCGTCACCAGCTTCATCGCCGGCCTCGCCATCGCTGTCCTCGTCGCGCTCTTCGCGTTCGTCACCGGCCTCGCCGTCCTCGCGGTCACGGCCGCGATTGCGACCGCCGCGCCGACGCCGGCGCTTCTTCTTGCGGCCGCCTTCGTCGTCATTGTCGGCCCGCTCGCGGCGGGGCTGGCGCGCTTCGCGCTCTTCGACTTCCTCCTCGGCGAAGTCCTCCTCTTCCTCGGGGAGATCATCGTCGTCGTCATCATCGACGATCGGCTCGAACTTGGGCGCGGTGAGTGGACGCGGGCCGGCGCTCGAGACGCTCATCTTGGCGCCTTCCTGCTCGCCCTCGGGCACGACCTCGACCGCAACGCCGTAGCGCTGTTCGATCTCGACGAGGTCGGCGCGCTTTTCGTTGAGGAGGTAGATCGCCGCTTCGGTGCTGGCCGCCAGACGGATCAGCGTGCCCTTGCCGCGCGCCGCTTCGTCCTCGATCAGGCGCAGAGCGGAGAGACCGGCAGATGAAGCGGTGCGTACAAGGCCGGTGCCGTCGCAATGCGGGCACGCGCGGGTGGTCGCTTCGAGCACGCCGGTGCGCAGGCGCTGGCGGCTCATTTCCATCAGGCCGAAGGAACTGATGCGGCCCACCTGGATGCGCGCGCGATCGTTCTTCAGCGCGTCCTTCATCGCCTTCTCGACCTTACGGACGTTGGAGGGGTACTCCATGTCGATAAAGTCGATGACGACGAGGCCGGCCATGTCGCGCAGGCGCAGCTGGCGGGCGATCTCGCGCGCGGCTTCCAAGTTGGTGTGGAGCGCGGTCGCCTCGATCCCGTGCTCCTTGGTGGAGCGGCCGGAGTTGATGTCGATCGACACCAGCGCTTCGGTCGGGTTGATGATGAGGTAGCCGCCGCTCTTCAGCTGCACCATCGGATCATACATCGCGCGCAGCTGGTCCTCGGCGCCGTATCGCTGGAACAGCGGCACAGGGTCCGAATAGGCCTTCACCCGCCGCGCATGGCTGGGCATGAGGAGCTTCATGAAGGCCTTGGCCGAGGCATAGCCATCCGGCCCTTCGACGACGACTTCCTCGATTTCCTTGTTGTAGATGTCGCGGATCGCGCGCTTGATGAGGTCGCTGTCCGAATGGATCAGCGCGGGCGCAACCGAGGCGAGGGTGTTCTCGCGGATCTCGTCCCACACGCGGGCGAGGTAATCGAAGTCGCGCTTGATCTCGGGCTTGGTGCGGCTCATGCCGGCGGTGCGGACGATCAGGCCCATGCT
>JAIYEK010000246.1 GCA_027487015.1 Erythrobacteraceae bacterium | reverse complement strand
TTCAGGGCCCAGGCGAGCTTGGGGTCGATATCGAGCGGCAGGTTGCCATCCGCCCCGGCCGCATCGGCCACCTCCTGCGGGGCGAAGCCGTAAAAGCGCATCAGCCAGTCGGACTGGTAGAGCCGGTGCTCGCGCAGCAAGGGCGGGCGCTTCAGCGGCAGCACCGCGGAGGCATCGAGGATCGGCGAGAAGGCGCTGTAATAGACACGTCGGAGCCCGAAATCGCCATAAAGCCGGCTCGCCTTGCCGATGATCGCGCTGTCCGAGGCATCATCCGCGCCGACGATCATCTGGGTCGACTGGCCCGCAGGCGCAAAGCGGGGCGCGTGGCGGAAGCGCTTGCGCTCGTCCTTCGCCTCGATGATCCGCGCCTTGGTGCGCCCCATCGCGCCTTCGATCTGGCCTGCGTTCTTGTCGGGAGCGAGACGGGTCAGGCCGGAGGTGGTCGGCAGCTCGACATTGATCGAGACGCGGTCGGCATAGAGGCCGGCCATGTGAATGATCTCGGCATCGGCCTCGGGAATGGTCTTCAGATGGATGTAGCCGCGAAAGTCATGCTCCTCGCGCAGGATCCGCGCGACTTCGACCAGCTGCTCCATCGTGTGGTTGGCGCTGCGCACGATCCCCGAGGACAGGAACAGCCCCTCGATATAATTGCGGCGGTAGAAATTGAGCGTGAGGTCGACCACCTCCTGCGGGGTGAAGCGCGCGCGCGCGACGTTCGAGCTCTTGCGGTTGATGCAGTAGTGGCAGTCGAAGATGCAGTGGTTGGTCAGCAGTATCTTGAGCAGCGAGATGCAGCGCCCGTCCGGCGCATAGGCGTGGCAGATCCCCATCCCCTCGGTCGAGCCGACGCCTTTTCCGCCCAGCGAGTTCTTCTTCGCCGTGCCGGAGGACGCGCAGGAGGCATCATACTTCGCCGCATCGGCGAGGATCTCGAGCTTCTGGAGGAGGGACTGCTGGGCCATGGAAACGGGGGAACACCTTTCGCGTGTTCCTTATATGTTCCCAGCCCTCGCCTGCCAAATGCAAAGCTTGCAAGGGTTCTCCGGCTGCGATCAGTAGAGGCGGCGCAGTACCGGCGTGTCGTCGCGCATCACGCCGCCTTCGCACAGATAGTCGATCACGGCGGGATGCATCGCGCCTTCGAAGGCGACCCCGGCCATGCCGCCCTCGACCCAGGCGATCGTCCCGAGCGGCGCGTTGATGCCGTTCACCTTCATCGTCACCCGGTCGCCGACTTCGGCAAACCCCGCCTTCGCGCGGATCTTGCAGCCGCCTTCGGAGATATCGATCAGGTCGACGAACACCACCCGCGAGCGCACACGGCTCTTCACGGTCAGGCTCATCGGCCGACGCTCGGAGGCGCGTGGGATCGAATCGAGGTTCATGAGCGCAGCATCGCACAACGCGGTAAAGGAATGCTGAGCGGCGATCAGGCATAGAGACCCTGCAGAAACCAGTCGGGCACGCCGCCGCGTCCGTCTCCGGCAAGGCCTGCGCGGTAGATCCAGTAGCGCCGCCCGGCCTCGTCCTCGATCCGGTAATAGTCACGCAGGCGCGTGGTCGAGCGTTCGCGCCACCATTCGGGCGCGATCCGTTCCGGCCCCTCGACCCGCACCACCTCGCGCACCGCGCCGCGCCAGCGGAAGCGCTGGGGGACACCATCGGGCGAGGCATAGAGCACCGCGATCGGCTCGGGGCGGTCGAGCAGCTTCAAGGGGCGGGTGTGGAAGGCCAGCGCCTGCTGGCTGGCGGGCACGGGCGCGAGCGGCGGCTGCCAGCTTTGCGCGCGCTCGGGAATGTGGCTGGCGCGCAGGACGGGGCGAGTGACAGCGCGCGGGCCGAGGCGCACGCTCAGCCGGTCGATGCAGGCGGCAAGCGAGGTGCCGTGGTCCTCGGCCGCGGCGTCGAGATCGGCCTGGGCAAGGTGCAGCGGCTCGCTCCAACTGGCGCGCAGTTGCACCATCTCGATCCCGAACCCGGCGTCAACACCGTCGAGCCGGGCGGCGAACAGCCGGGTGATGTGAGAGGCCTCGCGGGTCGCGGCGGCGAGTTCGATGCGGCGTTGCAGGACCTCGCCATCGACCCGCCACAGCGCCAGTTCGAGCCGCCGCGCCCCCTCGCCCCGCGCTTCGAGGGTGCGGACCATGTCGGCGGCGAGATCGGCGACCACGGTGTCGAGCGGGGTGCGGTGGCGCAGCGGCTCCATCAACCGGCGCTGGACCAGCGGGATGGTGCGGGCGATCACCGGCAGCAGCGGTTCGGGCACTTTCCCGAGCAGCTGGTCCAGGCGCAGCAGCGGATTGGCGGCGGGCGAGTGGCGGTTGCGGAACCGGCGGCGCAGCGCGTCGCGTGCGGCGGCCTCGCGGGCGCTGTCATCCTCCCCCGCCCCGCTCACCCCGGCAAGCTCGCCCAGACGCTTGATGCCGAGGCGGCGCAGCGCGGTCAGCACGTCGTCGTCGAGCCGCAATGCCGCGACCGGCAGATCGGCGAGCAGGCGCAGCGGGTCATCTTCGGGGGCGAGAATAGCGGCGCCCCGGTGGGCATAGTGCGCCAGCGCCCAAGCCGCCCCCGCCGTGGGTGCGAGCGCGGCGCGCACGGTGAGGCCGCGCGCGGCAAAGGCGGCGGCGACATCGGCGAGCAGCCGTTCCTCACCGCCGAAAAGATGCGCGGCGCCGGTGACATCGACCAGCAGGCCATCGGGCGGATCGAGCGCGCTCCACGGCCCCCAGCGCTGCGCCCACAGAGCGAGCTTCTCCAGCGTCGCAAGATCGCCTGCCGGATCGCCGGGGACGGCGGCAAGATCGGGGCACAGCGCGCGCGCGTCGGCGAGCAGCATGCCGGGGCGCGCGCCCGCGGCAAGGCCTGCGTCATTGGCCGCAGTGATGCGCGGGCCATGCGCGGTCTCGAGGATCAGCGCGGTGGGGGCAGCATCCGCCTCAGGCTTGGACGCGCGCCGCCAGCGATCGACCGACAGTCGGCCGAGCCAGATGGCGAGGATCCGGCGCGGCAAGAGTGTCGGGGGCAGGATCGCGGCGGATGCGCAGGGTTCCGGCATCATCGCTGAGGCTCCATTGGCCCGGCGCGTGGGTGCGCGCGCGGAACAGTTCGGCGTGCCAGGTGGCAGGGCCGGGGGCGGCGGGGTCCCAGCGGCCCGGCGCCGACGGCGCGGCGCGCGCCTGCCACCGCATCCGGGCGGACGACAGGTCGGGCGCGGCGCCCAGGCGCACCAGCCACAGCCGCACGCCATGCTTTTCCGCGGTAAGGCTGAGACGGCGCGAGGCGGTGAAGGACAGGGCCTTGGGGTTGCCCGCGATCTCCCCGATCACGCAGGCAAGGTCGCGGCACTTGAGGCCTTCCTCCAGCGCGAAGAGCGCGTCCTCGGGCGTGGCGACGGCGACATGGATCAGGCGGTGGCGCAGGTCCTGCGGCAGCCCCGCAAGGCACGGCCGTCCGCCCTGCCGGATCGCCGCGCGGTCCTGCACCCAGAGGATCTGGCGGCTGTCCGCTCCTTCGCCCTCCCCGGCGGTCGCCGCAAGGGCATCGCGCGCCAGCGCCAGCGCCAGCCCCGCCCCGCTCGCCTCACCGGCCGGAGCGAAGACTTCCGAGTGGAACGGCTGCGCGGCCAGCCCCGGCCGCCAGCGCGGCTCGGGCAGGCTGCGCGATAGGACGCGGGCGGGCGAGGGCTTCGAGAACATGGAGGAACGACTCATATGTTCGTATTATGTTCCAACATCGCCACGCTGGCAAATGCAAAGGGCGCGGGAAGCCCGAAAGCTTCCCGCGCCCCTCGAAGCGCCGATGACGCCGGGTCAGATCATTCGTCGACCACCGGCCCCGGGAACTCGCCCATGTCGGGAGCATCGTCCTGATCGCGCCCGGTCTGGAGGTTGGAGAAGTGGAAGCCGTAGACGAAATACAGCACCACTGCGCCAAGCATGTACCAGACGAAGAACATCAGCACGGCCGGGGGCACGGTGTAGATCAGGTAGGCGCAGGACAGGATGCCCAGCGCCGGCACCACCGGGTATAGCGGCACCTTGAACCCGCGCGGCAGATCGGGCGCAACGCGGCGCAGGTAGATCACCGAAAGGCACACGATCGCAAAGGCCGCCAGCGTGCCGACCGAGGTCATGTCGCCCAGCACGTTGATGTCGAAGAAGCCCGCCGCCACCGCGGTGACCAAGCCGACCACCACGGTGTTCACCGCCGGGGTCTGGAAGCGCTTGTTCACGCGGGAGAACACCTTGGGCAGCAGGCCGTCGCGCGCCATGGTGTAGAAGATGCGCGTCTGCGCATACATCAGCACCAGCACCACCGAAGTCAGGCCGATGATCGCGCCGACCTTGATGATCTTGGCAAGCCAGCCCCAGGTCGGGCCGAAATTGTCGACCACCACCGCGACCGGATCGGGCACGTTCAAGGTGTTGTATGGCACCAGCAGCGTCATGATCGCGGCCACCAGCATGTAGATCACGGTGCAGACGACCAGCGAGCCGATGATGCCGAAGGGCATGTCCTTGGCCGGATCCTTGGCTTCCTGACCGGCGGTCGAGACCGCTTCGAAGCCGATATAGGCGAAGAACACGATCGAGGCCGCGCGCATGATCCCGTCGACCCCGAAGGCGCCCTCGCCCTTGTTGGCGGCGGCATCATAGGGCGGGATGAAGGGCACCCAGTT
>JAIYEK010000167.1 GCA_027487015.1 Erythrobacteraceae bacterium | reverse complement strand
GACCGGCAAGGGAAGGCCGCCGCATGACCGTGAACCTCCTCTCCACCCTCCAGCCCGATTTCGAAGCGAAGTTCGCGCGGATCGTCGATGCGCGGCGCGAGGCTGACAGCGATGTCGCGGGGCAGGTCCAGACGATCCTGCAGGCGGTCAAAGGCCGGGGCGATGCGGCGCTGGTCGAATACACCCAGCGCTTCGATGGCTATGCGCTGGTCGATGACAGCGACTGGGTGGTCACCCGCGAGCGGTGCGAGCAGGCCTATAACGACCTCGCGCCCGACTTGCGCGACGCGCTCGAACTCGCCGCCGCGCGGATCCGGGCCTATCACGAGGCGCAGCTTCCCGAGAACCGCGACTATGTCGACGGTGCGGGGGTGCGTCTCGGGGCGATCTGGCGGCCGGTGGATGCGGCGGGGCTCTATGTCCCCGGCGGACGCGCGGCCTACCCCTCCTCGCTGCTGATGAACGCCATTCCGGCGCGGGTCGCGGGCGTCGAGCGGCTGGTGGTGGTCACGCCCACGCCCAAGGGCCAGTCGAACCCCATGGTGCTCGCCGCCGCGCATATCGCAGGCGTCGACGAGATCTGGCGTGTCGGCGGAGCGCAAGCCGTCGGCGCGCTCGCCTATGGCACGCAGCGCATCAAGCCGGTCGATGTCATCACCGGCCCCGGCAATGCCTGGGTCGCCGAAGCCAAGCGCCAGCTTTACGGCGTGGTCGGGATCGACATGGTCGCAGGACCTTCCGAGATTCTCGTCATCGCCGACGGCAAGAACGATCCCGACTGGATCGCGGCCGACCTGCTCAGCCAGGCCGAGCATGATCCGACCTCGCAGTCGATCCTGATCACCGACGATGCCGGTTTCGCGCGGCAGGTGGAGGATTGCATCGACTTGCAGATCACCCAGCTTTCGACCGCGAAGACCGCGCGCGCCAGCTGGGACGCGCATGGGGTGATGATCGTAGTCAACGATTTGCTGGCGGAGGCCCCTGCCCTCGCCAACCGGCTTGCCGCCGAGCATGTCGAGATCGCGGTCGACGATCCCGAGCCCTACCTTTCCGCCATCCGCCATGCGGGGAGCATCTTCCTCGGCCGGATGACGCCGGAAGCCGTCGGCGATTATGTCGCCGGGCCCAATCACGTTCTGCCGACCGGGCGCCGCGCGCGCTTCTCCAGCGGCCTTTCGGTGCTCGACTTCATGAAACGCACCAGCTTTCTGGGGCTCGATGCGGCGTCCTTCGCCGCCATCGGCCCCGCCGCCGCCACCCTCGCCCATGCCGAGGGGTTGCCGGCCCATGCCAAATCCGTGGAATTGAGAATCCGATGAACCAACCCGCCCGTTCGCAGGCCCGCTCGGCCGCGCGGCTTGCCGCCGTTCAGGCGCTCTACCAGCAGCACATGGAGGGCACCGCGCTCGCCCGGCTGCTCGACGAATTCCACCAGCACCGGCTGGGGCGCACCATCGACGACGAGGATTTCGACGAGGCCGAATATGCCGACGCCGAAGTGCCGTTCTTCGATGACGTGGTGCGCGGTGTGGACGCCCGCCGTGACGAGATCGACGCACTGGTGGCGGGCAAGCTGGCGAACGGCTGGAGCCTCACGCGGCTCGACAAGACCATGCTTCAGGTGCTGCGCGCCGGCACCTATGAACTGATCGCCCGCGCCGACGTGCCTGCCGCCGTGACGATCAACGAATATGTCGAGGTCGCCAAGGCGTTCTTCGACGACGGGCAGGCCAAGTTCGTCAACGGCATTCTGGATGCGGTGGCGAAAGAGGCGCGTCAGTAGTTCAATTCCGTTCGCCCTGAGCTTGTCGAAGGGCCGTCCTTTTCGTCTGAAGGAAAAAGCGGGGCTTCGACAGGCTCAGCCGGAACGGTTATGGGCCAATGTCCATGAACGAACCCGATTTCATCGCCGCCTTGCGCGCTCTGCCGCTCCACCCCGGCGCGCGGGGGCTGGCGGATGATTGCGCGGTCCTGACACTCGGCACCGAAACCCTCGTCATCACCCACGACATGATGGCCGAGGGCACGCACTTCCGCCCTGACGCTGACATGGCCGACGTGGCGTGGAAGCTGGTTGCGACCAATCTGTCCGACCTCGCCGCCAAGGGCGCGGAGCCGGTGGGCGTGCTGCTGGGGCACATGCTGGGGCGCGATGATGCGCGGTTCATCGAGGGGCTGCGCGCGGCGCTCGAGGCTTTCGCCACGCAGCTGCTGGGGGGCGACACCATCGCTGCCGCAGGCCCGCGAGCCCTTGGCCTGACGGCCATCGGTCGGGCGACCCACACGCCGGTTCCTGCGCGCTCCGGGGCGAAGACGGGCGACGGGGTGTGGATCACCGGCCCCGTCGGGCGCGCAATGCTCGGCTTTGAGGGCGACTCCGACCACCGCGCCGCCTTCGACAGACCCGTCCCCCTCCTTGCCGAAGGCCGCGCGCTCGCCCCGGTGGTCAGCGCGATGATGGACGTCTCGGACGGGTTGCTGCTCGATGCCTTCCGCATGGCCGAGGCGAGCGGGGTGAGCCTCGCGCTCGATCCGTCCGCGATCCCCGTCGCCGACCCTGCGCGTCTCGAAGAATGCATCCGCTGGGGCGATGATTACGTGCTGCTGTTCACCGCCGCGCCTGCCGCCGCTCTCCCCGTGCCCGCCCACCGGATAGGCACGGTCACACCCCGCGGGCCTGCCCCGCTGCTCCTCGGCGACACCGCGCTCACCGATTCCGCCAGCCTCGGCTACCGCCACGGCTAAGCACGATCCCGCGCCGAAGAGCCCCCTCGCCCCTCACTAAATTGCGCAAACCGGCACAAAACCGCCGATGGCACTTGGCGACGGACTTGCCAGTCCCCGGCAAGCGCCTATGACTGTGGCCCCCGCGCCCATGGGATCAAACGAGGCGTGGGGGCTCCCGCCAAGGGAGCGACAAAAAAAGACGAGAGGGGATTGCTCGTGAATCTATTGCTCATTTCGATTGGGCTGGGGGTGCTTGCCATTGTCTATGGCATTTTCACCAGCTCGCAGGTGCTCGGCGCGAGCGCCGGCAATGCCAAGATGCAGGAAATCGCCGCCGCCATTCAAGAAGGCGCGCAGGCCTACCTGAACCGCCAATACACCACCATCGCGATCGTCGGCGCCGTTGTTGCCGCGATTGTCGCCTTCGCGCTCGGGACGACGGCGGTGATCGGCTTCCTTACCGGTGCGGTGCTTTCGGGCGTGGCCGGCTATATCGGCATGAACATCTCGGTGCGCGCCAATGTGCGCACGGCCGAGGCGGCTTCGACCGGCTTGCAGGCGGGTCTTACCCTCGCCTTCCGCGCGGGCGCGATCACCGGGATGCTGGTGGCCGGGCTGGCGCTGCTCGCCATCGCGGTGTTCTTCGCGGCGATGATCGGGCCGATGGGCCTCTCGCCCTCGAGCCGCGCCGTGATCGACGGCCTCGTCGGCCTTGCCTTCGGCGCCTCGCTGATCTCGATCTTCGCGCGTCTTGGCGGCGGTATCTTCACCAAGGCGGCAGACGTCGGCGCGGACCTTGTCGGCAAGGTCGAAGCAGGCATCCCCGAGGATGACCCGCGCAACCCCGCCGTGATCGCGGACAATGTCGGCGACAACGTCGGCGACTGCGCAGGCATGGCCGCCGACCTGTTCGAGACTTACGTCGTCACCGTCGGCGCCACCATGGTGCTGACCGCGCTGCTGCTCACCGACCTTGGCGACATGCTGCTGCCGATGATGGCGCTGCCGCTCCTGATCGGCGGCGTGTGCATCGTCACCTCGATCCTTGGCACCTACTTCGTGCGCCTGGGTTCGAGCGGCGCGGGAGCGACCAACGTGATGGGGGCCATGTACAAGGGCTTCATCGTCACCGCGGTCACCTCGATCCCGGCGATCTACGGCGTGATGACCTATGTGCTCGGCGACATGCGCCGGGTGATCGCGGGCGGATCGCAAGAGACCACCCAGGTGATCGATCCGGCTACCGGCGAGAGCATCACTGAGACCACGATCGTTCTCGGTTTCAGCGGCACGAGCCTGTTCCTGTGCGCCCTGCTGGGCCTCGTGATCACCGGCCTCATCATCTGGATCACCGAGTATTACACCGGCACCAAGTATCGCCCGGTGCGCTCGATCGCCAAGGCTTCGGAAACCGGCCACGGCACCAACGTGATCCAGGGCCTCGCGATCAGTCTGGAATCGACCGCGCTGCCGACGCTGGTGATCGTCGCGGGGATCATCATCGCCTACGGGCTCGCCGGTCTCATGGGCATCGCCTATGCGGCGACCGCAATGCTGGCGCTGGCCGGCATGGTCGTGGCGCTCGACGCCTACGGCCCGGTCACCGACAACGCCGGCGGCATCGCCGAGATGGCGGGGCTTGACGACTCTGTGCGCGAGAAGACCGACCTTCTCGATGCGGTCGGCAACACCACCAAGGCGGTGACCAAGGGCTATGCCATCGGTTCGGCGGGCCTTGGCGCTCTGGTGTTGTTTGCGGCCTACACCACCGACCTTCGGACCTTCTTCCCCGATGCGGACGTGGACTTCAGCCTCGAGAATCCTTTCGTGATCGTCGGGCTGCTGCTGGGCGCATTGCTGCCCTACCTGTTCGGGGCGATGGGGATGACCGCGGTGGGCCGTGCGGCGGGCGACGTGGTGTTGGATGTGCGCAACCAGTTCCGCGAGAACCCGGGGATCATGGCGGGCACCTCCAAGCCCGACTACGCCCGCACCGTCGACCTCGTCACCAAGGCGGCGATCAAGGAGATGATCATCCCCTCGCTGCTGCCGGTGCTGGCGCCGGTCGTAGTCTACTTCGTGATCACTGCGATCGCCGGGCAGGACAACGGCTTTGCGGCGCTGGGCGCGCTGCTGCTCGGCGTGATCGTGGGCGGGCTGTTCGTCGCGCTCTCGATGACCGCGGGCGGCGGGGCGTGGGACAACGCCAAGAAGTACATTGAGGACGGTCACCACGGCGGCAAGGGCTCAGAAGCCCACAAGGCCGCAGTGACGGGCGACACGGTCGGCGATCCCTACAAGGATACCGCCGGGCCTGCCGTGAACCCGATGATCAAGATCACCAACATCGTCGCGCTGCTGCTGCTCGCGGCGCTGGCGCACGGAGCGGCGTAACCCGCCACACCTCGTGAAAATTCCGAACCCCGCCGGGAGCGATCCCGGCGGGGTTTATCTTTGCCTCGCCCCATGTCCCTGCCTCGGACAGCCACCCCCCGCGCTGAGGCTTTCTTAATCGCCCTGTGCCATGAACCTTCAGGGATCCGCAGATAAGCACGGCAGGGCAGAGTTAACGATCATGGACATGGGGTCAGCGGCCAGCTTTCGCACCCGCGCGCGGCAGCCTGCCGCCGGGGGCGAGGTGCGTCTGCTCACCCTCGCCGAGCTGGAAGAGCCCGCCACCCTTGCTGCATGGGAGCGGCTTGTGGCCCGCGCGGCCGAGCCCAATCCCTTCTTCGAGCCGTGGTATCTAATCCCCTCGCTGCGCCACTGGGGCGCGGATGTGCGCGTTGTCGCATGGCAGCACGAGGGGCGGCTTGCGGGCCTCATGCCGCTCGCCCGGACCTCCGACTATTACGGCCACCCGGTGCCCCATGCGGCCGCCTGGCTCCACGCAAATGCCTTCTGCGGCGTGCCGCTGATCGCAAGCGGGCACGAGGAGGCCTTCTGGCGTGCGCTCCTCGCCCATTTCGACCGCCATCCGGGCCGCGCGCTGTTCCTCCACCTGCCCCAGCTTCCCGCCGATGGCCCGGTCTTCGCCGCGCTCGAACGTGTCCTCACAGGCGGGCACCGCAAGCACTACACCGCCGCGCGCGAGGCCCGGGCGATGCTGACCGGCGAGACCTCAGCTGCCGCTTATCTCGAAGCCTCGATGAGCGCCAAGAAGCGCAAGGAACTGCGCCGCCAGCACAATCGCCTCGCCGAGGAAGGCGCGCTCGCTTTCGAGCGGGTGGAAGGCGAAGCGGGGCTGGCGGAATGGACCGCCGAATTCCTCGCGCTCGAAGCGGCCGGATGGAAGGGCGAGGCCGGCTCTGCGCTCGCATCCGCGCCCGATACCGCCGCGCTGTTCGAAGCGGCACTGGCGGGGGCGGCGGCGGCCGGACGGCTCGAACGCCTCGCGCTCAGGCTCGATGGCCGCGCAATCGCCATGCTGGCCAACTTCATCACCGCGCCCGGCGCCTACAGCTACAAGACCGCCTTCGACGAGGCCTATGCGCGCTTCTCTCCGGGTATGCTGCTGCAACTGGAAAACCTCGTGCTGCTGGAGCGCGACGGCATCGACTGGGCCGACAGTTGCGCGGTGGAAGGCCACCCGATGATCGAACGCCTGTGGCGCGATGCGCGCCGCATGGCGAGCATCAACATCGCCATCGGCGGCCTGCCCCGCCGGACCGCCTTCCGCCTGCTCAAGGCCTACGAAACCCGTTCGAGGAGGAACCCATGAACGCTCCCGCCCGCTTCAACGATGCCCTGCATAGCGCCGTGTTCGATGCGCCCGCGCGCGCGAAATTCGCCCGCCATTATCCCGAGCAGCCGCACATCCTCGCCCACGGCCTCACCAGCCACCCGCTGCTCGAGATCGAAGCGCTGGCGCAGCTGGCCGAGGGCCTGCCGACGAGCTCGGTCGAGTATAACCGCGGCGATCTGCCCATCGGAGTCGATGGCAAGCCGGGTTCGAACGGCATGACCATCGCCGAAACGATCCGCAAGGTCGCCGAGGCCGAAAGCTGGGCGGTGCTCAAGAACATCGAACAGGCCCCCGCCTACGAGGCGATGCTGATGGGCCTGCTCGAGGAACTCCGCCCCGAGATCGAAGCTGCGACCGGCGCGATGCTGAAGCCGCAGGGGTTCATCTTCGTCTCCAGCCCCAATTCGGTCACGCCCTACCACTTCGATCCGGAGCACAACATCCTGCTCCAGATCCGCGGCACCAAGGTGATGACCCAGTTTCCGGCAGGCGACACGCGCTTCGTGCCCGATGAAGCCCACGAGACCTACCATTCGGGCGGCCCGCGCGAATTGAAGTGGGACGATTCGATGCTCGCCCACGGCACCGAATTTGCCCTCAGCCCCGGCGAGGCGCTGTTCGTGCCGGTCATGGCTCCGCATTTCGTCAAGAACGGCCCCGCACCCTCTGTGTCGCTGTCGATCACCTGGCGCTCCGAATGGTCCTACCGCGAGAGCGAGGCGCGCACGCTCAACGCGATCCTGCGCGGACGCGGCTTCACACCCAAGGCCCCCGGCCGCTTCCCGCATCAGAACTATGCCAAGTCCTATGCCTACCGCGTCATGCGCAAGCTTGGCTTGACGGGTTCGTAAGGCGCAAGCATGGCCGCGTGCCATGACTGACACGCCCACGAATGAAGAACTGGTCGCCGGCCTCGTTCGGCTCCTGACCGTCGAAAAGCGCGCCGCCGACGTTTACGCGGGGCCCCCGCAGACCGACGGGATCGGGCGCGTGTTCGGCGGGCAGGTGCTGGCGCAGGCGCTGCAGGCGGCACAGGCGACGATTTCGGACGGCAAGAGCGCCCATTCGCTCCACGCCTATTTCCTGCGCGGCGGGCGCGAGGGCGCGGGGATCGAATACCGCATCGAGCGCGATTTCGACGGCCGCAGCTTCGCCAACCGCCGGGTGGTCGCATCGCAGGAGGGCGAGGACGGGATGCCGGTCCCCATCCTCAACCTCACCGCGAGCTTTCAGCTGCCCGAAGAAGGCCTCGAACACCTCGATTCGCCCATGCCCGAGGTCGCTCTCCCCGATGACCTGCGCCCCGACATGGAACTGCGCCGCGAGATCGCCGCGCAATGGGGCGACAAGCTCTCGGAGACCCAGCGCTCCATGATGCTGCGCCCGCGCCCGATCGAGATGCGCACCATCGACCGCCTGCACTGGATGAGCCGCGAGCCGCGCGAGCCGCGCGCGCACACCTGGTTCAAGGTCTGCGCGCCGATCACCGGCGAGGCCGACACCCCCGAACTGCACCGCGCGATCATCACCTATGCGAGCGACTACACCCTGCTCGGCACCAGCGCGCTGCCGCATGGCCTTTCGTGGATGCGCAACGAGTTGGTCGGCGCGAGCCTCGATCATGCGATCTGGTTCCACCGCGATGCGCGGGCAGACGAGTGGCTGCTCTACGCCACCGACGCGCCGTGGTCGGGCGGCGGGCGAGGGTTCAACCGCGGGCGGATATTCAACCTCGCGGGCGAACTCGTGGCGAGCGTCGCGCAGGAGGGGATGATGCGCAAAAGGATCGTCAAAGAGCGCTCCGCCCCGGCCTAACCGCCGCGCTCATGCCTTGCCCCAGCAAGGTCGCTGACGGATAAGGTGGCCATGCCCCGGATCGATCCGTTCCACGCGATTCTCGCCAACAACATGCTGCAGAACGTGGTCAATTTCACGGTCTGGTTCGCGCTCGTGTTCTGGGCCTATCTCGAAACCCGCTCGGTGTTCGTGACCGGGATGATCGGCGGCATCCACTTGGCCTTCACGGGCGGCTTCGCGATCTGGTTCGGCAGTCTGGTCGATCACCATCGCAAGAAGCCGATCATGCTCGCCTCGAGCGCGGTCTCGCTGGTGCTCTATGCAGCGGCGCTTGGCCTCTATCTGGTCACGCCCGAGGAAGCGCTGGCGCAGACGGCGAGCTGGCCGCTGTGGGGGTTCATCGTGCTGGTCATGCTCGCCGTGATCTTCGGCAATATCCGCATGATCGCGCTCTCAACACTGGTGACCCTGCTGATCCCGCCCGAGCGGCGCGACAAGGCCAACGGACTGGTCGGAATGGTCGGCGGCGTAGGGTTTCTGGTGACCTCGGCGATCAGCGGCTTTCTGGTCGCGTGGGACGGCATTCGCGGCACGCTGGCGCTGGCGATCGGCTTCAG
>JAIYEK010000101.1 GCA_027487015.1 Erythrobacteraceae bacterium | reverse complement strand
GCCAACGGACTGGTCGGAATGGTCGGCGGCGTAGGGTTTCTGGTGACCTCGGCGATCAGCGGCTTTCTGGTCGCGTGGGACGGCATTCGCGGCACGCTGGCGCTGGCGATCGGCTTCAGCGCGCTCGCCATTATCCACCTGCTGACCGTGCGGATCGACGACCCGGAGCCGGAAGCCGCCGCAACGGGCGAGCCCAAGGCGATCGACCTGCGCGGCACGATCCGCGTCGTCACCGCGGTACCGGGATTGTTCGCGCTGATCCTGTTCGCCACCTTCAACAACCTCTTGGGCGGCGTGTTCATGGCGCTGATGGACGGCTACGGCCTGTCGCTGATGAGCGTCGAGGAATGGGGCCTGCTCTGGGCGATCACATCCTGCGCCTTCATCGCCAGCGGTGTGGTGATCTCGCGGGTGGGCCTCGGCAAAAACCCGCTGCGGACACTGCTGCTGGTCAATCTCGTCACGTGGATCGCGGCAAGTCTGTTCACCATCCAGGCCTCGATCCCCTTGCTGGCCGCAGGCTGCCTGATCTGGATGTTCTTCGGCCCCTTTGCCGAAGCGGCCGAGCAGACGACGCTGCAACGGGTGGTGCCGTTCGAGCGGCAGGGGCGGGTGTTCGGCTTTGCCCAGTCGGTCGAGCAGGCCGCCTCGCCGCTGACCGCCTTCCTGATCGGGCCGCTGACGCAGTTTCTGGCGATCCCCTTCATGACGACCGGCGCGGGCGCGGCGCTAATCGGCGGATGGTTCGGCACCGGAGCCGACCGCGGCATGGCATTGGTGTTCTGCATCACGGGCGTGCTCGGGGTGGTGCTGACGCTCGCCGCCTTCGCCTCGCGGTCCTACCGGCTGTTGTCCGAGGCCTATGCGTCAGCCCCGGAGGAAGCCCCCCGCGCCTAGTGCGCCAATAAAACCGGCATCTGCGGCTCGCTCAGCATGTGGCGCGTCACGCCGCCCAGTACCAGTTCGGCGAGCCGCGCGTGGCCATAGGCGCCCATCACCAGCAGCCCACATTCGCGCATCTGGGCGGCGGAGAACAGCGTGTCGGCGATCTTCGCTTCCCCGCGCGGAATCTCGACGATCTCGCAGGCGATGCCGTGGCGGGCGAGGTACTTCGCGCCCTCGGTCGAAGGCAGGTCGAAGCTCTTCGCCGCGCCTTTCTCCTCCACCACGCAGGCGAGCGTCACCTTCACCGAGCACGCCAGCAGCGGCACCGCTGCGCGCAGCGCATGCGCGCTTTCGGCCGAGCCGTTCCACGCGACCAGCATCGGCGCGCCGACATCGAAGCCGGTCATGCCCTCGGGCACCACCAGCACCGGCACCGGGGCGCGGGTCACCACATCGCCGACCAGCGCCGAGGGGCCGCGCCCATCCATGCCCCCCTCGGCCGGGCCGAGGATCACGATATCGGCCAGCGGTGAGGCCTCGATCAGGCGCTGGCCCGCCACGCCATATTCGAAGCGCCAGTCGAAGGGCACACCTTCGTGCTCCATCTCCCGCTCGATCTTCGCGCGCAGATTGTCGGCGTTCTCGCGAATGATCGGCAGCGCGGCGGCGATGGCCGAGCCGTAGAAGTCACCCGGCATGAACACGTCGTAGCTCACCGTCTGGAGGCAGGTGATGTGCCCGTTACTGGCACGCGCCATGTCGAGCGCGACTTGCAGGCGGGCCGGCATGGCCGGGTCTTGGTCGATATGCAGCAGGATCGATTTCATCGCGGATCTCCCATTCATGATGAGGATGATCGCCCCGAACGCCGCGGTGTGCTTTGACCCGGATCAATTTTGCGAGCCCGCGCGGCGAAGTGCATAGCACCTTGCGTTGGACAAGGCGCGCGCTAATTCTGGCGGGAGGGAGAGAGAGACTATGCAAATCATGCGCCACCCGCCGGTGAAGACCAGCCTCGAGCCGTCGAACCACCCCTATCTGACCGGGCCGTGGACGCCGCTCCACGAAGAGGTGGATGTCGCCGAACTGCGCGTGATCGAGGGTGCGATCCCTGCGGATATCGACGGCATCTACCTGCGCAACACCGAGAACCAGGTCCACCAACCGCTCGGGCGCCACCATCCTTTCGATGGCGATGCGATGATCCATCAGGTCAACATCTCCGGCGGCAAGGCGAGCTACCGCAACCGCTTCGTGCGCACGCATTGCTTCGAGGCCGAGCAGATTGCGGGCCGCAGCCTGTGGGGCGGGCTGATGGACCCGTGGGGTACCTCGGTGCGCCCCGGTTTCGGCGCGCATGGGGGGCTGAAGGACACGGGCTCGACCGACATCATCGTCCACGCAGGCACCGCCTACGCCACGCTGTACCAGTGCGGCGAGGCGTGGATGCTCGATCCCGTCACGTTGGGCAGCCGCGGCAAGGCGCCGTGGGTGCCTTTGGACGGCATCTCGGCCCACCCCAAGTTGGACGAGGCGACCGGCGAGATGATGTTCTTCAACTACTCCAAATATGCGCCTTTCATGCATTACGGCGTGGTCGACCGCAGCGGTGCGCTGGTGCACTACGTCCCCGTCCCCCTGCCCGGCCCGCGTCTGCCGCATGACATGGCGATCACCAAGAACTGGTCGATCCTCAATGACATGCCGCTGTTCTGGGATGGCGAACTGCTGGAGCGCAACATCCACGCCGCACGGCTTCACGATGGCGTTCCAACCCGCTTCGCGCTGATCCCGCGCCATGGACAGCCCGAGGATATCCGCTGGTTCGAGGCCGCGCCAACCTATGTGCTCCACTGGACCAATGCGTGGGAGGAAGGCGACGAGGTCATCCTCGAAGGCTACCACCAAGCCAAGCCCATGCCCGATCCGCTCGAGGAAATGGGCCGTTACAGCCACATGATGGCTTACGTGGACGAGCACTCATTCCAGTCCCGCCTCCACCGCTGGCGCTTCAACCTCACAACCGGCGAGACCCGCGAGGAGCGGCTCACCGACAAGATCGTCGAATTCGGGATGATCAACCCGGCCTATGCCATGCACAAAAGCCGCTATGTCTGGTCGACCACCACCCGGCCCGGCTGGTTCCTGTTCAACGGCTATGTCCGCCACGACACCGAGACCGGCGAGGAGCAGGTCTACCGCCTGCCCGAGGGCGTCTATGCCAGCGAAAGCCCGATGATCCCGCGCAAGGGTGCGACCACCGAGGACGATGGCTACCTCGTCACATTCCTCATCGACGAGAATACCGGCACGTCCGAATGCGCGATCCTTGATGCGAGCGACGTGACCAAAGGCCCGATCTGCCGCCTCGCGCTGCCGCACAAGATTTGTTCGGGGACCCACTCGGTGTGGGTCGAGCACGACCAGCTGCGCAAGGATGCCGCCTTCCACCGGGAGCGTTTCGCCCCCCAGTGACCTAATGCGTGACGTCACGGCGTCACGCCGCCTGTCGATGTGGCTGCAACGCTCGTCGCCCGCGTTCTTGCGCCGCTTAGTGCCGGGGCCTAGCGCCCCGCGATTATCTTGCTGCCACCGGGGACTTACACTGATGACCTTGCGCCTTGCACTTGCCGCTTCGAGCGCGCTCCTCCTCACGCTCGGCGCGCCCGCATTCGCGCAAACCGCCCCCGAGACCGCAGCCACCACCGCCGCGTCCCCGCAATCCGAGCACGACAAGCTCTTCGCCCTGTTCGAGGATGCCGACGCGCGCGAGCTTGCGCTCAACCCGCTCAGCCGCCTGTTCCGCGGCGATGATGAGAACGCCGGGCGGCTCGGCGATATCCTCACGGATTCGAGCTTCCTGGCCGCACGCACCGACATCAAGCTCAACTTGGCGCTGCTCGCGCAGATCGACCGCAGCAAGCTCGGCGAAACCGACCAGCTCGCTTTCGACGTGTTCCAATACACCCAGAGCCGCGCGCTTGCGGGGGCCAGCGACGAGATGCGCGCGCTCACCGAAGTGCGTCCCCTGAACCACTTCTTCGGGTTCCACACCTTCTACCCGACCTTCGCCAACGGCACGGGCGTGGCGCAATTCAAGACGCTCGCCAATTACGAGGACAACCTCAGCCGCCACAACGACTACATCGCCTTCATCGATCGGGCGATCGGCAAGTTCCGGGAAGGCATGAAGAGCGGCGTGGTGGAAACCAAGCTGACGGTTGGGATCATGGTCACCCAGCTCGATACCCAGCTGGCCACGCCGATTGCGGATTCGCCGTTCATGGCCCCCACCAAGACCTTCCCCGAAGGCATCTCGGAAAGCGACAAAGCGCGGCTCACCAAGGCCTACGAAGCCAAGACCGCCGACATCTACGCCGCCAACACAGCCTTGCGCGATTTCCTGCGCGACGAATACCTCCCCGCCGCGCGCGACAGCATCGGCCTCAGCCAGATGAAGGGCGGCGACAAGCTCTACGCCCGGTTGGTCGAGGATTCGACCACGCTGCCACTTGCGCCCGAGACGATCCACCAGCTCGGCCTCTCGGAAGTCGGCCGCATCAAGGGCGAGCTCGAAAAGCTCCAGCGCGAGGTCAAGTTCAAGGGCACACTCACCCAGTTCTTCGACTATGTCCGCAAGGATCCCAAGTTCCAGCCCAAGACCCGCGAGGGGCTGACGCAGAACTTCTACGCCATCGGCAAGGCGGTCGACGGCAAGATCGGCGCACTGTTCTCCAAGCTGCCCAAGTCGAAGCTGGAAATCCGCCCCTATGACCCCTCGACCGAAGAGTTCGAGGCAGGCGGCTCCTACCAGTCCGGCTCGCCCGATGGGGACCGGCCGGGCATATTCTACTTCAACGCCTATGACCTGCCCAGCCGCCTGACGCCGGGCAATGTCACGCTCTACCTCCACGAAGGCGCGCCCGGGCACCACTTCCAGATCAGCCTCGCGCAGGAGAACGAGGCGCTTCCCGCCTTCATGCGCTATGGCGGGACGACCGCCTATGTCGAAGGCTGGGCGCTCTATGCCGAGACGCTCGGCTACGAGATGGGCTTCTACAAGGACCCGTGGAACCGCTACGGCACGCTGCAGGACGAGATGCTGCGCGCGATGCGGCTGGTGGTCGATACCGGCATCCACGCCAAGGGCTGGAGCCGCGATCAGGCGATCGATTACATGCTCGAGAACTCCGGCATGACCCGCACCGAAGTGATTGCCGAGGTCGATCGCTACATCGCCATTCCCAGCCAAGCACTCGCCTACAAGATCGGCGCGCTCAAGATCCAGGAGCTGCGCAAGCGCGCGGCCGACAAGCTCGGGGCGAAGTTCGACATCAAGGCCTTCCACGAGGAAGTGCTGAACACCGGCGGCCTGCCGCTGGCCGTTCTGGAGGCCAAGATCGACCGCTGGATCGCGGCCCAAAGCGCCAAGTAACCCGCCACGCCGCACCGCGCGGCGCGTCAACTCGTCGCATCCGCTGCCCCGATTGCCCGCTCCTGCGGCAAGCGGGGCAGTTGCGTTCACCTGCCAGCAAGGTGTTGCGCAACACCCCGCCCATCGCGCAGAACGCCAACAACGGGCCCACACGGGATCGCGGAGCCCGAACCGCAGGAGCATAACCACTGTGACGACCACCTTCACACGCCCCCGCAGCCTCGCGCTGCTTGCCCTTCTGGGCGCCGCGAGCGCCTCGGGCCTTTCCGCCCAGACCATCATCCCCCGGACGCTGCCGGACCCGGTGATCGGCGAGCAGGACGGGGTGACCACCACCACCGTCTACGGCGCCCTGCCCCCGCTTGCCGAGATGGAGGAAGGCCCGCGCGTTTCGGGCATCATCTCGGCCCGCAAGGGCTCGCGCCTCCAGATCACCACCGATGACGGCACGGTCCAGCTGGTGACGCTCCACCCCGACACCGAAATCCGCACCCGCGGCGGGTTCCTCGGCATCGGCAACAAGACCTTCGACCAGAGCGCGCTCATCAACGGCCTCCCGGTCAGCGTGAAGACCGTGCGCTACGGCGAAGGTCTCGTCGCGAGCGAAGTGCGCTTCACCAGCGACGACCGCCAGATCGCGGCGATGATCCG
>JAIYEK010000307.1 GCA_027487015.1 Erythrobacteraceae bacterium | reverse complement strand
CGGTGTGGCAGTCTACAACTCTTCGCCATCGCCTGCGTTCGACCCGGGTTACTCGATGTCGGTACCCGATGAGTTGCAGGTAACCTCCAGCGCCTATGGTACGGGAGTTGCTCCATGAAGACGCTTGTAGTGAGTGGCGGGGCGCTTGCTGCCGCTTTCGTCGCAGCCCTTACTGTCCTTCCGAGCGAGGCTGCAGGTCAGACCAGTTCTCCCGTCTGCATGGCGGGCACCGCAAAGGACGGACAGGGACGCAGCTTCACGATTTACCTCTCGCAAGCGCGCGTATCATCGCTCGAGGGGCGCGGATTCAGTGCAGTATCCTGCAGCACCGCGACTGAAAGTTTCACTGAGTTCCGTTCACGGGCCTGCCAACTGTCGCAGTCTGCGCCGCCGGCATTCAAGCAGGCATTCGAGCGGATCTACGGGATAGGTCTCGATGAACTCTGCACTCTAGCGAACGAGGCAGGATAAGGCGCCATGAGAATTCCCGGTTCATTCATTATGTCACTCACCAGCGCGGCGTTTGCAGCGGTCGCAATTGTGCCTTTGCCGGCTTCGCCGCTGCATGCGCAAGGACAGCAAATTGCAGCTCAGCCCGACCCGCCGCCCAGCATCGAGACCCGAAGCCCAGGGGATGTCGACATGGGGTCCGGCGCTTACACCATGAGCGTTGTGGACCTGCAGATCGGAGATGGCGCATTTCCAAACGGTCTGACACTGGAGCGTAGCTATAACAGTTCGAGCGCCGAGTATTACAGCTATCGCGCAGGGTTTGCATCACAGGGTTGGTCACATAACTGGATGATGCACATGACAACGGGGCGGTTCCGGAGTGGAGTAGACGAGGGATTGACATGCCCACTCTTCCCAAGCCCATCTCCGATACCTGACGTGTATGATAATCCGTTGTGCGAGGAATACTATCACGTCGTTGTTCTTTCCAATAATTCGGCAAAATTTTCTGTTGGTATCAGTCAAGAAGACCTTCAGTATCTACCTGATGGATTTACCGATCCGACCCATATTCTGACCTGGACAGGCCTCAACTTGCCCGGAATTTACAACCCGATCGAGGAGCATAACAAAAGCCAGCAACTTGAGTTTATCGGCAGTTTTGCGGATCCCAACTATCACACCAACGGCAATTATGAGTTTACCGACACCGATGGAACGAAATACGTGTTCCATCCGGGAGTTGCGGCCCGGCTCTCGCATGTGATCGCCCCGAACGGCGTGACAGCCCAGGTGCACTATGGGACTGGCCGTCAGATAACTCAGCCCATTGCTGTAATCACGAGCAATGGCTACGCGTTGTTATTTGAATATCAATTGTTTCCAACTTCGCAGATTGAACAGATCACCAAAGCCTGCGTGGTCAATCTTGCGATCACGCGAGTAAGTCCCGGAGACATGTGCCCACAAGCAGCGCGCTCGGTAACATATGGTTACAATGTGATTACCGTCACACAGCCTCCATTTCCTGGCCGACCGGACAGTAGCTACAACGCAAATGTCTTGGTCAGTGCAACCAATAACATGAACGAAACAACGGTTTATGGATATGATGACCGCCGTCACGTCGCATGCGTAAAAGATCCAAGTCAAACGGCCTGTAGGGTGCAAATTGTGTACGGCCGCTGTGGCTATTCCAGCGCGCTACAGAGTGATCCAAATGTGCAATTACCCGATGTCTTACCTTTGGAAACGGTTACGCGGCAAGACTTCGCTACCGGAGAGCGCTTGACCTATTCGGATTGGCCCCTTCACATCTCGTCCTGCCCTCCTGAAGGCGAAACCCCTCTCGGCTTTTACTCGGACGCCCTCGGCAATCGTGTGAATGTGCAAATGGCTGGCGGGAGGGCTCTGTCCTTTACCGACCCGCTTGGGCGGGTAACGAGCGCTACCTACACGACCCTCGGGGATCCATTCCGTGCGCGGGGCACCGGGCTCCTGACGTCCCAGACTTTTCCGGAGGGTAACCGGGTCGAGTTAAGCTACAATGACCGCGGGTTGATCATTGAGCAACGGGCGTTGTCGAAACCAGGGTCGGGCGCGCCAACACTTCTGACCAGTACGTCATACGCCGCCGACTGCACCGCTACGACACGCAAGATCTGCAATCAGCCGACCTCGGTCACCGATGCGAAGGGCAATGTCACCACCTTCACCTACGATCCCGCGCATGGTGGAGTAATGACCGTCACTGCGCCTGCAGTCGGGGGCGTATCCCCGATAACGCGGTACTATTACGTGCAGCGCGAGGCATGGGTCAGTAACGGAACGGGCTATGTGAAGACCGGCAAGCCGATCTGGCTCAAGTCCGAGGAGCGCAGTTGCCGTACCAGCACGCTGGATCCGGTTGCTGGCACCTGCAGTGCAGGCGCCGGTGATCTTGTCCGCACGCTCTTCGAGTACGGACCGGATAGTGGGCCTAACAATCTATGGCTCCGCGGCGTGGCAGTTGTTGCCGACGGCCAGACATTGCGGACCTGCTACCAGTATGACGACCTCGGGCGCCGGACCGCGGAGACGAAGCCGCTGGGCACGGGAGCGACCTGCCCATGAGCGTGGTGGGGCAATTGATCGGCCGCGCGGGTCTCGCGCTGGGCGTGGTCGGATCGCTTGCGACGGGTTCGGCTGCGCTGGCGCAGGCGACAGCTTCGCCGCATACATATGCGACGCGGTACGATGCGATGGGGCGGGTTACGGGGACGATTACGCCGGATCCGGACGGTGCTGGTCCGCTCAGGCATGCAGCGACCCGCACGACCTATGACCAGCGCGGCAATCCGATTAGGGTCGAAACCGGCGAACTCAAGGGCTGGCATCCCGAGAATGTCGCGCCGTCAGCGTGGCCGACGATTGCGGCGTCTCCCACAACAGGCTTCGAGATCCTCACTACTAGCGAGGCCACCTACGATCTTCGCAATCGCAAGCTGACCGAGCGTGTGATCGGTTCCGGCGGCGCGACTGTCAGCCTTGTCCAGTACAGCTACGACGCGGCGGGCCGCCTCGAGTGCACCGCGGTGCGCATGAACTCGGCATTCTATGGTTCGCTCCCGGCGAGCGCTTGCACGTTGGGGGCGGAGGGCGCGAATGGTCCTGACCGCATCACACGGACCACTTACGATGCCGCGGGTCAGGTGCTGCAGATCAGGAAGGCAGTGGGCACCCCGATCGAGATCGCGGACGTTACCTACTACTACACGACCAACGGCAAGATCCGTCAGGTCGTGGATGCCAACGGCAACCGGGCCGAGCTGCGCTATGACGGGCACGACCGGCAGACCCGCTGGGTGTTTCCCTCGAAGACCCGCCCCACAGCGTTCAACCCTTCGACACAGGCGACTGCGCTGAATACTGCAGGCGCGCTCAACGAGGGCGATTACGAGGAGTACAGCTACGACGCTAACGGCAACCGGCTGTGGCTGAGGAAGCGCGACGGGCGGCGGATCGCGTTCACCTACGACGCGCTGAACCGCGTCACGGTGAAGGACGTTTGTGCGACCGGCGGTGCTACCTGCAGCGGCCTCGCCGCGACCCACGTGCGCGACGTGTTCTACGAGTACGACCTGCGCGGGCTGCAGACCAGGGCGCGGTTCGACAGCCTGACAGGAGTGGGCATCAACTATGCCTATGACGGGTTCGGGCGGCTGACCTCGGAGACCCAGAACACCGACGGGGTGAGCCGGACAGTCTCCTCGCAGTACAACGCCAATGGCGTCCGCACCCGGGTGACCTACCCGGACAGCCAGTTCTTCACCTATGATGTGGATGGACTCGATCGCACCACGACCTTGCGCGAGGGCACGACCCAGCTTGGCACCGTCACGTTCAACAACCGCGGGCTGCCCACGCAGCTGGCGTGGACCGCGCTGACCACCACGGCCAACGCGCGCAGCTTCGGTTATGATCCGGCCGGGCGACTGAGCTCGATCGGGTTCGACCTCAACGGCACCGTGGGCGATGTCACCTGGGGCTACACCCGCAACCCGGCCTCGCAGATCCTGAGCGAGACGCAGAGCAACGACAGCTACGCGTGGGACGGCTATGTCGCCCTGACCCGCGCCTACACCACCAACGGGCTCAACCAGTACGAGAGCGCGGGCAGCGCGGCGTTCTGCTACGATGCCAATGGCAACCTCACCGCCGACGGCAGCAGCGTCTATCTCTATGACGTCGAGAACCGTCTGGTCGAGAAGCGGGCTCAGGGCACCGGTAACACCAACTGCGGTGCGCTGTCCTATGCGGGCGCGTTGCAGGCGCAGCTGCTGTATGATCCGACCGGTCGGCTCTATCAGGTCTCGGGTGGCGCGGCGGGCGTCCAGCGGTTCGCCTATGACGGAAATGCCATAATCGGCGAGTACAACGCTGCTGGCACCATGCTGCGGCGCTATGTCCATGGCTCCAACGTCGAGGCTGACGATCCGCTGATCTGGTACGAAGGCGCGACCCAGACCTCCACGCTGCGGCGCTATCTGCACTCCGATCCGCGCGGAAGCATCGTTGCGGTCACCGACCACACCGGCAACCGCATCGCCGTCAACACCTATGATGAGTACGGCATCCCCGACACCGCGACCGGCAATGACCCCGGGTCGGGGCCCGGGGCAGGCATCGCCACCAAGGGGCGGTTCCGCTACACCGGGCAGGCGTGGATCCCCGAGCTGGGCATGTACTACTACAAGGCCCGCATCTACTCCCCCACCCTCGGAAGGTTCCTCCAGACCGACCCCATCGGGTATGAAGACCAGTTCAATCTCTATGCATACGTCGGAAACGATCCGACCAATGGCGTCGATCCAAGTGGAAAATGCGGAGTCGTCGTGGACGAGCACGGAAATGAATTGAAGGTGGGGATTTGCTCAGGTGATAAAGAACTGCAAGAAAGGATCGACACTCAAATCTCAGATCCAAATAGCAATGTAGGAAATACAGAAAAAGCTCTTGTTTCGTTAGGGCAACGGGTCGAAGTTGAAGCGGTGGACGGAGATACTCGCAGTGCATCCGGCGTAATTATATCGGCAACTACAATAGAAGGCAAAGCAGAGCCGGGTTTCGTAAAAATTGGTATGCGAGAAGGTACCACCTTGGGATTCGCTGATGAGGATCGAAAGGTAGAAACCGAGATACCTTACACGGTCGAAGACGCAATAGAGCACGAAATTGGCTCACACATATATGACGATACTCAGGGAGTTAAACGCGGCGGGGAAGGCGTTGTGTTTGGCGTTGAACCCGAGGTGGTGCGCGAAGCCGGGGAAGCCAGAGCAATAAACCGCGAGAATCTACGTAGACAACGATCCGGAAGTCCATATTGGCGAAGTGGAAGAAACTAATGAAACGCTTAGTCGCGGGATTCATTCTAATATTCGCAGGATTGGCTGCGCCTGCGAGCGCCCTCCATCCGATTGATGAGTGCAAGACCGGTTATGTTACGTGGGAGGGGCGCCCCCTTCACGATCTAATTGAACACTCTTCAGATATATATTTGGCTACCGCCAAGACATTTACCCCTGATAATTCAAAAAAAGGATTCGATGGTTATTACACATTCGAATCTACAGGAATCGAGCTAAAAGGCGGAGGGCAGGGCATCAGAAAAATTTACGGAAAAAGCCCTTATGAATATCCCCCGCAATCTTACTTTTCGATTGATCGCAACCATCAGACATTGAATATTGATTCCATAAATGGCGGTCAAACTTTTTACATTCAAGATGGAGATTATTGTCCATTGATGCCAAGATTCGTCATTGGATATAGATACCTTATTTTTATCGGAATAGAAAGCAGAATGTCTTTTGAACCTATTCATTCGGCAACTCAAGATGCGTGGATGTCAGCAGTAATAAAGGCCACGGTAAAATCGCGTCCCTAAACTGTGACTCGGACCCAGCCCCATGCTAGGCGACATTAAGCGCGGCTGCATTTCATGCCTCGCATATGTCCGCGCGGTTTCAATAGTATAGCTTGCTTGGGGCGATCTACTATCGATCTCCAAGTGAAGCGCCCGCATAGGGATCGTAATCAGCTGACGGCAGATCCTTCCGCATATTCTCGCTCGCGTCCGTGATCAGATGAGGGCGCAAAATCTCCGCCAACGCGCCGAAACCGCCGGCAAACCCACCCGCAATTACCGGCGCGCCAAGGACCATGGATATCCCCAACACAATACGGATTCCTTCTCTGACCGGAAGACGTCCGCCAAGCATCACTGCTCCGATGACAGCCACAGCAATGACGCAAAGTGCCAGCGCGACCTCGCCCAGCATCACACGCTCAATCCACTGGGCAGACTGCATCATCGGCGCATCGCCACCAGCGTCGAACAGGCTTTGTTGCTCAGCTGATTGCATTTCGCGCTACTCCGCCAATCGCTGCCACGGGATCACAACTGCACCGACACGCCGACACTCAGGCACGTATAGCTTCCTGAGGTGGCTCAGGGCACCCTCATGGTTCGGCATTCCATCGGTCGATGTCGCTCCAGATCCAATGACGAGTCGCCTGATTGCGTCGCCAAACTCTTGATCACTTCCGTAGTCTAGCCCGCTGAATCAGCCTTGCAATCCTGCGCCAATGAGTCAGGGTGGCAAAGTCCGTTCCAAGGGGTCGCCATGTCCGAAGAACTTCGCCGGGATACGCTGTTCGTGGCGCTGACGCGCCCGCAGATGTTTGCCGGTGTCACCTACACCTTCTTCGTGATCAACGCGATTGTCAGCGTCGAGCTGTTCCTGATCTTCCGCGCCTGGTGGGTGCTGCTGGCGGCGCTGGCGATCCACGGCATCGGCATGCTCGCCTGCCTTGAGGAACCGCGCATCTTCGACCTCTGGATCACGCGGGTGCGGAACTGCCCGCGCGTGCGCAATCATGCGATCTGGCGATGCAATTCCTACCGCCCCTGACCCGTGATCCGAAAGTGGCGGCTCGCGAGGCGCCGGCCGGCGCGCACCTGCCCTATGCGCGGCACATCGACGATGTGACCATCCAGACCCGCGACGGGCTTCTGATGCAGACGATCCGGCTGGGCGGACTACTGTTCGAGACCGCCGACAGCGCCGAGCTCAATTACCGCGCCGGTTTGCGCGATGCGATGCTGCGCACGCTCGGCTCCTCGCGCTTTGCGATCTATCACCATGTCGTGCGGCGCCGCGCTGAGGCAGCACTGCGCCCGGTCACTGCTGACGATTTCTCGGCCCGGCTCGATGCGCGCTGGCAGGAGCGGCTTGGTAGCAAGCAACTCTACGTCAATGAGCTGTTCCTCACCATCATCCGCCGTCCGCTGCAGGGGCGCATCGGCATTGGCGACCGGATGCGCAGCCTCATCACCGGCAAGTCGAAGCGCAATGCCGGGCAGATCGCTACGGAGAAGCATGCGCTGGACCGCGCGCGCGAGGCTCTGATGGCATCATTAGGCGCCTATGAGCCGCAGCTCCTGAGTATCTACGACACGCCCGACGGCAAGCGTTCCGAACCGCTCGAGTTCCTGTCCTGCCTGTTCAATGCCGACCTGCGCCCAGTGGCGCTGCCCTATGGCGACCTCGGGCATTTCATACCAGCGCGGCGGGTGAGCTTCGGACAGGACTGCGTCGAGCTGGGCCCTGCAGGCCCGCTGGCGCGGCGGTTCGTGGCGATGGTCTCGATCAAGGATTACCCGGGTGCGACCTTCCCGGGCATGTTCGACGAGCTCTACCGTCTGCCGTTCGAGCTGCAGGTCACCCAGAGTTTTGCCATGGTCGAACGCGCCGCCGCGCTTGGCCAGATGAACCTCGCTCTGCGCCGCATGCGCTCGGCCGAGGATGAGGCGCTGTCGCTGCGTGACGAGCTTACCTACGCCAAGGACGAGGTTGCAGCAGGCCGCGCCGGGTTCGGAGAGCATCACAGCTCGATCGCAGTGCACGCCGATGATCTTGCGAGCCTCGAGAACAATGTCGCCGAAGTGATCGCTCTGCTCGCCGATCTCGGGATCAATGCGGTGCGCGAGGATATCGCGCTGGAGCCCGCGTTCTGGGCGCAGTTCCCGGGCAACTTCCGCTATATCGGCCGGTGCGGGCTGGTCTCGACCACCAACTATGCCGGGCTCGCCAGCCTCCACAACTTCCCGGTGGGGCAAGCGCAGGGCAACCACTGGGGCGAGGCGGTGACCCTGTTCGAGACCACGGCAGCAGGCCCCTACTTCTTCAACTTCCACCGCGCAGATCTCGGCAACTTCACAGTGATCGGCCCTTCTGGCTCAGGGAAGACCGTCGTACTCAATTTCCTGCTGGCGCAGGCGCGGCGGTTCAATCCGCGGATCATCTTCTTCGACAAGGACCGCGGGGCCGAACTGTTCATCCGCGCGATCGGCGGGCAGTATGACCGCCTGCGGCCCGATGCGCCCTCGGGGCTCAACCCGCTGCAGCTCGACGACACGCCCGCCAACCGCCAGTTCCTGATCGAATGGCTGACACTGCTCGCAGGCGGCGCAACCAGCGCCGAGCTGGACATGATCCGCGATGCAATCAACACCAGCTACGCCCAGCCTTTCGGGCGGCGGCGGCTTCGCTACCTGGTCGAGCTGTTCCGCGGCGGTGCGCGGCCCGAGCCCGATGATCTCCACGCCCGCCTGCGCCCATGGTGGGGAGTGGGCGAGCGCGCATGGCTGTTCGACAACGAGCGCGACCTGACCGACCTCGCCGCAGACACAGTCGGGTTCGACATGACCGCGATCCTTGATGACCCGGTAGCCCGCACCCCGGCGATGTTCTACTTCTTCCACCGGGTCGAGCAGCGGCTCGACGGGTCTCCTGCGATCATCGTGATCGACGAGGGCTGGAAGGCGCTCGATGACGACATCTTCGTGCGCCGGATCAAGGACTGGGAGAAGACCATCCGCAAGCGCAACGGGGTGGTCGGGTTTGCGACCCAGAGTGCCTCCGACGCGCTCGAAAGCAAGATCGCCAGCGCGATCATCGAGCAGGCGGCAACGCAGATCTTCATGATCAACCCCAAGGCGCGCGCCGAGGCCTATATCAACGGGTTCGGCCTCAGCCGCCACGAGTTCGAACTGGTTCGCACGCTCCCCGACAGCTCGCACTGTTTCCTTATCCGGCATGGGCGTGACAGCGTGGTTGCGCGGCTCGACCTGTCGGGCGAGAGCGATATCCTCACGATCCTGTCGGGACGCGAGTCAACCGTGCGGCTGTTCGACGAGCTGGTGACCCGCACCGGGCCCGACCCCGCCAACTGGCTTCACCTTCTGCTCGAGAAGGCTGCCTGATGGCGTGCCCGGCGATCATCACCGGCGACAGCTTCCTGCTGCGTGTCCTCGAACATATCGACTGCCAGGCGCAGGTGATAGGTTCCTACGGCTATCAGGCACTGGGTCAGCCCGGCTCGACGGCGTCGGTGATGATGACCAACATGCTCACGCTGTTCATCGCGCTGTTCGGTATCCGTCTGCTGTTCGGCCCGCCACCGGGCACACGTGACCTTGTATTCGACGTTCTGAAGATAGGGATGGTCCTGACACTGGCCTTCTCCTGGCCCGCATTCCGCGCGGTGATCTACGATGTGACCCTCAAGGGTCCGGCAGACGTTGCAACGGCCATCGCAGGGGCGAGCGGCAATGAACGACAGGGCGAAGGGCTGGCGCAGCGGTTGCAGCGTGCGGACAATGCGATCGTCCGGCTTACCGAGGCCGGTACCGGCCGCAATCTCGCTGCGCTGGTCGACAAGGACGCTCCGGGCGGGACCTTTGAAGGCACCGCGATTGCCGATGACACCGCCTTCGGCTCGGCGCGGCTGCTGTACCTGGCGAGCACGATCGGCACGCTCGCGTTGCTGAGGATTGCCGCAGGCCTGCTGCTGGCTCTCACCCCGCTGGTAGCCGGGCTTTGGTTCTTTCCGTGGACCCGGGGACTTGTGGCCGGATGGATCAGGGGGCTCGTGCTGACCATGGCTGGGTCGATCGGAACGGCGCTCGTCCTGTCCGTCGAACTGGCGATCATCGAGCCATGGCTGACCGATGCCCTGAAGGTGCGATCACTAGGCTATGCGATTCCGGCGGCCCCAACCGAGTTGTTTGCGATCATGCTCGCCTTTGCGGTCGTCCAGCTGATGATGATCTGGCTGCTGGCGCGCGTGGTGTTCACCCGCGGATGGCTGACCCTGCCCGATTGGCCGCGCCTTCAGGAGCAGCAGCTTGTGCCACAATCCGTCGTTGCCGGCCGCGGTGCCACAGGGGAGTTGTCTTTCAACCGGGCCGAGCAGGTCAGCAACGCCGTCGAAAACGTCATCCGCCGTGAGCAGACACAGAGCAGCGACCGGTTCACCCGGACGCCCTTGAGCGTTATGAGCGAGGGCTCGGCAGGACCGCCGGCTACCGGGCCGGCGAGTGACGGAAAAGCACCGAGGCTGGGCAGCTCGTATCGCCGGACCTCGCTGCGCAGCTCGCGCGCCGGGCAGGCAAGGGATCGCAGTTGATGAACGCAAGACCGCAGCAGGATTTCAGCGAGGACCTGGCCGACCTTCCAATTGCTGCCAGCTGGGCGACGAGCGTCACCGATGATCTCGAGCGCTCGAACCGCCGCGCGTGGATCGTGGCGATCATCGCCGCGATCGTCGCGCTTCTCGAGGCCGTGGCGCTGGTGTTCCTCCTCCCGCTCAAGACCGTCGAGCCCTACACCCTTCTGGTTGATCGCCAGACCGGTAATGTCGAGGCGCTTGCGCCGCTCGATGCTCAGGTGGTGGGTTCCAATTCGGCGCTCACGCGCTCTTTCCTTGTGCAATATGTGATCGCGCGCGAGAGTTTCGCTTTGCCAAGCCTGCAGGATGACTACCGCAAGGTCTCGCTGTGGTCGGACGGGAAGGTCCGGGACGCATACCAGCGGGTGATGAACGCGGCGAACCCGGCGAGCCCGCTGTCAGCTCTGCCGAAAGGCGCAGCCATCCGCACCGAGGTCAAAAGCGTCTCGAACCTTGCCGAAGGCCGCGCTCTGGTACGGTTCCAGACCACCCGGGTTGATCAAGGCGCCGCGCCGCAGCCGCCAGAGCACTGGGCCGCGATTGTGAACTACAGCTTCAGCAAGGCCCAGATGAGCGAGGCGGACCGCTACGTGAACCCGCTCGGCTTCCAGGTGACTGCCTATCGGCGCGATTCCGAGACCATCCCCGAGGAAGGCATCGTCAACGGCGTAAAGCTGGGCGACACGCGGAGCCCCGCGCCATGATCCGTGCGTCGATTGCCGGCCTTGCTTTGCTCGCCTGCGCAGTGCCTGCGGCCGCCCAAGTATTCCCGATCCCCGGCCCCGAGACGCCGCGCATCCAGATGGCCCAGTGGCGTCCTGGCGAACAGCTTGTCCTGACCGCGCTCCCCCAAACCGCGCTCACAGTGATGCTTGAGCCGGGCGAGCGGATCCAGCGCGCGACCCTTGGCGGCAGTCAGGCATGGCAGGTGGCGATCTCGGCGGAGGAAGACAGTTTCCAGGTCACGCCCGGACCTGGCGCTGTCCCGGCGAGCCTGTCGATAGAGACCGATCGACGCGCTTACAGTTTTTTGCTAGAGACAGGTGACGGTTTGCAGGCGGCTTATCTGGTGCGTCTGCAGTTCGGTCCCGCACAGCCCCAGTATCAGGCACAGCCCGACTCCCGGACGCAGGCATTTGCGGAAGCAATGGCAGATCTCGAGTCCACATGGCGTCTGCGAGGTGACCGCGCGGTTCGACCGGTTTCGATCCGCGACAACGGGATGAAGACCGTGATCGAGTATGCCCCGGGTCAGGCCTTACCGGCAGTGTTCGCGATCGGCCCAACCGGCGAGGAGGAGGTGGTCGACGGTTATATGCGCGACGGGCTTTTCATCATCGACCGTGTGCATCAGGAGCTTGTGTTCCGGATCGACAAGGCAAAAGCCTCCGCAACACGGAGTGCACGCCGTGCTGCAAGGAAGGTTGATCAGGGATGAGCGCTTCCACCGATCCTTCAGCAGAAAGTCGCATTGGCATCGGGGCGAGCGATGTCCGGCCTGTGATCCCGACTGGCAGCGGGGGCAACATGGGCCTCTGGGTATTCCTCGCGGTGCTGGTTGCGGGCGGCGGAACGCTGTTCAGCGCATTGAACGCGTCCCGTGAGGCGGCACAGGCTCCGTCAGTGGCCCAGCCCGGTGGCGGCGAGCCGGTCCGGATATCCTCGCCTCAGCCACTGGAGATCCCTGACCGGTTTGCGGATGATCCTCGGCGTGAGTTGCTACCGGCTGCACAGCTCCGGACAGTAGATGCGGAAGGGAGGCAGCTCCAGCCCTTGCAGCCTCAGTTCCAGCCTCGATCATCAATACCGTTCAGGCCTGCAGCGCTTCCGCCCCCCGAAGCACTACCGCCGGTTCAGCTCCAGCCGCAGCCAGCCCGGGTCGTGTTTGATAATCGTGCCGCTCCTGCGCCTGCACCCGTTCCCGCGGCGCGCAGCACTGAAAGCAATTCGCGCGTCACTGCCGAGCGTTTCCTCAATCCGTCGCTCACCATCCCGCAGGGAACGGTAATTCCGGCCGTGCTCGAGACAGCGCTCGACTCCACGCGCGCAGGCGGCGTGCGCGCACTGGTTCAGCGTGACGTGTCCGGCTTCGATGGCAGCCGCGTGGTGATCCCCCGGGGCAGCCGGCTCTATGGCGAGTACGAGGCCAGCCTCCAGCCCGGCCAGAACCGGGCGCTGGTGCGATGGAACCGGCTTATCCGCCCGGATGGTGTTACCATCGCCCTCGACTCTCCTTCGTCCGATCCGCTTGGCCGAGCCGGGATCAGGGGCAAAGTCGACAGCAAGTTCCTGCAGCGTTTCGGCGGCGCGCTGCTGCAGACCGTGCTCGACATAGGCGTGGGGGTTGCGGTCAATGAGGCGAGCAATGGTGTGATCGTCGCGCTGCCCGGCAGCACCCAGAATGTCCGGATCACCGAGCCGCAGCAGATTCAGCCCACTCTCAAGGTCCGGCACGGCACCAGTGTCTCGGTGTTCGTCGCCCGCGACCTCGATTTCTCCACAGTGGATCGCTGAGATGAGGCCATGAGCACCACCGAGGCAGGCTACTACCTCGACAGCTTCCTCGCGCCGCTTGCGCCCTTCCTTGAGCGGCCCGGTGTGACCGATATCTGGATCAACCGGCCCGGCGAGATCTGGCTTGAAAGCCTTGGCGGGGGGATCGAGCGGGTCGAGGAACCGGTGCTCAATGCGGCATTGCTTGAGCGGCTCGCGCGGCAGATTGCGGCCTATTCGTCGCAAGGGATCAGCCGCGCGCAGCCGCTGCTGGCTGCCACCTTGCCCGATGGCTCGCGCGTGCAGGTTGCCGTTCCGCCCGCCACCCGTGAGGGGCATGCCTTTGCGATCAGACGGCATGTCTCAGCGGATCTGTCACTGACCGATTGGGAGGAGGCAGACGCATTTGCCAACGTCGAGGTCGGTCATGACGAGCTTGCTGGCGAGCGGCGGTTCCGGGCGCTGACCGGCCGTGAGGCCGCGCAGCATTTGCGCGAGGCAGTGCGGGCGCGGCGTAACATCCTTGTGGCTGGTGGCACTTCGACTGGCAAGACAACCTTCCTCAATGCGCTTCTCGCCGAAATCCCGACCGAGGAGCGGCTGATCCTGATCGAGGACACCGCCGAGCTCCATCTGCGCCACCCCAATGCGGTTGGGCTAATCGCAGCGCGCGGGGAACTGAGCGAGGCGCGGATCGGTGCAGAGGACCTGCTGATCGCTGCGCTGAGAATGCGGCCCGATCGGATCATTCTTGGCGAGCTGCGCGGGGTCGAGGCGTTCACCTTCCTGCGCGCGGTCAACACAGGACATCCGGGATCGATGACCTCGATTCACGCAGACACGCCGCAGCGCGCGATCGAGCAGCTGGCGCTGCTGGTGCTACAGGCGGGCTCGAGGCTCAGCCGCGACGATGTGCGGCACTATGTGCGCGAGAGCGTCGACGTATTTGTGCAGCTTGAGCGGCGAAGTAGCAACAGACGGGTAAGCCAGATTCTTTTTGCGGAATAACGGACTGCGACGCAAGCATCGCAATAAAATTTGTTAGAGGACAGCTCCGGCGCGAGGATGATGACGTATTTGCGCTCTCCACAAGGTGTTCTGCTAGACGAAACGGACTTCCGTTTTTCATCAAAAGCACACCTCGTCAAAATCATTCTGGATCAGGGTATTGATGCGCCGCAGTTCAAACAGAACTCGCCCAGACCCATAGCCCCTTTTCCCTTTTGCAGGGCAAGAGAGGAGTTGCACTGTGCACAGCGAATAAAAAAAATTGTGTATGTCGCGTACACAATCCCTATGATCCCCAATAACCAGTAGGGCATGATACCGGAAAAGCAAAATAAAGCCGACCCGACAGTAATACCTTGCGCGATCCTCAACCTGGCACGCGGCCCCAGCATTGATTGTATCATGGGCAATTACTCGAAGAACGATTGTATACTGTCATAGTGTCAGTACCACCCAAAGCCGCGCCAAATTTTGGCCCATACGACAAACCACCACCGCCATTGGGATTACTCCCATCGAGCGGGTATGACCCGTAGGCGCCTAAGTTATAGGCTCCGCCGCCTCCACTCAATTCAGGGACCAGTGCTCTAGTTTCGCCTCGGCCGGTTCCGCCAGAGTTATCCAGTGCCAAACCAATTCCTGCATTGAGGCCAACACCTAAACCGAGCCCCAAATAGCGATCAGACTCTATACTTCCGTCAGGCCGAAGTGAAACCCCAGCCCCAAACTTACTGTAAAAAGCTGAACCACCGACAGCATCAAAACCAAATCGTAATCTTCCATTATCTCCGGCCACAGTCCCAACTAGGCCAGCGGCGCTACAGTACAGTTCTTTAAGCTCTTTTGCGGCCCCTTCAATAGCCGCATTATCAAGCAAAGCTTTCAAAAAATTATCACTTAGATATAATGGGTTAAAGTCCCTCAAAGACACAAACCCCGGACCTTCTCCAAACCCACCTCCTACATCGCGCTCAAGGGAGTTTTCAGACTTCGGACGATCCCCACAAATCACGATGTCGCCGGGCTCAGGAATCGCCGCCAGTTCGGCAGCGGTACAAGCACGTAGCCCACTCGGATCACTCGCATTGACCGGGTCATTCCCCACATACGCATACCAGTTCATCCCGTCGGCATAGCCAATCGGATCGGTCTGCATGAACCTTCCGAGCGTGGGCGAGTACATGCGCGCCTTATAGTAGAAAAGCCCCGCTTCGGATAGCCAGGTCTGTCCGGTGTACTGAAACCGCCCGAGGTTCGTCGCGCGCGGGATGCCGTATTCGTCATAGGTGTTGATCGCCAGCAATCCACCGCTCGCATTCGAGACCGCAACGATGCTCCCGCGCTCATCGGCATGGAGGAAGCGCTTGTCGGCGGTGCCGGTGCCCTCATACCACACGATCGGATTGTCGATGCCGGGGCCGTGCACATAGCGGCGCTGCAAGGCGTTGGCGGAGTTGTACTCCGCGATCATGTCCACCCCGTCATAGGCGAACCGCGTGATCGCCCCGCCCGAGACGGTGGCATCGGTCTGGTACAGGCGCCCCAGCGGATCATAGGCAAGGTTCACCTGCCCGGTGCGGGCGGCCATCAGGTTCTCGGAGGTGTAGGTGTAGCTGTCCATCCCCGAGGTGGTGAGATTGCCGCGCGCATCATAGGACAGCGCCGTCGCGCCTGCGCTGGTCAGCTGGTTCAGCCCGTTGACGGTGTAGGGCCGGTCAACATTCACCAACCCGCCAAATGCATAGCTGTCGTTCGATCCGGTCACCTGCGCGATCTGGCCCGCCGGGTTGTAGGCAAAGGTCCGCGACGTATCGGCCGAGGTGCCCGTGATGTCGATCCCGAGGCTCGCAAGGCGGCTCAGCGGATCGAACGCAAACGACTGGCTTGTACCATTGGGATAGACGACCGAGGTGGTACGCCCTTGCGGATCATAGACATAGGTCGCGAGCGCGGTGCCTCCGTTCTCCTTGATCGCGGCGATCGAGCCATCAGTGTGGTATTCGTAGGTGACGAAGAACCCGTCAGGCCAGGTCATCCGCGTGCGGCGACCTGCGGCGTCATACTGATAGCTCACCGTCCCTTGCGGGACCGACTGCGAGGTGTTGCGCGACAAGGCGTCGTAGGCAAACGTCAGTGTCTGCCCCGCCTGCACAGCCGAGGTCGGACGGCTCAGCAGATCATAAGCATAGGTCGCCCCCGGCTCGCCATTCGGCAGCGTCTTGGCGGTCAACCGGTTGAGGTTGTCATAGGCGTAGGTGATCGTGGTGCCATCTCGCAAGCGACGGCCTGTGACATTGCTGCCAGCGTCGTAGGTCAGCTGTTCGTAATCGGTCGAATTGACGAGGTTCTTGGTGGTGGGGTGCGGAAAGCTGGTGCGGATCAGCCGGTCATGTCCATCAAAGATAAAGCCGGTGCGGTTGTTCTCGCCGTCGGTCACCGTCGCGGACCGGCCATTGGGGGTGAACGTGGCGGACCATTCGATCCCGGCTGCCGTGGTGCCGACCCCGCTCTCGACCATGGTCACGCGGTCGAGAGCGTCATAGGTCGCGCGGGTGATCCGATCTGGCCCTGCTGTTCCTTCGGTGCCGAGTGTACAGGCGGATGCAGGCAGCGAGCCAAACACAGCCGGGTTCATGCGGATTGCAGTGCATTCGAGCCGGTTCTGCGTGTCGTAACTGAACTGGGTCAGCTGCTGGACGACCCCGCCCGCCACAAGGCGCTGGATGGTGCGATTGCCGCGGCTGTCATAGACGTTCTCGACCCGCTGCAAAATCGCCATGGCATTGAGTGCAGCTTCATCGGTGCCGGTTGCCGTGCCAACCTCGGTGGTCAGGACACGGCTTTCCTCATCAAAGGTGTAGCGCACGGCGGAGCGAAGCTGCGTGCCAGCGCCATCAGGGTCAGGCCCGATCGTCCCGCGCCGCCGGTCGCGTGCGTCGTAGAAGTGATGGACCGTATCACCTGAACCCGAAAGCGGGCCATCTTGCGCAATCAGGTTGTCCCGCGCGTCATAGGTAAAGCTCGTCGCCGCGCTGAGCGAGCCATTGCCGGCTGCCACGATCACGCTGCTCGGCAGCAGGTTGGGCGTATCGTACGCAATCGTTGTGTGGGTCTCGTTAGCCGTGCCAGCACAGGTCGCCGCTGTGCTGCAGGTCTTGACCGAGGTCACCCGCCATTGCGGGGTGTCCTGGTTGACCAGCGTACCACTCGCATTCACCACCTTGGCATAGAGCTGGCTGTAGCCGTAATCGGTCGTCGGACGCGCCTGACCAGTCACAGCAGCGGGCGCCTGAACGCGGGTCACGCCGCCATGGACAGGGTCATAAGTAAAGTCGGTCCGGTTCCCGCGGGCATCGATCACGAAATCAGGCTGATTGCACGTGAGCGCATTGGTGCAGCTCGCACTAAAGCTGGCGCTGGAGGTGATGTCGGT
>JAIYEK010000340.1 GCA_027487015.1 Erythrobacteraceae bacterium | reverse complement strand
GTGACCTCGTCGACCGGTCAGGTGTCGAGCAGCACCGGGCAGGTTTCGAGCACCAGCACCACGGGTGCGGTCAGCTCGTCGACCGGGCAGGTTTCCTCGTCGGGCAATGTGTCGTCCTCGACGGGCGCGGTCTCGTCTTCGGGCAATGTTTCGTCTTCGACCGGTCAGGTTTCGTCTTCGGGCAACGTGTCTTCCTCGACCGGCGCGGTTTCGAGCAGCTCGGGCGGGGTCTCGAGCTCCTCGGGTAATGTGTCGAGCAGCACCGGCGGCGTTTCGTCCTCGACCGGCGCGGTATCGTCCTCGTCGGGCAACGTCTCCAGCTCCTCGGGTAACGTCTCGAGCTCTTCGGGCAATGTCAGCTCGTCGACCGGTGCGGTGACCAGCTCGGGTTCGTCGTCGTCGTCCTCTTCGTCCTCGTCCTCGTCGAGCTCTTCGTCCTCGTCGTCCTCCTCGTCTTCGGGCGGGGCGACCAGCGGCGGCAGCACCTCGGGTGACATGACCAGCAGCACGAGCAGCAGCTCGTCGTCGTCCTCGTCGTCGAGCAGCAGTTCCTCGGGTTCGTCGGGTTCGTCGGGTTCTTCCGGCAGCAGCGGGTCTTCGGGTTCGAGCTCGTCGTCTTCGTCAAGCAGCAGCTCCTCCTCCTCGAGCAGCAGCGGCAGCAGCGGCACGACGGGCGGCAATGATGTGCCCGCGCCGCCGATGACGATCCTGTTCGGCCTCGCGGCCGCCGCGATCCTCGGGCGCCGCAAGTTCCTCGGTTGAGGCAAGGCGCATCGCAAAACCAAAAAGGGCGGCCTCGCGGGGCCGCCCTTTTTCGTTCGCGTGCTGACGGGGCCTAGGGCTTTTCGACCGGCTGTCCGGCGGCTTCCCAGGCGAGTATCCCGCCTTCAAGATGCTCGGCCGCCTGGCCGGTCACCGCTGCCAGCTTCTCGCCTGCGATCGCAGAGCGGCGGCCCGAGCGGCAATAGAGCACCACTTCGCGCCCGTCGCTGAGATCGAGCTTGGCGGGATCGAAGCGGTCGAGCGCGATATGCTCGGCGCCCGGGATGATCCCCTGCGCTACCTCCTCATCGGTGCGCACGTCGATCAGGCGGACATTGCCCGCCTTGATCTTGGCAGCGAGCTCGGTCGGCGTGAGCGGCACCGGCGCTGCGGGCGCAGATGCCACTTCAGCCTCACCCGCGGTCCCCGCAAAAGCCAGCTCGAAGCCCAACGGGATCGAGGGCGCGTCGCGCTTGCTCTTCGATTCGCCCGGATCGCCCCCGCAGCCGGACAGAGCCAGCAGCAGGGCGGAAGGAAAAAGAAGAGCGGCGCGACCGGGTCTCATGCCTCTCCTTATGCCGCAAGTTTGCGCAGAACGTAATGGAGAATGCCGCCATGGCGGTAATATTCCATTTCGTTTGCGGTATCTATGCGACACAGGGCGGTGAAGCTGAACTGCGTGCCGTCCTCGCGGGTGACTTCCACGGTGATGTCTTGGCCCGGAGTCAGGTCAGCGAGGCCGCGGATCGAGAAGGTGTCGGTGGCGCTGAGGCCGAGGCTGGAGCGGGTGTCGCCTTCCTTGAACTGCAGCGGCAGCACGCCCATCCCGACGAGGTTGGAGCGGTGGATGCGCTCGAAACTCTCGACGATCACCATCCGCACGCCGAGCAGGATCGTGCCCTTAGCCGCCCAGTCGCGCGACGAGCCAGTGCCATATTCCTTGCCGCCGATCACCACCAGCGGGGTGCCGTCTTCCTTGTGGCGCATGGCCGCGTCGTAGATCGCCATTGTCTCGCCATTATAGGTCGAGAAGCCGCCTTCGACGCCGGGTACCATCTCGTTCTTGATGCGGATGTTGGCGAAGGTGCCGCGCATCATCACTTCATGGTGGCCTCGGCGCGAGCCGTAGGAGTTGAAGTCCTTCTTCATCACCTGGTTGGCCATCAGGAATTTGCCGCCCGGGCTGTCTTCCTTGATCGAGCCGGCGGGCGAGATGTGGTCGGTGGTGACCGAATCGCCGAGGATCGCCAGCGGCTTGGCATCCACGATGTCGGTGACCGGCGCCGGGGTCATGGTCATGCCCTCGAAGTAGGGCGGGTTGGCGACGTAGGTCGAACCAGCGCGCCACTGGTAGGTGTCGGACGGCTCGACGGTGATCGCCTGCCAGTGCTCGTCACCGTGGTAGACGTTGGCGTAGCGGCTGACGAACATCGAGCGGTCGATATTGGCGGCGCGGTGCTCGGCGATTTCGGCGTTGGTGGGCCAGAGGTCGGCGAGCATCACGTCATTGCCGTTCTGGTCCTGCCCGATCGGGGTGGTGGTGATGTCCTCGGTGACGGTGCCCTTGAGTGCATAGGCGACCACCAGCGGCGGCGAGGCGAGGAAGTTGGCGCGCACGTCAGGCGAGACGCGGCCTTCGAAGTTGCGGTTGCCCGAGAGCACCGAGGCGGCGACGATATCATTGCCGTTGATCGCGGCGCTGATCGGAGCCGCCAGAGGCCCCGAGTTGCCGATGCAGGTGGTGCAGCCATAGCCGACAAGGTCGAAGCCGACTGCATCGAGGTGCTCCTGCAGGCCCGACTTCACGAGGTAATCGGTCACCACCTGCGATCCGGGGGCGAGCGAGGTCTTCACCCACGGCTTGGGCTTGAGGCCACGCTCGTTGGCCTTCTTGGCGACCAGCCCCGCGGCGATCAGCACATCGGGATTGGAGGTGTTGGTGCAGGAGGTGATCGCGGCGATCACCACGTCGCCGTCACCGATGTCGTGGTCCTTGCCTTCGACCGCGACCCGCGCCGGGCCGGCCTTGCCATAGGCCTTGGTGAGGTCGGAATTGAACAGGTCGTCGACCTCCTGAAGGATCACCTTGTCCTGCGGGCGCTTGGGGCCGGCGAGGCTGGGGACGACGGTCGCCATGTCGAGGCTCAGCGTCTTGGTGAAGACCGGCACATTCGCCGGATCAAACCACATGCCCTGCGCCTTGGCATAGGCTTCCACGAGCGCGATGTTCTCTTCGCTGCGGCCGGTGAGGCGCAGGTAATCGAGGGTCTTGTCGTCGATCCCGAAGAAGCCGCAGGTCGCGCCGTATTC
>JAIYEK010000110.1 GCA_027487015.1 Erythrobacteraceae bacterium | reverse complement strand
GCGATCCTCGCGCTGCGCAGCGATCCGCAGATCGCCTCGCTGATGGCGGCGGGGCTGGCCGAGGACAACCGCGCGCATCTGATGCCGATCCTCGGCCGCCAGCCCGATCATGCCGAACTCTACCTCGCGCACTTCCTCGGTGCAGGGGGAGCGGGGCGGTTCCTGAGCGAGCTGCAGGCCGACCCCAACCAGAGCGCGCCCGCGCTCTTCGCCCGCCCGGCCGCATCCAACCGCGGGATCTTCTACGCCTCCGACGGTTCCCCGCGCAGCCTCGCGCAGGTGATGCAGGTGATCGACGGCAAGATGGGCCGCGCCCTCGACCGCGCCACCGATGGCCGCGCGGTCAATTTCGTGCGCGCCGATTACGCCCCGCGCCAGGCCAGCGTATCGAGCTTCACCGCGTCCCCCTCCCCCTACCTGATCGCCGACGAGACGGTGTTCGGCCCCGGCACGCCCCCCGCGCTGACCTACACCCCGCCGCCGCCTGCCGCCGCGATCCCGCCCCGGAGACCGCCGATGTCGCAGATCCTCGGCGCGACCTTCGGCACCGATCCCGCCGCCGCCCCGCCGCAAGTGCGCCGCGCCTATGAGCGGCTGAAGGCGTTCGGCCTGTGAGTTCATCCGTGACGACTGCCTCATCTTCTGCCTTGTCACGGATCGCCACCATGCCTGCCAGCCTCGCGCTGCCGGTCGGCATCTTTGCGCTGCTGGCGCTGATGGTGCTGCCGATCCCGGCGGTGCTGCTCGACATCTTTTTCGTGCTCAACATCGCGATTTCGATCGCGGTGCTGATGGTGGCGCTGAACGCAAGGCGCCCGCTCGACTTCTCCTCCTTCCCCTCAGTGCTGCTGTTCGCGACCCTGTTGCGGCTCGCATTGAACGTCGCCTCGACCCGCGTGGTGCTGGTCCACGGGCACGAAGGGGGCGCGGCGGCAGGCCATGTGATCGAAAGCTTCGCGGCGTTTCTGGTGGGCGGCAATTTCGTCGTCGGCCTGTTCGTCTTCGCGATCCTGATGATCATCAACATGATCGTCATCACCAAGGGCGCGGGCCGCGTGTCCGAGGTCTCGGCGCGCTTCGTGCTCGATGCCTTGCCCGGCAAGCAGATGGCGATCGACGCCGATATCGCCGCGGGCCTCGTCACCGCCGACGAAGCGCGCGAGCGGCGCCGCGAGGTCACTATCGAGGCCGATTTTTACGGCTCGATGGATGGTGCCAGCAAGTTCGTGAAGGGCGATGCGATGGCGGCGCTGCTGATCCTCGGGGTCAATATCGTCGCCGGTTTCGCCATCGGGATGATCAGCCACGGCCTCTCGGCGAGCGAGGCGGGCGAGGCTTACGTCACGCTTGCGGTGGGCGACGCGCTGGTGGCGCAGGTGCCCGCGCTGCTGCTCTCGATTGCCGCCGCCGCCATCGTCACCCGAGTCTCGGACAGCCGCGACCTTGCGGGTCAGATCGGCGGCCAGTTCGCCGACCCGCGCGGGTGGCTGCCGGTGGCGCTGATCCTCGGCGCGGTGGGGATGGTGCCGGCCATGCCGCAAGCGATCTTCCTGCCCGCCGCCGCGATTGCCGCCGCGCTCTGGTGGCGCTTGCGGAAGCACGCCGGCCGCCCCGCCCCGCCCGCCGAGCCGGTCGAGGAGGTCTCCCCCGACCACATCGCCCTGTCCGATGTCGCGGACGCGACGCTGGTCACGGTCGAGCTTGGCTATGGCCTCGTCGGCTTGGTCGACGCTGCACAGGGCGCGCCGCTCATCACCCGCATCACCGGGATCAGGAAGCAGCTGTCGCGCGATCTGGGCTTCGTGCTGCCGCAGTTCCGGATCCGGGATTCGCTCGATCTGGCGGCGCAGGATTACGCCGTGCTGATGGGCGGGGTGAACATTGCGCGCGGGTCCGTGCGACCGGGCAAGCTGCTCGCGATCGACGCGGGCGATGTGCGTCCGGGCCACGGCCTCACCGGCGAGCCGACCCGCGATCCCTCCTTCGATTGCCCCGCCCTGTGGATCGCTCCCGCCGCCCGCGACCATGCCGTGGCCGAGGGTTTCCTCGTGGTCGATCCCGCCTCGGTGATCGCCACCCACGCCAATCAGGCCTTGCTGGCCGAGGCGCACCAGCTGCTCGGCCCCGACGAGGTGCGCGAGTGGGTCGATGGCCTCAAGGCCCGCGCGCCTGCGCTGGTCGAGGCGGTGACGCCGGACCCGCTGCCGCTCGCCGCGCTGACCCGCACCTTGCGCGCGCTGATGGCCGACGGGATCGGGCTTGCGCACCCCCAGCCGCTTTTCACTTCGCTGGCGCTGGCGCTCCAGAGGACCACCGACTTCGACGCGGTCATCGATGCCGTAAGAACAGATCTGGCTGCGCGTATGGTGGCCCGGATTGCAGGCCCCGACGAGCCCCTCAAGGTCGTCACCCTCGATGCCGGGCTCGAGGCGGCGATCCTTGGCGGGATGTTGGATCCGCTCACCGGATATCCTCTCATCGAGCCCGATTGCGGGGCGATGATCCTGCGCGAGGTCAACGCCGTCGCCGATGCCGAACGCGGTCCAATCGCGTTGATCGTCCAGCCGGCCGCGCGCCGCGCGCTCGCCGGGCTGCTCAAGCACAGGGCCCCGCGCTGCCTGGTGCTGTCGATCGCCGAACTGCCCGCGAGCCAGCCGATCGCCGTGATCGGCGTGATCGGCGCCGCGCCCGAAGCGCCCGCGCTGCCCCAGCCGCAAGGGCTCGCCGCATGAAGCACGATCACGCCAGCTTCGGGGCGATGGCCCCCTATGGCACGCCATATTCCCCTGGCCGCGCCGAGGTCGAGGACCGGGTGCGTCGCTTCTTGCCCTTGGTGCGCCGCACCGCATGGCACATCAACGGGCGGGGGCGTGAGGGTCTCGAAATCGAGGATCTGGTGCAGGCCGGCATCCTCGCGCTGACCGAATGCGCCCAGCGCCACGCCGGGCCGACCGAGGACGGCTTTGCCGCCTATGCCAAGATCCGGGTGCGCGGGGCGATGCTCGACGAGGTGCGCCGCGTCGCCCACGACAGCCGCACATCGCGGGCGAAGCGGTCAGGCTACGAGCGGGCGCTCGCTTCGCTTCGCGGGTCGCTGGGCCGAGAACCGAGCCGCGCGGAACTGGCCAAGGCGATGGAGGTGTCGGACGCCGAACTCCTCGCCATCGAGGCCTCGGGCGTGAAGCTGACCCCGATCGAGGACGCCTATGACGAGAGCAATCTCGCTTTCGCCAGCGACGATCCCGATCCCTTCGAAGCCCTGTGCGCCTCCGAGGACCGAGAGCGGCTGATCGCGGCGATGGTCAAGCTGCCCGACCGGCTGAAACTGGTGCTCCAGCTGTTCTTCGTCGAGGAGCTGAACCTCACCGAAATCGCCGCGGTGCTCGAGGTGAGCGTCCCGCGCGTACACCAGCTGCGGGCGAAAGCGCTGAAGGACCTGCGGGGGTTGCTGGAGGGGTAATGAGGCGGGTGAGTGCCTCCCCGTCCTGCAAGAATGTGGAGGTGGCGGACGCTGAAGGCGGCTGACGGAGGGGTAAAGTCCCGCCATCGCACCTTACCCCTCCGTCACCGCTTCGCGGTGCCACCTCCCCATTGCTACGCAACGGGGAGGGACTTGTCTGCCCTACCCCGCATCCCCATCCGCATGCCCGCGGCCCTCGTTCGTCGTGCGCGACGATCCCGCCGCGCCGGTCGCGCCTTCGCCTTCCCAGAAATAGGGACGGCGCTTGGCATCGCCGGTGCCGACCTCGTTCATCGTCTTGGAATCATACAGCCGCCCGCCGATCATCACCTTTTCGATGTTGTCCGAATTGGCGATGTCCTGCGACGGATCATCCGAGAGGATCACCAGATCGGCCAGCTTGCCCGGCTCGATAGAGCCGACGTCCTTGGCCATCCCGAGCGACTGCGCAGGCACGATGGTGCCGGCCTTCAGCGCCTCGACCGGGCTCATCCCGCCGCGCACGAAGCTCCACAGCTCCCAATGCGCGCCGACGCCCGCCTG
>JAIYEK010000173.1 GCA_027487015.1 Erythrobacteraceae bacterium | reverse complement strand
CATTTCGGTTTCACCGCGGAGGCAATCGTCCCGCAAATCCTCCAGAAATTGAACGCTTAAGCAGGAGTACCTCTCATGGCCACCAAAGTCGCCATCAACGGTTTCGGCCGCATCGGCCGCCTCGTCGCCCGCGCCATTCTCGAGCGCACCGACCACGATCTGGAACTGGTCGCGATCAACGATCTGGCGGACGCGGAATCGAACGCGCTGCTGTTCGCCTACGATTCGGTCCACGGCCGCTTCAACGGCGACGTGAAGGCCGAGGGCGATGCGATCCTCGTCAACGGCAAGCGCATCGCGGTGACCGCCGAGAAGGACCCGGGCAAGCTCCCCCACGGCGAGATGGGCATCGACATCGTGCTCGAATGCACCGGCTTCTTCCAGTCGGACGAGGCGAGCCGCCCGCACCTCGCCGCCGGCGCCAAGCGCGTGATCATCTCGGCTCCCGCGACCGGCGTCACCAAGACCATCGTCTTCGGCGTGAACCATGAAACGCTGACGGCGGATGACGTGATCATCTCCAATGCGAGCTGCACCACCAATTGCCTCGCGCCGGTCGCCAAGGTGCTCAATGATGTCATCGGCATCGAGCGCGGGTTCATGACCACGATCCACTCCTACACCAACGACCAGCGCATGCTCGACCAGATCCACAAGGACCTGCGCCGCGCACGGGCGGGGGCGGTCAACATGATCCCCACCACCACCGGCGCCGCGCGCGCGGTCGGCCTGGTGCTGCCGGAGCTCAAGGGCAAGCTCGACGGTTCGAGCGTGCGCGTGCCGACGCCCAACGTCTCGATGGTCGACCTCGTCTTCGTGCCGAGCCGCGACACCACCGCGGAAGAGATCAACGCCGCGCTGAAGGCCGCTGCCGAGGGTCCGATGAAGGGCGTGCTCGACTTCACCGACCAGCCGCTCGTCAGCTCGGACTTCAACCACTACCCGGCGTCCTCGACGGTCGACAGCCTCGAGACCAGCGTGATGGAAGGCAAGCTCGCCCGCGTCGTCAGCTGGTATGACAACGAGTGGGGCTTCTCCAACCGCATGATCGACACCGCCGGGGTGGTGGCGAAGTTCTTGTAAGGTAATCCTCCCCTTTTGGGGGAGGAACGGAGTGAGCAATGCCCCAGTTCAAGACCCTCGATGACCTCCCCGCCGACCTCACCGGCGAAGTCGCGCTGGTGCGCGTCGATCTGAACCTCCCCATGAAGGACGGCTCGGCGACCGATGTGACCCGGGTCGAGGCGGTCAAGCCCACCATTCTCGAACTCGCCGGGCGCGGGGCCAAGGTGCTGCTGCTAGCGCATTTCGGCCGTCCGGGCGGGGCGCGCTCCTCGGTGCTCTCGACCAGCATGGTGATCGGCGATGTCGAGAAGGTGATCGGCGAGGAGATCATGTTCATCCCCGAACTCACCGGCCCGGTCGTGGCACAGTCGATCGGGATCCTCGGGCCGGGCGACATTGGCCTGCTCGACAACACCCGCTTCTGGCCGGGCGAGGAGGCGAACGACCCCAACTTCGCGCAGGCGATCGCGGCCAACGGCACGCTCTACGTCAACGACGCCTTCAGCGCCGCGCACCGCGCCCATGCGACGACGGAAGGGCTGACGCACTTCCTGCCGTCCTACGCGGGGCGCTCGATGGAGGCCGAGCTGAAGGCATTGGACGCCGCTCTCGGCACGCCGGAAACGCCGGTGGTGGCCGTGGTCGGCGGAGCTAAGGTCTCGACCAAGCTCGCCGTGCTCGAACACCTCGTGGGCAAGGTGCAGCACCTTATCATCGGCGGGGGCATGGCCAACACCTTCCTCGCGGCGCGCGGCGTCAACGTCGGCAAGAGCCTGTGCGAACATGACCTCGCCCCCACGGTCACCCGCATCATGGACGAGGCGGATGCCAAGGGCTGCACCGTGCACCTGCCCTATGACGTGGTCGTCGCGAAGGAATTCGCCGCCAACCCCGCGTCCTTGCGCACCTGCAACGTCCACGAGGTTGCCGAGGACGAGATGATCCTCGACCTCGGCCCGCAGGCGGTCGAAGCGCTCGCCGACGTGCTTAAGACCTGCCGCACGCTGGTGTGGAACGGGCCGCTGGGCGCCTTCGAGACCGAGCCTTTTGACGCCGCCACCGTGGCACTGGCGCGCACCGCTGCTGCGCTGACGCTTGAAGGCTCGCTCATTAGCGTGGCCGGCGGCGGGGATACGGTCGCGGCGCTCGCCCATGCGGGGGCCTCGGAGGATTTCACGTATATCTCGACCGCTGGCGGGGCGTTCCTCGAATGGATGGAAGGCCGGGTCCTGCCCGGCGTCGCCGCGCTCGAAGGCTGATCCATGGCAAAGGTAAGCGAGGCCGAGATCGAGGCGCTCGCGCTGACCGCGATGCGTGCCTGGGTGGCGCGCGACGCCAAGGCGATGAAGAAGCTCACCACGCGTGATTTTCTCATGCTGGTCGGCAGCACGCCGCCGCAACTGCTTGACCGGCCGAGCTTCCTTGCCGCGCTCCCCCAGAGCTTCGCCTGCACGCGCTTCACCTTCCGCGAAGTGATCGCGCGCCAGCACCGCGATGCGGCATGGTTCGTCGCCGGAGCAGAGCTCGATCTCGCGCTCGGCGGGCGCGCATGGACCGGATCGTTCCTCGTCTCGGCGCTGTTCCGCAAAAGCGCGTGGTCGAGCAAGCTGCTGCTCGCCGACCTTAGCCTTGCCCGGCAGGACCCGGACAGGGACCTCGCCGCCGCGGTCAGCCGCCTGCAATTGTGGAAGTGATATGAGCGACGCCAACGAACAGAGCTTCGGCCAGCTGACCACCATGGAAGAGGGCGAATTCGCCGGGTGGCAATATTGGCAGGGCGATCCTTACGAGACCCGCTCCGGGCCCTTCTACCACCGCCGCGAGGATGATGGCTCCTACGTCAGCGCCTTCCGCGCCGAGCCCCGCCACATGAACGGCGGCGGGTTCATGCACGGTGGCTGCCTGATGACCTTCGCCGACTTCGCGCTGTTCGCGATCGCGACCGACGAGCTGAAGGGCGACCATGCGGTGACGCTCAATCTGGCGGGCGATTTCCTCGGCGCGGTGCAGGTGGGTGCGCTGGTCGAGGCGCGCGGGGAAATCACCCGCGGGGGCGGCAAGACGATCTTCGTGCGCGGGCTGGTGACGGGTGACGGCGCGCCGGCGCTGAGCTTTACCGGGATCATCCGCCGCCTTTCACGGCGCTAGTTGTTCGCGGTTGCAGCATCGCTGCGCGCTCGCTAAGGGCGCTCCGAAGGGGCACTGCATACCTATGCACAAACCCTCATGGGCCGCACGACACCACCTCTCGCGACTTGGAGCAAGCCAGCCATGAACACCCAGGAAATGACGACCCGCATCGCCACCGGACAGGGGTTCATCGCCGCGCTCGACCAGTCGGGTGGCTCGACCCCCAAGGCGCTGCGCGGTTACGGGGTGGAGGAAAGCGAGTGGTCGGGGGACGAGGAAATGTTCGCCCAGATCCACGCGATGCGCGCGCGCGTGATCACCTCGCCTTGCTTCAGCAGCGGCAAGGTGATCGGCGCGATCCTGTTCGAGAAGACCATGGACGGCGAAGTCGACGGCAAGCCCACGGCCGAGGCGCTGAAGGCGCGCGGGATCGTGCCCTTCATCAAGGTCGACGAGGGCCTCGCCGACGAGGCTGATGGCGTGCAGTTGATGAAGCCGATGGTGAAGCTCGACGCGCTGCTCGCCAAGTCGGTCGCGCAGGGCATGTTCGGCACCAAGATGCGCTCGGTGATCAAGTCCGCGAACCCCGCCGGGATCGCCGCGGTCGTCGCCCAGCAGTTCGAGGTCGGCGCCAAGATTACCGCCGCCGGTCTGATGCCGATCATCGAGCCCGAATATGACATCACCTCAGAAGACCGCGAAGCGGGAGAGGCGCTGCTGCTGGCCGAGATCCTGAAGCACCTCGACGCGCTGCCCGAGGGTCAGCGGGTCATGCTCAAGCTCTCGATCCCGGCCACCCCGGGCCTCTATGATCCGCTGATTGCGCACCCCAAGGTGCTGCGCGTGGTCGCGCTGTCGGGCGGGTTCTCGACCGATGACGCCTGCGCGCGCCTGTCGCACAACCCGGGCATGATCGCGAGCTTCAGCCGCGGGCTGCTGCAGGACCTGCGCAAGGGCCAGTCGGACGAGGAATTCAACACCACGCTCGGCAAGGCGATCGAACAGATCGCCAGCGCGAGCGTCTGAGTTCGCTCAGCGCGCCTCATAGGTGAAGCGGTAAGCGCTCGCGGGCGTCTCCTGACCTTCGCCCGCCATGCGCCCCGGCTCGCCCGAGGTCAGCGCGATGCCGACATCATGGGTGCTCCACGGCTCGCCGAGCGTGAGGTCGGCGGTGTCGCGCCACCCGGCGCCGTCGATGCGGGTCTTGACCACCAGCCGCCCGGCCCACACGCAGCGCGCGTTGATCGGGCAGCGGCTGTCTTCGACCACCGCCATCGGGGTGGCGACCACCGTGCCGACCTGCACCGCCTGCCCGAGCGCGACTGGCGTGCCTTGCGGCACGGCGACGGTCTCGGGGCTAGCCGTATCGGGGATCACCGCGCAGGCGGCGAGGCCCATGAGGAACAGGGCAGGGGTGAAGGTGCGGGTCAGTTTGGTCATGCCCCCGTTAAGGCCCCCGCGCGCCTGAGTGCGGGCTGAACGGCCAGAGCGAATCGCCGACAAGTGACAGAACGCCTGCGAAGCGCTAGCGAGCGCTCCCATGACTCAGACCCAGCTTTATCTCATCAGTCCCCTCGACGTCGGCGGCGAGTTTCCCGCGCGGCTCGAACGCGCTCTCGCCGCGGGCGCGCGGCGGCACGGCGACCTTGTCACTGCCTTCCAGTTCCGGGTGAAGGATGTCGACCAACACGAGGCCGCGCGCCTTGCCGCCCCGCTGCAAGCGATCTGCGCCGCGCATGACGTGGCCTTCATCGTCAACGATTCGGTCGCTCTTGCCAAGCGCATCAAGGCCGACGGGGTGCATCTCGGGCAGGACGACGGCTCGCCCAAGGATGCGCGCGCGGAACTCGGCCGCGAGGCGCAGATCGGGGTCACCTGCCACGCCAGCCGCCACATGGCGATGGAAGCGGGCGAGGCGGGGGCTGACTATGTCGCCTTCGGGGCGTTCTACCCCTCAAGCACCAAGGACAAAGGCGATGCGGAACGGCCCGAGCCTGAATTGCTCCAGTGGTGGAGCCAGCTGTTCGAAATCCCCTGTGTCGCGATCGGCGGGATCACGCCCGAAAACTGCCAGCCGCTGGTCGAGGCGGGCGCCGATTTCCTCGCGGTCAGCCACGCCGTGTGGGGCGGAGACGAGGTCGCCGCGATCGAGGCTTTTGCGAAAGTGATGCGGGGGTGAAGCGGCGCCTCGCCTTGGTGGCGGGGGCGATTGTCCTTTGGCTAGGCGCGGTCGCCGCGTGGATCGCCATCGGCCCCGCCGTCACCGGCCAGGAGCGCGGCGAGACCGCCATCGTGCTCGGCGCGGCGGTGATCGGCGAGCGGCCCTCGCCGGTGTTCGCCGCAAGGCTCGACCATGCCGCGACACTCTACCGCGAGGGCAGGGTAGCGCGCATCCTCGTGACCGGCGGCCGTTCGCCCGAGGACTCGGCGTCCGAGGCGGCGGCGGGTTCAGCCTATTTGCAAGCGCGCGGCATTCCCGAAGCTGCAATCCTCCTCGAAGACCGCTCGCGCACCACCCGCCAGAACCTCGCCAATGCGCGGGGCGTCTTGGGGCCCATGCGGGCAAAGCCGGTGCTGATCGTCTCCGACCCGCTCCACATGCGCCGCGCGATGGCGATGGCGGCAGCCGAGGGCTTCGACGCGAGGCCTGCGCCCACGCCCACCACGCGCTACCGCAGCCTTGGGACGCAGCTACCTTTCCTCGCGCGCGAAGTGTGGTTCATGCACGTCCATTGGCTGGCGGCTATTTAGCGCCTCGCTCTCAGCAGCCCAGCTGTTCCGCCAGCTCGACAAAACTGCTCGCCGACCATTCCCACGCCTGTTCGTAATGCGCATCGGGTGCGGGCGCGCCGCCGTATTCCTCGGGGCGGTCGACATAGGCGCAGAGCAGTCCTGCCGCCCGCGCCCCCGCCAGATCGCCGTGATGCGCGGCGACGAGGCACAGCTCCCCCGGCGCGAGGCCCAGCACCTCGGCGGGGTGGAGATAGGCCTTAGGGTCAGGCTTGTAGGCCCCGCTCACCTCCGCGCCGAGGATCGCGTCCCACGGCAGGCCCGCACGGCGCGCCATGTTCAATATCAGCGCGATATTGCCGTTCGAGCAGGTGACAATCGGAAAGCGCGTCTTCAATCGCGCCAGCCCTTCGAGAACATCGGGCCACGGATCGAGCCGGTGCCAGGCGCGGTTCCAGTCGGCCAGCAGCGCGTCATTGACGCCAGCAGGATCGACGCCCCGCGCGCGCAACGCGGCTTCAAGCATTTCGCGGTGGAGCACGTCGAGCGGCACGAAAGCCCGGCCCGATTTCCGCATCCCCACCATCGCCGCGATATATTGCCCACGCCACGCATCGGCGAAAGCGGCCGCATCGCCCGGGTCCTCGCCAATCCGCGTCAGGAACTCTGCGGATTCGCGCGCGACGCAGGTGCGCCAGTCGACCACCGTACCGAACACGTCGAAGGCGAGCGCCTTGGGCAGAGACGAGCCGGTCATATCAGGCGAAGCGCCCCTCAGATCCCGCTGCTCACCCGCGTGCAGATCAGCTTGCTCGGCGACCCGTCACGCTCCAGCTTCTGCAAGGTGTTGTCGCCCAGCACGCGGAAGCGCTCGTCCTTCTTGGGGCCGCGGGTGAAGGTCACCTCGGTGCCGCTCATGAGGTAGATGCCGCCGCCCGTGTCGGTCTCGTAGCTTGACGCGGTGCCGATCCGGAAGCCTTCGGCAGGCACCGGCACATAGGCCTCGCCCCCCGCATCGCCCGGGAGCGCGCATTCCCAGTTGCCGTGGCGCAGGATGCCGAGCATGCCGCCGGTGGGCATTCCAGCCGATTGCGCGGGCCGCGAGGCGGTGCGGCCCGAGGACTGGTCCTGCTCCCCATCCATACCGTGCCCCCGGCTTGGCATAAGAGCGGCGGCGGCGGCGGCGCTGACCAGCAGCAGGAACACGTAACGGGTCTTCATGGCCAGCCCTGTATCACCGGCTGCGGGCCCGCGCCATGTCATTAACCATGCGCGCGAGCGGGCTCCGCCGCGTGCTTGCCGAGCCGCCCGCGCTCGGCTATGGGCGCGCATCCTTTCGGGTGCGGCGCCGTTCCGGCCGCCCGCTGCCCATGCTCTTTCCACCTCGCATAAAGGCCCACAGCCCATGAAGATCAGCGGCGTCGATATCCGCCCCGGCAATATCCTGGAATATGAAAAAGGCATCTGGAAGGTCGCCAAGATCCAGCACACCCAGCCGGGCAAGGGCGGGGCCTATATGCAGGTCGAGATGAAGAACCTGCAGGATGGCCGCAAGACCAACGTGCGCTTCCGCAGCGCCGACACGGTCGAGCGCGTGCGCCTCGACACCAAGGAATTCCAGTTCCTCTATGCCGAAGGCGAAGACCTCGTCTTCATGGACAACGACACCTACGAACAAATCACGCTCCCCGGCGATCTGCTCGGCGACGCGCGCCCGTTCCTGCAGGACGGGATGCAGGTGAACCTCGAACTGTGGGACGAAAAGCCGATCTCGGTCGAATTGCCCGCACAGATTGAAGCCACCATTGTCGAGGCCGACGCGGTGGTGAAGGGCCAGACGGCCTCTTCCAGCTACAAGCCCGCGATCCTCGACAACGGCGTGCGCATCATGGTCCCGCCGCACATCGGCAGCGGCACGCGCATCATCGTCGACGTCTACGAGCAGGCCTACGTCGGCAAGGCGGGTTAAGCAGCACATGGCAGCTATTTCCGGCCTCATCCGCGTCATGGAGCGCGCCGCGCGCAAGGCGGGGGGGCGTCTGCGCCGCGACTTCGGCGAAGTCGAGCACCTTCAGGTCAGCCGCAAGGGCCCGGCCGATTTCGTCAGCAAGGCCGATATCCGCGCCGAGCGCACGCTCTATGACGAGCTCCTCGCGGCCCGCCCGGGCTGGGGCTTCGTGATGGAAGAGGCGGGCGTGATCGAGGGCGATCCCGGCATGCCGCGCTGGATCGTCGATCCGCTCGATGGCACCAGCAACTTTCTCCACGGCATTCCGCACTTCGCGATCAGCATCGCGGCGCAGGAACCGCGCGCGGACGGCAAGGGCTGGGGCGATGTGGTCGCGGGCGTGGTCTATCAGCCGATCACCGACCAGACCTTCTGGGCGGAAAAGTCGCGCGGGGCATGGCTGCAGGACGCGCGCCTCAGGGTCTCGGCCCGCTCCCGCCTCGCTGATGCGCTGGTGGCGACCGGGGTGCCGTTCTTCGGCCACGGCGACTTTGCCGAGTGGAGCCGGATCTTCGGCGCGATCGGCCCCGAGGTCGCCGGGATCCGCCGGTTCGGTGCCGCCAGCCTCGATCTCGCCTATGTGGCACAAGGGCGCTTCGACGGGTTCTGGGAGAGCGGGCTCAGCGATTGGGACACCGCCGCCGGCTGTCTGCTGGTGCGTGAGGCGGGCGGGTTCGTCAGCGACTTCCGCGGGCGGTCCGAGCCAATTCATTCGGGCCAGGTGCTCGCCGCCAATGATGCGCTGCACTCCAAGCTGCACAAGCTGCTGGCCGGCGCGCTGCGTTGATGTGGTTGCGCGGTCGTATGCAAGTGGTTGCCGTGTCATTGCACTTCGGGGCGCTGTTTCACGTGGAACATGCCGAGGTGCTTGAAGCGGCGCGGCGACCTCGCTAACAGCGCAGCCTGCCTGCGCAAGTGTGCCCCTGTGGTGGAATTGGTAGACGCGACCGACTCAAAATCGGTTATCGAAAGATGTGCCAGTTCGAGTCTGGCCAGGGGCACCATCACCGCTTGATCGAAGCCCGTTTCATCGGGCCGCCGCTTGTGCCACTGTCGCTCGATTGAACGGGAGACAGACCGGATGCGACATACCCTTCTTCTTGGCGCGGCAAGCCTGCTGGGCCTCGCCGCAGCGCCCGCGCAGGCCGATGGCTTGCGCGATGCGGTGACGGCACAGATGCCGCAGCTGGTCGAGCTCTACAAGGAGCTCCACGCCAACCCCGAGCTGTCTTTTCAAGAGGTTGAGACCGCCAAGAAGCTCGCCGCGCGGGCGCGGGCGCTGGGCTTCAACGTGACCGAGGGCGTCGGCAAGACCGGCGTGGTCGCAGTGATGGAGAACGGCCGCGGCCCGGTGGTGATGCTGCGCGCCGACATGGACGGGTTGCCGGTGATCGAGCAAACCGGCCTCGCCTATGCTTCGAAAAAGCGCGCGGTGGCGCAGAACGGCACCGAGACCGGGGTGATGCACGCCTGCGGGCATGACACCCACATGACCGCCTGGATCGGCACCGCGCAGCTGATGGCGGCGCGGCGCAAGGAGTGGTCGGGCACGTTGGTGATGATCCTCCAGCCGGCCGAGGAAATCGGTGCGGGCGCCAAGGCGATGCTCGACGACGGGCTGTTCACCCGCTTCCCCAAGCCCGACTACGTCCTCGCCTTCCACGATGCCGCGCAGTTTCCGGCGGGCCAGATCGGCTATTCCAAGGGCTACGCGCTCGCCAATGTCGACTCGGTCGATGTCGTGGTGCCGGGGGTGGGCGGGCACGGTGCCTATCCGCACACCACCAAGGACCCGATCGTCCTCGCCTCGAGCATCGTCATGCGACTGCAGACGCTGGTGAGCCGCGAGCAGAACCCGAGCGATCCGGCGGTGGTGACGGTGGGGAGCTTCCAGGCGGGCTCCAAGCACAACATCATCCCCGATGAAGCGCGCCTCCAGCTGACCGTGCGCAGCTATTCCGACGAGACGCGCAAGCGCCTGCTCGACGGGATCGCCCGCATCGCGCGCGGCGAGGCGATCGCGGCCGGCGTGCCCGAGGACAAGATGCCGCGCGTCACGGTGCAGGACCCCTACACGCCCGCAACCTACAATACGCCCGAGTTCACCGACCAGGTCATCGCGGGCCTCAAGCCCCGCTTCGAAGGGCGGATCATGGATACCCCGGCAGTGATGGGCGGCGAGGACTTCAGCCGCTACTACCGCGCCGACAAGGCCAATATCGAGAGCCTGATCTTCTGGGTTGGCGGGGTGTCCAAGGACCAGTGGGACAAGGCGCAGAAGGGCGAGGTCCAGCTGCCCTCGCTCCATTCGCCCTTCTGGGCGCCCGACGCTCCGGTGGTGATCGCCACCGCGACCGAAGCGCTAACCGCGGCGACCTTGAAGCTGATGGCCAAATAAAAATTCGGCCGCCGGAGCAGGCCCTTATGGGGCGCTCCGACGGCCGTTTCTCCTCCCCAGGAGAACTGTGAAACGGGTTACTCGCGCCTTACTCGCCCGAGGGCACGTAGGTGCCGAGGCGGTGGTGCAGGGCGTTGATCTTGGCCAGCTCCTCGCGGTCCTCGGTGTTGCGGGCGTGGCTTTCGAGCGCGCGGCGCAGCAGCTTCATGTCGGCAGTCGAAAGCAGCGCGCGGGCGCGAGCGGGCTCGGTCTTGGGCGTGTCGGTATCGGTCATGTCACTCTCCGCTGGGTGATGTCACCCGGCCAGCCTTAGGCGGCTTTTTGGGCAACCGGAAGGCTGCAAATCGCAGCCTTCCGGCCCTCTCCCGGGCGCCTTAGGCCGCCTCGAACTGGTTCATCGTGTTGTGCGCGCCGCCCGCCTTCAATGCGGCTTCCCCGGCGAAGTATTCCTTGTGATCGTCACCAATGTCGGAGCCCGACATGTTCTGGTGCTTCACGCAGGCGATGCCCTGGCGGATTTCCTCGCGCTGCACGTTCTTGACGTAGCCGAGCATGCCGGCTTCGCCGAAATACTCGCGGGCGAGGTTGTCGGTGCTGAGCGCGGCGGTGTGGTAGGTCGGCAGCGTGATGAGGTGGTGGAAGATCCCGGCCCGCGCAGCGGCATCGCGCTGGAAGGTGCGGATCTTCTCGTCGGCTTCGTCCGACAGCGCCGTGCCGTCGTAGTCGACGCTCATCAGACGGGCGCGGTCATAGGCCGACACGTCCTTGCCGGCGGCTTCCCAAGCGTCGAACACCTGCTGGCGGAAATTCAGCGTCCAGTTAAAGCTGGGCGAATTGTTGTAGACGAGCTTGGCGTTCGGCACGACTTCGCGGATGCGGTCGACCATGCTGGCGATCTGCTCGACATGGGGCTTTTCGGTCTCGATCCACAGCAGGTCCGCGCCGTTCTGGAGCGAGGTGATGCAGTCGAGCACGACGCGGTCCTCGCCCGTGCCGGCGCGGAACTGGAAGAGGTTCGAGGGCAGGCGCTTGGGCGCAAGCAGCTTGCCGTTGCGGCTGATGAAGACTTGGCCGTTGGTGATGTTGGCGGGGTCAACTTCGTCCGCATCGAGGAAGGAGTTGTACTGGTCGCCAAGATCGCCCGGCTCCTTCGAGAAGGCGATCTGCTTGGTGAGGCCGGCGCCGAGCGAATCGGTGCGGGCGACGATGATGCCGTCTTCCACGCCCATCTCGAGGAAGGCCATCCGGCAGGCGCGGATCTTCTGGAGGAAGTCCTCGTGCGGCACGGTGACCTTGCCGTCCTGGTGGCCGCACTGCTTTTCGTCCGAGACCTGGTTCTCGATCTGGAGCGCGCAGGCGCCCGCCTCGATCATCTTCTTGGCGAGGAGGTAGGTCGCTTCTGCATTGCCGAAGCCTGCGTCGATATCGGCGATGATCGGCACCACGTGGGTTTCGTAATTGTCGATCGCGTTTTCGAGGCGCTTGGCCTCCACGGCGTCACCGGCCTTGCGGGCGGCGTCGAGCGCGCGGAACATCATGCCGAGCTCGCGGGCGTCGGCCTGCTTGAGGAAGGTGTATAGCTCTTCGATCAGCGCGGGCACCGAGGTCTTCTCGTGCATCGACTGGTCGGGCAGCGGGCCGAACTCGCTGCGCAGCGCGGCGACCATCCAGCCCGAGAGGTAGAGATAGCGGCGCTTGGTCGAGCCGAAGTGCTTCTTGATCGCGATCAGCTTCTGCTGCGCGACGAAACCGTGCCAGCAGCCGAGCGACTGGGTGTACTGCGCGGAATCGGCGTCATAGGCGGCCATATCGGCGCGCATGATCTTGGCGGTGTACTTGGCAATGTCGAGGCCGGTGCGGAAGCGGTTCTGGATCGCCATGCGCGCGGCGCTTTCGGGATCGATCGCGGCCCAGCTCGCCCCATTGGCGGCGACAACGTCGCGCATCTGGGTGATGGTATTCTGGTAGGTCATAAGCGTCTCCTGTCCGTCCTGGGGAGGGGTGCGGGGCCTTGTGGACTCGCGCCGCTGGATAGGGTCGCTTTTACGTGTTGCGGCGCAGCATGACAGAGAAACTTACAGAAAATCGTGTCGCTATGCGGACAATTGCCCGCGATCTTGTGTAAATCAGTCAATAAGTTTACAAAGCCGCCATGGCCGACACCAATCTGCTCGCAGGACCCGCGCTGCGCCGCCTGCGCAAGCGCGAGGGCCTCACCCAAGCCAATATGGCGAGCCTGCTCGGCATCTCGCCCTCCTACCTCAACCTCATCGAGAGGAACCAGCGCCCGCTCTCCGCCCGCGTGCTGGTGCAGGTGATCGAGCGCTTCGACTTCGACCCGCGCTCGCTGCGCGAGGATGACATCATCGGCGGGCTCGATGGCCTCGTGCGACGTATGGCTGACAAACGCTTCGCCGACCTCGGGATCGACCGCGAGGAGGTGCAGGAATTCCTCGCCGCCGCGCCGCAGATCGCTGCCGCCTTTGCGAGGCTCTACGACAGCGGGGGCGGCGGGGCCGAGCGGACCGTTACCGAGGATGCCGCCGCTGGCGCGCGCCGCGCGGTTGAACGCTGGCAGAACCACTTCGCCGATCTCGACCATGCGGCCGAGGATCTTGCTGACGAGCTGCGCCTCAGCCGCGGAGAGATCAGCGCCGCGCTCTCCGAACGCTTGCGCGAAAGGCACCAGCTTCAGGTCCGCATCCTGCCTGCGGAGGTGATGCCCGGACAGGTCCACCGGCTTGATCTCCATGCCCGCCAATTGCAACTCTCCGAGATGCTGCCCGGCGCTGCGCGGCGGTTCCAGATTGCGCGGCAGGTGGGGACGCTCGAGATGCGCGAGGGGATCGAGACGATCGCCGCCGGCGCGAATCTCTCCAGCCCCGAGGCGCGGGACATGTTGCGCGAACATATCGCGGATTACCTCGCGGGCGCGCTGCTGCTCCCCTACCGCCGCTTCCTGCGCGCTTGCGAGGCGACCGGCTATGATCTTGCGGTGTTGCAACGCCGCTTTGCGGTGAGCTTCGATCAGGTCGCCCAGCGGCTCACCACGCTCGGCCGCGTCGGTGAGCGCGGGCTGCCATTCTTCATGGCGGTGATCGACCGCGCGGGGCGGATGACCCACTTTACCGCGGGTGGCAGCGGGGCGATCCATCCGCTCGAGGGCGCGCGTTGGCCGGCCTGGGTGCCCTATGCCGCCTTCGAGCGCCCCGGCACCGTGCTCACTCAGGCCGCGACCTTCGGCGAGGGTGAGGGCGGCGCGCGGCACTGGTTCACCATCACCCGCACCGTCGATGGCGACGGGGTGATGTGCGCAGGCCGCCGCGCGGTGGTGCTGGGGATCGAGGCGCGCTTCGCCGGAGATCTGGCCCACGCACGCGGCCAATCGCTCGACCGGCTCGATGCCGTCCCGCTCGGCACGCCTTGCGGGCGCTGCGGCAAGGCGGAATGCCTGACCCCGGTCCCGGCGCGGCTCGCCAGCACGCTCCCCCGGCCGCGGCCCGGCGCGTAAGGACGGCGTTAACCCTCGTATCCCGCAGGTTCGCGTGCGCTTTACAGTCGGGTGTAAAATTTACCGACACTTAAGGTCTGGCTCGTAGAAGCCTCGGTGCATGCACCAGAGGCCCTGTTCGCGATGATCCGCCTGTTCAAGCATTACATCCCCCACGCCGTGCTGCTGCTCGGCCTGCTCGATCTCGGGCTGCTGATCCTTGCCAGCGAGATCGCGTGGCAATGGCGCGCGCATCAGATCGGCATGGATCTTGGCGAATTGAGCGGGCGCTCGATGGCGCTGTTCGGTACCTCGATGGTGATCTGGCTGGCGATGATCGCGGTCGGGGTTTACGGTCCGAATGCGCTGCGCTCGCTTCGCTTTGCCGGTGCGCGGGTGCTGGTGGCGATCAGCCTCGGCATCATCGCGCTGGCGGTGGTCGACTTCGTCATCCCGAGCGAGCTGTTCTGGCGTTCGACGCTGCTCTACACCATGGGCCTTGCGATCCTGGTGCTGGTGGCCGACCGGCTGCTGCTCAACTCCTTCCTCGGCTCCTCCGCCTTCCGCCGCCGCGTGATGGTGCTGGGCGCGGGCGACCGGGCGCAGCGCCTGCGCGAGCTGGGCGAGAAGCCCGAGACCGGTTTCGCGATCGTCGCCTACATCGCCATGAGCGACAACAACCGCGTGGTCGAAGAGGCCATCCCGCGTTCGGCGATCCATGATCTTGGCCGTTTCGTCGAGAACCTCGGCGTCTCCGAGGTGGTGCTGGCGCTGCAGGAACGCCGCAACGCCTTGCCGCTGAAGGACCTGTTGCGGATCAAGACCAAGGGCGTCCACGTCAACGATTTCTCGAGCTTCATCGAGCGCGAGACCGGCCGCGTCGATCTCGACACGGTCAATCCCAGCTGGCTGATCTTCTCCGACGGCTTTTCGAGCAGCCGCATGTTCTCGAGCGCTTGCAAGCGCATCTTCGACATCACCGCCAGCTGCATCCTGCTCGCGCTGACGCTGCCGGTGATCGTCATTTTCGCGGCGCTGGTGAAGCTCGACAGCAAAGGCCCCGCCTTCTTCCGCCAGCGCCGCGTCGGCCTCTATGGCGAGACGTTCACGCTCATCAAGCTGCGCTCGATGCGGACCGATGCCGAGAAGGACGGCGCCAAGTGGGCCGAGGAAAACGATCCGCGCATCACCCGCCTCGGGCGCTTCATCCGCAAGGTGCGGATCGACGAGCTGCCCCAGACCTGGAGCGTCTTGAAGGGCGAGATGAGCTTTGTCGGCCCGCGCCCTGAAGTCCCCTCCTTCGTCGAAAGCCTCGAGGAAGAGATCCCCTTCTATTCCGAGCGGCACATGGTGAAGCCCGGCATCACCGGTTGGGCGCAGATCAACTATCCCTACGGCGCTTCGGTCGAAGATAGCCGCTGCAAGCTCGAATATGATCTCTACTACGCCAAGAATTACACGCCCTTCCTCGATTTCGTGATCCTGCTCCAGACCTTGCGGGTGATCCTGTGGCCGGAAGGCGCGCGGTGATCTGGGCGGGCGCCTTGCTGCCCTTTGCCGGCCTGCTCGCATGGATTGCGGGCGCGGTGCTGAGCGCGGGCGCGGCGCTGTGGATCTGGCGCCACGGTGAGCGCGCGCGCCCGGACCGCATCGGCTTGATGGCAGCCTCGGCGGCGAGCGCCGCATGGTGCGCGCTCGCCGCAGCGCTCGGCCCCGATCACGGCGCGGCGGTGATCGCGGCGATGGTGCGCAACCTTGCCCTGATCGCGACGATCTTCAGCCTGTTCGCCGCCGATGGCCGGAGCAACAGCCTCAAGCCCGTGCGCCCGGTGATCGTCGCGCTGGTGCTCGTGCAACTGCTCCAGCTTGTCGTGCTGATGGTGGGCAATCCGCTGGGCGGCACCGAGGAGGTCGGGCGCGCGGCCTTCGAGGCACGGGTACTGATCGACATGCTCGTTGCGATCGGCGCGCTGATGCTGCTCCACAACCTCTATGCCGGCGCGGCGAGCGCGATGCGCCCTGTGCTGCGCTGGACCGGAATGGCGCTGACCGGGATCTTCGCCTACGACCTCAACCTCCACACGCTCGCCTATCTGGGCGGCGCGATGCCGCCGTTCCTGAGCGATGTGCGCGGGCTGCTGGCAGGCGGAATGGCGGTGATCTTCGCGCTCGGCATGAATGCTGCCGGGCCCCGGCTGCAGTTCAGCCCATCGCGCACGGTCACCTTCCGCACGCTCTCGCTTCTGCTGATCGGCGGGTATCTGGCCGGCATGGTGCTGATCGCCAAGTCGCTGGCGCTGCTCGGCGGCGACGTCGCGCGGGCGAGCCAGGCAGTGTTCGTGGTCGCCGCGATCATTGCCGCAGGGCTCGCGCTGCCATCGCCGCGGCTGCGCGGATGGCTGCGCGTGACGGCCACCAAGCATCTCTTCCAGCACCGCTACGACTACCGTCAGGAATGGCTGCGCTTTACCCGCACCATCGGCCGCGGCACGGCGGGCGGGGCGAGCCTCGAGGAGCGCGTGGTCAAGGCGCTCGCGGACATCACCGAAAGCCCCGCGGGCCTCTTGCTGATGCCCAACGAACAGGCCCAGCTTGAACTCACCGCGCGCTGGAACTGGCCGACCATCGCGGTCCCTGCCATCGCGGGCGAATTCGCGCTTTCGGGGATGCTCGAACAGCACAATCTCGTCCTCGCGCTCGATGAAGCGCGCGGCGGGACCGACCACCACGGCGAGGCGGAGCATGTGCCCGAATGGCTGATGGAGGCCGAGGACGCCTGGGCGCTGGTGCCGCTGATCCACTTCGACCGGCTTGTCGGCGTGATCGTTCTCGCGCGCCCTCGCAACCCGCGCCAGCTTGATTGGGAGGACTTCGATCTCCTGCGCGTCGCCGGGCAGCAGCTGGCGAGCTACCTCTCCGAACAGGCCGGGCAGCAAGCGCTGATGGACGCAAGCCGCTTCGACGAATTCAACCGGCGCATGGCCTTCGTGATGCACGACATCAAGAACCTCGTCAGCCAATTGTCGCTGCTTGCCGCCAATGCAGAAAAGCACGCCGACAATCCCGCTTTCCGTGCTGACATGCTGGTGACGCTGAGGAATTCGGCCGACAAACTGTCCGCGCTGCTCGCCCGGCTCGGGCGCTACGGCGCCGGCCAGGCCTCGGCGAGCGGCGAGATCGAGCTTGTCACGCTCGCCAAGGGGATCGCCGCGCGCTTTGCCGGGGTTCATCCGGTGCACCTCACTCGAGATGTTCCGGCGCGCGTGATGGGCAACCGCGAGGCGCTCGAACAAGCGCTGATCCATCTCGTCCAAAACGCCATTGATGCGAGCCAGACCGGCAGCCCGGTCTTCGTCGAGGTTACCTCCGATGGCCTTTCGGGCAGCATCGAGGTTGTCGATTCGGGCCACGGCATGAGCCCCGAATTCGTGCGCACAGGCCTGTTCAAGCCCTTCGTCTCCTCCAAGCCCGGCGGCTTCGGGATCGGCGCCTTCGAAGCGCGCGAGCTGGTCAAGGCGATGGGCGGCCGCGTGTCGGTCGAAAGCCGCGAAGGGCT
>JAIYEK010000097.1 GCA_027487015.1 Erythrobacteraceae bacterium | reverse complement strand
CGGGTCGAGAGCGCCAACGCCTACCTCGCCAACACCCACCCCGGCTGCGCGCATGACTGCATCTTCCTCGTCTGCGACGAATGCGGCGAGGCCGCGCATGTCGATGACGAGGAGGTGAGCCGCGCCGTCCGCGCCATCGCCGCCGCACGCGACTTCAAGGCGACGCGGCCGGTGCTCGAGATCAGGGGCCTGTGCAAGGCCTGCGCCTGACGCCGGTCAGGCGGTAGAATCGGGATAGATCCGCAAATCGCCGGTCGGCAGAGCGTCGGGCGGGCAATCGGAACCGAGGGCCACGGCCAGAGCAGGCGCGCGCGCTTCCGCCAAACCGATCCTCATCCCGGCCTCGTGCAAAATGTCGCCGATCCACATGCGCAGCATCGGCGGCTCGTCAAAGCGCTCGCTGCCGATGCGGTAATGCACGGGTCCGATGGCTTTCGCGTTCTGGCGGTACTTGCGGTCATAGCCATTGGGGTCGGTCGCCTGCCGGATCATCACCTTGCACCCGGCGCGGCTGGCATAAAAGGTCGGCGGGCGCCCGATCTCCTCGCGGCGGGTCACGGCAAAGCCTTGGGCGACCAGCATCTGGCCCAGATCGTCGGCGAGCCGGGCGGTGTCATCCTCCCTCCCGTAGGTCGTGATCATCGCCTTGGGCGCCAGCGTGACCGCCAGCGCGGCGACCAGCAGGAGGGCGCTAGGCCTGGCGACGGTGCGCATGGAGCGCTCCGGTAGCCACGATCAGCGCCGCGACGATCAGGCTCGCGAGACCGAAGAGGCTGGCGATCGTGCCCACGTGGATCTCGTCAAAATGCTCGGGGTACCAGGCAATCGCGGTCAGCCGCAGGGCGTTGACCATGAACACCCCCGCCATCGCCAGAAGGCCGAACAGCACGAGCGGGCGGTCGATCCGGAGGCGCAGCAGCTGCGTCACGGTCGCCCACAGCAGCACGGCCTGCGACATGTTGTGGACCGAGGAGCAGGCGGGCCCGATGATGAAGCTGCGGCCTTCGAACCCCTGAAAATCGACGATATTGTCGCGCACCGGCACGCCTGCGAGCCAACCGACGAAGTGTGCATCGAGGATCACCACCGTATCGCCGACGCTGTTGAGCAACAGGCGCGCGGTGATGATGCTGCCGGCGAGCGCGAGCATGATGACGCCCGCCCGCCACTCGGCCGAACCGGCGGTGCCGACGCGCAGGCTCCAGAGGGCCAGCAGCAGGAGGGCCGGCAGCGCGAGCACATTCCACGGCACCAGCGACAGCGCGAGCGCGAGGGCGACCACCCCCATGTCGCCCCGCGACAGGCCGGGGGCGTCAGGGTCGCGCGCGCCTTCGTGCCCGATGGTCCACAGCCCGTAGAGCGCGAAAAGCAGGACGGCGTTGAGGCCGAACAGATTGCTCGCGGCGACCAGCACGCCGTCCGCCTGCACGCTGCCGATGATCAGGCCGGCATTGATGTTGATCGCCGCAACAATCCCGGCGAAACCCAGCCACAGCGCGCGCGAACCCGTCGCGCGAACCGGAGAAGCGGCCAATTCCATCTCGGGTGGCGGAGGGAGGGTCAGCCCCCGATGCGGTTGCGCAGCGCGCGGTACCCGAGGCCGATCAGCACCACGGCGCCGATGCCGATACCCGCAGCAGGCGCAGGCACTGCAACGCCGGCATAGGCCGGTGCAGCCATGGCCAACATGGCCGAGAACAACGAAACGGCGACAATGCGATCACGTGCCATGATATTCCCCAATCATTCGGCCAGACCGCGCCATCGGGTCGACAGCGCGCGGACATCTGAAGGTGACGGACAGGAGGGGGGATGTCAACGCCTGCGTTCCGGGCTATTGTGCTGCGATGTCGGCAGATTATGTGCACCTTGCGGTCCTGGCGCTGGTCGCGCTGCTCGCCTGCCTTGGCGAGGTTCTGGCTCCGGCACGCCGGGCCGTGGCCGATGACCGGCGGCTGCTGACCAATTTCGGGCTCGGGGTGGTCGCCATGCTGACCGGGCTGCTGCCGTGGATCCCGCCGGTAGCCGCCGCTGCGCTGGTGGCGCAAGGGGGCTGGGGGCTTCTCAATGGCCCGCTGCTGCCAACCGTGCCGCTGATCGCGCAAGGCGGCATCGCGATCATCGCCTTCAGCCTGGTCAGCTACGGCCTCCACCGGCTGATGCACCGTTCCGATTTTCTGTGGCGCTGGCACGCGGTCCACCACAGCGACCGGCATCTCGATTTCTCGACCGGCTTTCGCGCCCATCCTTTCGAGACCATCCTGTCAGCTGCGAGCCTCGCGCTCACGACGGCGCTGTTAGGGCTCGACCCCTGGGCGGTGGCCGCGGCGCTGATCGTGCTGCATGCGCTCGATCTCGCCTCGCACAGCAATGTCGCGATGCCGCGCGAGGCCGAGCGCATTCTCGGCCAGCTGGTCGTGACCCCGGCGATCCATGCCCGGCACCACTCCGCCGACCGGTCCGAGCATGACAGCAATTTCGGCAACGGCCTGATCGTGTGGGACCGCGTGTTCGGCACCTTCAGCGGCGCCCGCCCGCCCCAGCGCATCGGCCTTGATTGACGTCGATCAAGCCTTGGCGTCGACACACCCCGTTTCCCGGTGTAAGGCCAAGTGTTATGACACAACCGCCTTACACTCCGCTGCTCGATCTGGTTGACACTCCCGACGATCTGCGCCGCCTGAAGCCCGAACAGCTCCGTCAGCTCGCCGATGAACTTCGCGCCGAAATGATCGACGCGGTGAGCGTTTCCGGCGGCCACCTCGGTTCCGGCCTCGGCGTGGTCGAGCTGACCGTGGCGATCCACTATGTCTTCAACACGCCCGACGACAAGCTGGTGTGGGACGTGGGCCACCAGTGCTACCCGCACAAGATCATCACCGGCCGCCGCAGCCGCATCCGCACGCTGCGCCAGGGCGGGGGCCTGTCGGGCTTCACCAAGCGCTCGGAGAGCGAATACGACCCCTTCGGCGCGGCGCACTCCTCGACCTCGATCAGCGCGGCGCTGGGCTTTGCCATCGCCAACAAGCTGCAAGGGCGGCCCGGGCGCGGCATCGCGGTGATCGGCGATGGCTCGATGAGCGCGGGCATGGCCTATGAGGCGATGAACAACGCGGCGCAGGCGGGCAACCGGCTCATCGTGATCCTGAACGATAACGACATGTCGATCGCGCCGCCCGTCGGGGGCCTGTCGGCCTATCTCGCGCGGATGGTCTCTTCGAGCGAATATCTCGGCATCCGCAGCCTCGCCAGCCGGACCATCCAGAAGATGAGCCGCCGCCTCCACGGCGCCATCGGCAAGGCGGAAGAGTTCACGCGCGGCATGGTGACCGGCGGCACGCTGTTCGAGGAGCTGGGCTTCTACTATGTCGGCCCGATTGACGGGCATAATCTCGATCACCTCCTGCCGGTGCTCGAGAACGTGCGCGACACTTCGGAAGGCCCGGTGCTGATCCATGTCGTCACCGAGAAGGGCAAGGGCTATGCCCCGGCCGAAAACTCCGCCGACAAGTATCACGGCGTGCCCAAGTTCAACGTCGTCACCGGCGAGAAGTCGAAGAGCGCGCCCGGCGCCCCGGCCTATCAGGACGTGTTCGGCCTGACGCTGGCGAAGCTCGCCGAGACCGACGACAAGATCTGCGCAATCACCGCCGCGATGCCTTCGGGCACCGGGGTCGACAAGTTCGCCAAGGCGCACCCCACCCGCACCTTCGATGTGGGGATCGCCGAGCAGCACGCGGTGACCTTCGCGGCGGGTCTTGCCGCAGAGGGCATGCGGCCCTTCGCGGCGATCTATTCGACCTTCCTCCAGCGCGCTTACGATCAGGTGGTGCACGACGTGTGCATCCAGAACCTGCCGGTGCGCTTCGCGATCGACCGCGCGGGCCTGGTTGGCGCCGACGGGGCCACGCACGCGGGCTCGTTCGACATCACCTATCTCGCGACGCTCCCCAACATGGTCGTCATGGCCGCTGCCGACGAGGCCGAGCTGGTCCACATGACCTACACCGCGGCCGAGTATGACGCGGGCCCCATCGCGTTCCGCTACCCGCGCGGCAACGGCACCGGCGTGCCGATGCCCGAGGTTCCGGTGAAACTCGAGATCGGCAAGGGCCGCGTGTTGCGTGAAGGCACCAAGGTCGCGATCCTCTCGCTGGGCGCGCGCCTGACCGAGGCCCTGAAGGCGGCCGACACGCTCGAGGCCAAGGGGCTCTCGACCACGGTCGCCGACCTGCGCTTTGCCAAGCCGCTCGACGAGGAGCTGATCGCCCGCCTGATGCGCACCCACGAAGTGGTCGTCACGGTCGAGGAAGGCGCTATCGGCGGGCTCGGCGCGCATGTGCTTACTTTCGCCAGCGACGAGGGCCTGACCGATAACGGCCTCAAGGTCCGCACGCTGCGCCTGCCCGATACCTTCATCGATCACGACGATCCGATGAAGCAGTATGACGAGGCCGGCCTCAACGCGCCGCAGATCGTCGATACGGTGCTGAAAGCGCTCAAGCACAACAGCACCGGGATCGAAACCGGCGAAGAGGCGCGTGCCTGACGCGACCGCGGAGAGCGCGCCCGAGGCTTTCGTGGCGCGCTTTTCGGTTCGAAAGCTGTTGGTCTGGGCCGCGCTCTCCGGCGCGATGGGCGCGGCCGGCCTGTTCATGGCGTTGAGCGGCGAGAGCGCAATCACCTTGCTGGTAGGCGGGGCCGGCACACTGTTCTTCGGCGGGATCGCCGCCGTTCTCGCCGCCCGCCTGTTCGACCGGCGGCCGCGGGTCATCATCGACAAGGACGGACTTTACGTGCGCTCGCATGGCGAGACACGGATCCCTCTACGCGCGATCAACACGATGCGCACCGACGCCCACTCGAAGGACATGATCAAGCTCGCGATCTTCCTCTACACGCCCGCCAAATATCCGATCGAGACCCGCCACCGCCGCTTCATCTGGCGCATCAACGGCAGCGGCGCGCGCGATTTCTTCGGCGACGTGTGGATCTGGACGACCCATCTCGACCAGCCGGTCGACGCTGTCATCCGGGCGATCTGGGCGCATCGTCCTGCGACCGAGTTCGAGAAGCAGCTCTGGGCGCTGGAGGACGGCGCGCAGGCATGACGGCGAGGCGGTGATGGGCAAGCTGCTCGGCATTGCGGAATGGCTGGCGATGGCGGCGTTTGTCGTTGGCGGCTTGGCAATCTGGCTCGGGCTTGGCTTTGCGATGCTTGGGCGCGCCCATGCCCGGGTTGCCGCGCGCCGACCCAATCCGACCGAGGCGGAGTTCATCGCCATGATGGCGCAGGACTGTTCGCATGAGGCTGCGCGCTTCGTCTGGGACCGGACGCTCCTCTACGTCCAACCGCGCCTGACGCCGCACCCCGATGACCTGCTGCTCGATGATCTGTGCATCGACGATGACGACATCGGCATGGACTGGCCGCAAGTCTGGGCGAATCAGCAGCATCTCGGCAAGGGCAAACTGCCCGATTGGCCCAAGGATTGGCCGCTGACGGCCCGCAACTACGCGCGCTGGCTCGATCTGGCGCCGCCCTAGCGATGCTGGGTGATCAGCAGCGCCTCGGGGTTCTCGGGAGGGACGACCGTCGCCGCCGCCGTCTCGACCGGAGCCGCAGCCTCCGCCGCAGCTGAGGCGGCCTTCAGCTCCTCCAGCTCTTCGAGCCACATCCGGTCGCGTTCAGAGATCGGCTCGCCCTTCAGCTGTGCAATGTCGCGGCGGCGCTGGGCGAGGTAGGTCTCGCGGCGCAGGCGGTAGGGATCGTCGGAGGCGCGGATGCTGGCGATCTCCTCGTCGAAGGCGAGCCGCTGGTCGAGGCCGTTGATGACGAAATAGGTCGCCGCATATTCGATCCGGTTGAACGGATCGCCCACCACGAAGGGCAGCAGCGCCTGATCGAGCGTGCTCCCCGCCAGATCGCGCAAGGACGTCGCGCCCGTCACCGGCAGGTAGAGATAGGGGCCCGGGCCCACGCCGTAATAGCCCAATGTGTTGGCAAAGCCGTTGCGGCGATAGGGGAGGTCGGCCTTCTTGCCCGCCACATCGAACAGCCCGCCCGCGCCCACCGTGGTGTTGATCGCCATCCGCCCCAGCGCGCCGAAGGCCTTGCCGACCTTGCCTTGCAGCAGGAAATTCAGCGCATTGCTCGGCTCGCCCAAGTTGCGCACCACATTGCCGAGCCCGTCGCGCACCGGCTCGGGCAGGCCATCGCGGTAGGCGTTGGCGACGGGCTCCACCACAGCCGCGTCGACGGCCTGGGTGACGCGGTAGCTGCCTTCGTTGACCGCTTCCATCGGATCGCTCTTGGGCGGGCCAACCTGCCCCTCGACCACGATTTCGCCGACTGGGGGCTCGCCTTCAGGGGCTGGCTGCGGGGCCGAGGCGGCGTCCTGCGCCGCGACAAGGCTCCAGCCCAGTGGCAGCACGGCGGGGGCCTCGGGCGATTCGGGGTCGGCGCCAAGGGCCCACACCCCCGGGTCGAGGGCGACATGCGGCACGGTCATGTCGGGCATGCCAGCGCCCATAACGGCGCTCAGCAGGGCGGGCGAGATGGGCAGCAGTGCAAGTCCGGGCATTGCATTCCTTTCGGTTGCGCCCTTGCCTCCCCGCCCGGGCGCGCGTCTTCCACGTTTCTTGCCCTTTACTCCGACGATCTTTACGCAAGCCTGACCAAATCTCGCTAGCTGTGAAAGACCCTCATGTCCCTGATCCAGATCACCCGCGAAGGCCCCGTCACCATCCTCACGCTTGACCGCGCGGAGAGCATGAACCCGCTCGGCGCGCCGGGCGACGGGGACGCGTTCGTCAGTGTCGCCAATGCGATCAATCGCGACATGGAATGCCGGGTGGTGATCCTGACCGGCGCGGGCCGAGCCTTCAGCGCGGGCGGCGATATCAAGGCGATGCAGAACAAGACCGGCACCTTCGGGGGCACGACTCCGGCGATCTCGGACGGTTACCGCGACAATATCCACCTGATGCTGCGCGCGCTCTATGGTCTGCGCGTGCCCCTGATCGCGGCGGTCAACGGCCCGGCGATCGGATTGGGGTGCGATGTCGCCTGCCTTGCGGATATCCGCATCGCTTCCGAAAATGCCAAGTTCGGGGTGACCTTCCTCAAGCTCGGGATCATCCCGGGCGATGGCGGCACGTGGATCCTCCCCCGCGTGATCGGGATGAGCCGCGCGGCCGAGTTGTTTTATACCGGCGATGTGATCGACGCTGCGACGGCCAAGGACTGGGGCCTCGTCAGCCGCGTGGTCGCTCCCGAGGCGCTGATGGACGAGGCGCGCGCGCTCGCAGGCCGGATCGCGCTGCTCCCCCCGCACGCGCTGCGCCACACCAAGAACCTGCTGCGCCAAGGCCAGCAGACCAGCTACGACACCGCGCTGGAGCTTGCCGCCAATACCCAGGCGATGATGCACACCACCGCCGACCACGCCGAGGGCGTCGCCGCGCTGATCGAGAAGCGCGCAGGCGTGTTCACGGGGGAATAAGCGCCTTGGACGATACCCGGACGGAAGCCTCGCCCGATGTGCGGTTCGAGGTAACCTATCGGATGAGCGAAAGGATGAACGGCCAGTGGGCCGCTACCCCCGAGGTGCGCGATCTTGCGAGCGGGGCGGTGATCCTCGCGCTTACGGATGACCGTCTGGATGGCACGGTGATGTGGGGCGAGCGGCCCGGGCGCTTCGTCCTTGGCCTGCGACGCTGGCCCCAAGGGGCGCAGGGCCTTGCCGTGCATGTCGATGCAGATGCGGGGACTCTGCGCCTCGGCGAAGGCGGCGCGGAACGGCCGCTCGCCGAAGCGCAAACGCTGATCGAGCGCCATTTCGACGCGCTTCAACCGCCGCAGGCACCGCCAGCGCCTGCCGCGAAGCCGTCACCGCTGCGGCGGGCGTTCGACCTTGCGGGCTGGGTGCTGTTTGCGGCGATGGTCGTCTTCGGGATCGCGCGGGCCTTGGGCGTCGTCTAGCGCACCGCAGCTAGAGCCAGCGCCACACGCCCGCCGGGATGCCGGCGTGCCACAGGTGGATCCAGCTGCCCACGAGCCACAGCACCGTTCCCGCCACCAGCGGCACCGCGCCGACGCTGAGGAACTGCCCCCAGCGCGGCCAATAGGAGGTGCGGCTCGACCATTCGGCCCAGGCTTCGCCCATCAGCGCCGACTTCTTGCCGTCCTGCAACCGCGCGCCGACCAGCGCGAGCGTGCCCATCGCGAAGGCGGTGATCATGGTGCGGGTGCTCCAGAACAGCACCATGTGCGAGAGCGCCCAGAGGCCGATCGCCCACATCATCGGGTGGCGGGTGACGCGGAACACGCCCTTGGGCTCGGCGCGGGCCTGCGCTTCGGCCATCGGGGTGGGGAGCGCCGGATTGCCGACGAAGGAGCCAGCCAGCAGCACCATCGCGAGCCACGTCAGGACGCTGGCGATGATCCACCCCGCCTCGCCCGAACCCGGTAGGTCGAGCGAATCGGAGTTGGTGAAGGCATGCGCCAACCAGCCCAGCGTCGCAAAGCTCACCACCGTGTAGGCGAGGGTGAAGCCCCCCGCTCCCAAGGCCTTGACCATTGGCGCCCGCAAGGGGTGCGACATGGCGAAGTGCGAGCCGACGAAAGCGGCATTGGCCGCGGCGAGCGTGATCAGGTCCCCATCCATGCCCGCACAGCTAACACGGGCGCGGTGCGCCGACTAGACGGTGATCCCCGTCGGCACGATGGTCGCCTGCGCGGCGGCGACGTGGATCGGGGCCTCGCCCTCAGTCTCGGCCCAGACATCGGCGCGCACCACCACCTGGCGCTTGCCGGCCTTCACCACCTTGCCCTTGGCCCGCAGCCGCGCGCCCTCGGCGGGGCGCAGGAAGCTGATGGTGTAGCCGCCGGTCACCACATCGCCCACCACCGAGGCTCCGGCCCAGGCGCAGGCATTGTCCGCCATCAACCCGATGATCGCGCCATGGGCATAGCCGTGGTGCTGGGTCATCTCCGGGCGCAGTTCGACGGTGAGTTCGCTCTCGCCCTCCCACACCTTGAGCGGTTCGATTTCGGCCCAGCTGGCAAAGCCCGAGCGGCCGACCGCGACTTTCTTCATGTATTCAAGGGCGGCTTCGGGAGTGGGGAACAAGGCGGGGGGCATGAGAGAGGTTCCTTAAGTCTGATTTGCAGACGTTATGGAGCTTGCCTCGCCCCTTGCCAAGTCTGATAGTCAGACGATGAAGACCTATTCACCCTCGCGCGCACCCTGCCCCATTGCCCGCGCCGCGCGCGTGCTCGGGGACCGCTGGGTGCTGCTGATCCTGCGCGATGCCTTCATGGGGGTGGAGCGCTTCGAGGATTTCGTCGAGGGGCTCGCAATCAACCGCGCCGCGCTGACGTCGCGGCTGGTGATCCTGCAAGATGCGGGGCTGATCGTGCGCGATCCGCCCGAGGGCAAGCGCGCGCGCTATTGCCTGACCGAGAGCGCGCATGCGTTGGTGCCGGTCTATGCCGAGGTCGCCCGTTGGAGCACGGTCTATCTTTACGCCGACGACGAGACAGCCGCGCCTTGGCCGCGCCAATCGCCATAAGCCGTTCGGCTAGCTGCCGACTGCGATCAGTTCGACCTTGAACACCAGCGTTGCATTGCCCGGAATCGGCCCGCGCCCGACCGGCCCGTAGGCAAGGTCTGCGGGGATCGCGATCTCGATCACCTCGCCCACGCCCATCTGGGGAATCGCGATCTGCCAGCCCTTGACCAGCCGGCCGAGCGGGAAGGTGGCGGGTTGGCCGCGCGCATAGGAGCTGTCGAACACCGTCCCGTCGAGCAGCTTGCCCTCGTAATGGACGGTGACGATGTCGGAGACCTTGGGTTTCTTCTCGGAAGCCAGATTTCAGCCAGCGCCAGCGCAAGCCCCCCTCGGCGCTGTACCAGCCGTCCTCCGCTTTGAGGCCGAGCAGGTAGAGCTGCTGCTGTGCGTGCCACGCGGGGTTCTGCGCGTTGGGATCAGCCGGGCGCTCCTGCGCGGCCGCGGGTGCCACGGCGAGCAGCAGCGCCCCCGCCAGTGCGGCGGCACGGGTCATCGCTTTCGTCCGCATCACCAGTCGTAGGCCTCCGGCCGCTGGCTTTCGTCGAGATCCCTGTAGCGATCGCGCAGCCGGGTCTGGTGGTTGGTGAGATCCTGCTTGATTCCGCCGATGAACACCTCACGCGGCACCGCGCCCGCCTCGAGCGGGTCTTCGGTCCAGATCACCACATCGCCGAGCGCGCCGGGCTTCAACACGCCCGCCTTGCCGCCCATCCCGCTGATATCGGCCGGGACCGAGCTGATCGCGGCGAAAGCCTGACCCCAGCTCATCCCCGCAGCCCCCGGCAGCCGGTTCAGCGCGACGAGATTGCCCGCCGCCTGCTGCAGGCGGCGCGGGTTCTGCAGGCTCGAAGCATTGATCGCGACCTTGACCCCGGCCCGGGCAAGCCGCCCGGCGTTGGACTGGGTAGCGCCCAGTTCCTCGAAGGTATCGGGCAGATCATTGAGGCCATTGGCGATCACCGGGACCTTAGCAGCGGCGATCTCGCCCGCGACCAGCCAGCCTTCGCTTGCCCCGACCAGCACCAGATCGAGCGCGGCGAACTCGTCCTTCAGCGCCAGCGCGGCGCGGATGTCGGAGGCGCGTTCGACCTTGACATAGAGCTTCTGCTTGCCCGTCACCACCGGCACCAGCGCCTCGGCATCGAAGCGGCTGAGCAGGACTTCATCGTCCTTGGTGATTTCAGTCGTCTGCGGCAGGCCGGGCTTGCCGGTGAGCGCCTGCGCCTCACGCAAGCTGGCGCGCAGCAGCGCGTGCGCAGCGGGACGGCTGCCACCTGCCAGGCGTGCGCCGTTTTCACTGAGGTCAACCATCTGGAACGCCCGCGCCTGCACGACGGGGCTCGCATCGCCGTCAAGGTCGATGATCGCCCCCTGGCCAGAGAAGATCGAGCCGGTGGGGGACAGGGCAGTCGCCGCACGGGTGACCCCGGCGGCACGGTGGACGAGGATATGCTGCGAGACCGGGTTGATGCCGGTCGCCGCATCAAGCGAAGCGCTGAAGGGCGTGGCGGCGGCGCGCGAGTCTTCCGTCTCGCTGACTGCCGAGACATCCGACAGCCCCAGCGAGGTCACCGTCGCGAAGATGCCGGGGGTGACATAGGCGCCCTTGGCATCCACGCTTGTCCCGCCAGCCGGTGCGCCGCTGGCGGGGCCGGCATAGACGACCTTGCCGCCCTGCACGACCACGGTGCCGCCCTCGATCGGCTCGCTGCCGTCACCGATGACGACGCGCGCGTTGGTAATGGTGACATCTTGCGCCAGCGCGGGCGCGGCGGCGAGAGCAAGCGCGCTGACCGCGCCCAAGGAGAGGAGCTTCTTCACTTCACATCTCCTTCACCGGGCTGGCCAAGCTCGAAATCGCTCACCGGACGCGTCTTGGGATTGAGCGCGTCGAACATCAGCGCGCCGTCGATCCACACCTTCTCGGGCCGCGAATAGACCGAAAGCGGATCGCCGTTCCACAGCACCACATCGGCCATCTTGCCGGTTTCGAGGCTGCCGGTCATGTCGCCGATCCCCATCGCCTTGGCGGCGTTGTAGGTGATCCAGCCGATCACGGTCGCATCGGAGATCTCGATCCCCAGCCGCTGCCCGGCGGCCTGCGCCTTGGCTGCTTCCTGGTTCAGACGCTGGATATCGTTCGCGTCGTCCGAGTGGATCACCACGCAGGCGCCCTCGCGCTGGAGGAAGGCGGCGTTCTCGAGGATGCCGTCATAGCTTTCCATCTTGAAGCCGTACCAATCGGCCCAGATCGCGGAGCAGACGTCGTTTTCGCGCAGCAGATCGGCGATCTTGTAGGCTTCGACCGCGTGGTGGAAGGCGGTGACCTTGTAGCCCATCTCCTTCGCCATATCCATCACGAGCGCCATCTCGTCGGCGCGGTAGCAGTGGTTCTGGATCAGGATCTCGCCCTTGAGCACCCCCACCAGCGTCTCCTTGCCGATATCGCGCTTCGCTTTGGGATCGTTCGCATAATCGATCGCGCCGAGCCACGTCTCGCGGTTGACCGCAAGGTTGCCCATGCGGGTCGACGGCATCCGCCCGCGATCGCCATAGACGCGCTTGGGGTTTTCCCCGCAGGCCATCTTCATGGAGTACGGCGCGCCGGGGAACTTCATCCCCTGCATCGTGCGCGCAGGCACGTTCTTGAGCGTCACCGAGCGTCCGCCCATCAGGTTCGCCGAACCCGGGAGGATCTGGAGCGCGGTGATCCCGCCATTGGCGAGCGCGCGGCTGAAGCCCGGGTCCTGCGGCCAGACGGAGTGTTCGGCCCAAACCTCGGGCGTGGTCGGGCTGGTCGCCTCGTTGCCATCCGAATGGGCCTCGACCTGGGGCGAAGGATAGTCACCGAGGTGCGAGTGGATGTCGATGATCCCGGGAGTGACGAACTTGCCCGTGCCGTCGAACACCGCGATGTCGGCGGGGATCGGCGTATCGGGGCCGCCAACGGCGGTGATCTTGCCGCCGCTCATGAAGACGACGCCGTTCTCGATCTTCTTGCCGCGCCCGTCATAGACGGTGGCGCCGCGGATCGCGGAGGCGACGCCGGGGTAGGGCTTGTAGGTCGAAGGGTAGACCGGATCGCCCGGCTTGATCGCGGCGAAGGCGGGGGCTTCGGCGACGGCCTCGTCCTTGCCCTTCTTCTTGTCGCGCTCCTTGGCGTCAGCGACGGTAGCGCCCGCGATCAACGCACATGCGCTCGCGAGGGTTGCCAGCGCGCCTGCCCGGGCGCGCCTCTTCGTGTCTGCAAACATTCAAACCTCGCGTATTTCCGCTCTATGCCTGTTGGAACGGAAAACGCGAGGTTTGTCCATGGTGTTGGACGAAATTTTATGTCCGGCAGATGTTACTCGGCCGGGCGCGCGGTGGCCGGGGCGTCACCGAAGACGTCCTCGATCTGAGCTTTGGCGCTGTCGTCCTTGAGCGTGTCGAGGTGCATCAGCTTCTTGATCAGCGGGCTGACCAGCAGCACCCCGGCGCCGACCGCGACCGCGATCCAGCCGATCTGCGAGTAGACTTCGAGCACCACCTGCTGCCCCGCGCCCTCGCCCGAGGCCTTCTCCGAACCCGTCGCCGCCGCGATCAGGCCGGCGGCAAAGTTGCCGGTCGCCGAGGCGAAGAACCAGGTCCCCATGATCAGCGATGCCATGTGCGCCGGGGCCAAACGGTTCATCGCCGAAAGGCCGACCGGGCTGAGGCACAGCTCGCCAGTGGTGTGGAGAAGGTAGATGAGGAAGATGAACAGCACCGGGGTGGCAACACCATTGGCCGCGCCTGCAACCAGCACGAGGAAGCCCGCACCCAGCTGGATCAACGCAAGGCCGAACTTGGCCGGGGCCGAGGGCTCCAGACCCTTCTTGCCGAGCCACGTCCACAGCGCCGCAAAGACCGGCGCGAGCGCGACGATGTAGAAGGCGTTGATCGACTGGAAAGTCGAAGCAGGCACGCCGGAACGGTCGACATAGCGGTCGGTGTAGAGGTTGAGCGACGAGCCGGCCTGTTCGAACAGCGCCCAGAACAGGATCGAGCCGATGATGAGGAACATCGCAGCAAAGATCCGGTCGCGGTCCTCAGCGGGGAGCTTTACCACCGCGGTGAACAGCACATAGGCGACCAGCACGCCGCCCGCGAGACCTAGCAGCGCGCCCACAACCGACTGGTTCTGCACCATCCACCAGCACACGCCGACAGCCGCGACGCCAACTGCATAGAGGCCCCATTCGAGACCCTTGGTCAGCGCGATCGGCGGCTCGCCGCGGCCGAGCAGCAGCGGCTTGAACACGGTGAAGACGATCAGCCCCAGCAGCATCCCGAAGCCCGCCGCGCCGAAGCCGTAGGACCACCCATAGGTCTCGCCCAGATAGCCGCACAGCAGCGACCCGAGGAACGCGCCGAGGTTAATCCCCATGTAGAAAATCGTATAGGCCCCGTCGCGCCGCACATCGGTGCGCGGGTAAAGCTGGCCGACGATCACCGAGATGTTCGCCTTGAGGAAGCCCGAACCGACGATGATG
>JAIYEK010000195.1 GCA_027487015.1 Erythrobacteraceae bacterium | reverse complement strand
GGCAAAAGCGGGGGTAGTCAAGGCGCTGCAGGCCATCAGGCCGCAGGCAAACGTAGCGAACTTGCGCGTCATCAATTTCCCTCTCTCCACATACCAGCCGGTCTTTGCGCCGGACTTGGGTTAGCGGAGCGAAACCTATCAGCGTCGCGCGCCCTAACAAGAGTTATAGGCAAACTTATGCCGAACCGTAGCATAAATGCCACATTCGTGCATTTCGTGCAGCATCACGTCATTTCGCAAAGGCGGTCCGTAAGATTGTTACGTGGGGCGCGAGAATCGCCTCAAAAGCCGTAACGCAGCCCCAGCCACACGGTGCGCGGCACGCCGAGGTCGATCGAGCCGCCCTGGTTGCGGGTGACGATGTCCTCATCGGTCAGATTCTCGGCGCGGGCGATGAGCGACAGGCGGCCCCACAGCGGCGCGGCGATGACGGCGTCGAGCGTGGTGGCGGGCGCAAGCCGGTCGGTCTGGCGGTCATCCTCGAACTGAGCGGAGACATGGCGCACGGTGCCCGCGATCCGCCACCCGGGGGCGGGCTGCCAGCCGAGGGTGAGGGTCGCGGCGAATTTCGGGGTTTGCGCCGGAGTCAGCCCGTCGAGATCGGCGGACGTCCCCTCGCCCCGGACTTCGGCGTCGGTCCAGGCGAGCCCGCCATCGATACTGACTTGCCCGAATTTGGCGGCAAGGCTCGCTTCGATCCCGCGCGCCTTGATCGCGGGGAGGTTGGCGCGGCGACGCAGGTTGGGGGCGATGGTGACATTGGCGATGGCGTCCTCGACTGTGTTGTCGAAGGCCGTGACCGCGAACACCACCTCGTTCACCGGCTGCCAATCGAGCCCGATCTCGAACCCGCGCAGGCGTTCGTTGACGAGGTTCGCATTGGCCTCGGTGGTGACGGGGAAGACCACGAAGGGACGGTAGAGTTCGTTGAGGGTCGGCAGGCGCAGGCCTGTATAGGCCGCCGCGCGCAGATCGAGGCGGCGTGTGGCGTAGAACAACGCGCCGGCGCGCCAGCTCAGCGACCAGTCGGCGCGGTCGGGGGCGACGAGGGTGCTGACCGGCACGCCGCTCGCATTGACCGCGCGGTAAAAGCCGCCGGTGATGCTGGAGCGGTCAGCGCGCAGGCCGCCGTTGATGGTGAGCGGGCCGATCTGCCAGTCGTCTTCGAGGAATATCCCGAGATTTGCGGTCGCGCCCCCCGCTCGCCGCCGCTCGGTGATCGCGCCCGAGACAGCGTTTAGCGCCTCTTCCTGAAGCTCGCCATCGGCGCGGCGGTAGTCGGCGCCGATGCGGATGTCGTGGCCTTCGAGCAGCGGCGGGCGCAGCTCGAACTTGCCGCCGACGCCGGTCGAGGGCGTGCGGCGCTGGTCCAATGTGGGCGTGAAGCGGGTCGCCGAGATGACCACGTTGGAGAAATCGCGCGACTGGACATAGGCGAGGGCATCGAACTGCCATTCGCCCCGCCCGACGAAGCGGATCGAGGCTTCCTCGCCCTCGCTGGTGGAATCCGCCCCCCGGAAGCGCAACGTGCGCGCGTCGCGAAACACCGCCACGCGGGCCTGCACTTCGATGGTGTCGGTGAGCGGGGCGACGGTGCGCAGGGCCGCGTTCCAGCTGTCGAATGCAGCGCGCGCGGTGGCGGGGACGCGCTGCGCTTGCGGAGTCGTGAAGAACCCCTGCCCCCGGTCCCAGCGCCCGCTCGCTACCGCAAAGCCGCGCCCCAAGCGTTGGGTGAGCACGCCGCTCGCCTCGGTCTCGCCCCGGTCGTTCACCGCCGCGCTGCCGAGGAAGGCCTCGCCCGGTTCGGCGCTCTCCAATTCAATGGTGCCCGCCAGCGCGCCCGCGCCGAATGGCCCCGACCCGCCGCCGCGCGTCACGCGGATCGTGCCGAGGGTCTCGGGGCCGATGGCCGACAGCGGGATGTAGCCAAAGAAGGGATCGGCGAGCGGCACGCCATCAAGCAACACCAGCGCGCGGCTGGTCGCATTTCCGCCCAATGCCCGGAGCGTCACGCCTTGGGCGCTCGGGTTCGACGAACGGCTGTCCGAGCGGCGGAACTGCTGGAAGCCCGCAACACCGCGCAACACATCCTCGATCCGCCCCGAGGCGCTCGCGACAATCGTCTCGCGCTCGAGCGTCGTGGTGGCGTAGATTCCGGTCGAAAGCGCCGGATCGAGGCCCCGGCCGGTGACGATGATCTCTTCGGGAAGCGCTTCTTCCTCCACCGGATCGCCATCCTCCTGCGCAGCGAGCGGCGCGGCGACAAGCAGGAGGGGCAGCGAGGCGAGCAGGCGGGCACGGGTCGTCATGGCGCGGGCCTTAAAGCGCATAGCCCTGCGCGTCACCCCAAACTCAGTTGCACTTTGCCATTCAAGACTCGCTTTTGCGCGAGGCCTGTGGTTACATCAGTGTCAATTAGGGAGAGAGAGGCCCCGACATGCTCGCTACACCGCCTGACTTCGACGTCCTCATCGTGGGTGCCGGCATTTCCGGCATCGGCATGGCCGCGCACATGACGATGAAGGCGCCCCACCACAGCTATTGCATCGTCGAACGGCGCGACAATCTGGGCGGCACGTGGGACCTGTTCCGCTACCCCGGCATCCGCTCGGACAGCGACATGCACACGCTGGGCTTCGATTTCGAGCCGTGGCGGCACGAGAAGTCGATCGCCGATGCACCCGCGATCCTCGATTATCTCGACCGGATCGTCGATGAGCGCGGCATCCGCCAGCACATCCGCTTCGGCCACAAGGTCCTGCGCGCCGACTTCCACCATGATGACGCGCGCTGGCATGTCGAGATGGAAAAGGCCGACGGCAGCACCGCGCATATGACGGCGAATTTCATCTACCTTGGCGCAGGCTATTACGATTACGACGAGCCCTATGACCCGGGCTTCGACTTCGGCGAATTCGATGGCCAAGTGCTCCACCCGCAGTTCTGGCCGGACGATCTCGATTACAAGGACAAGCATGTCGTCGTGATCGGATCGGGCGCGACCGCGGTCACCATCGTCCCCTCGATGGCGCGCGAAGCGGCGCATGTCACCATGCTCCAGCGCACGCCGACCTGGATGTTCTCGCGCCCCGCCAAGGATGCGATCGCCAACTTCCTGCGCAAGGTCCTGCCGGAAAAGCTCGCCTACCGGATCACCCGGTTCAAGAACATCAAGATGCAGGACTTCAGCTTCAAACTGGCGCGCGACAAGCCGCAGAAGGTGAAGGACGCGCTCTACAAGAAGATCGAAGAGGCGCTCGGCCCGGATTACGACAAGGCGAGCTTCACCCCGCCTTACAATCCGTGGGAACAGCGCCTGTGCCTGGTGCCCGATCAGGACCTTTTCACCGCGATGAAGGCCGGCAAAGCCGACGTGGTGACGGGCCAGATCGCTAAGTTCGAAAAGGGCGGCGTGCGCTTGGCTGACGGCAAGTTCCTGCCCGCCGATATCGTCGTCACCGCCACCGGGCTGAAGCTTGCGGTTGCAGGCAAGATCGACGTCCGGGTCGATGGCGAGACGGTGAAGTTCAACGAGCGGTTCTACTACAAGGGCTGCATGTTCTCGAACCTGCCCAACCTTGCGGTGGTGTTCGGGTACTTGAACGCGAGCTGGACCCTGCGCGCTGACATCAATTCGGACTACGTCTGCCGCGTGCTCGAACACATGCGCAAGACCGGCACCACCATCGCCACCCCGGTGCTCACGCCCGCAGGCGAGGCGGCGATCACCGAGGACGACGTCTTCGACTTCTCGAGCGGCTACATCCAGCGTGGCAAGCACATCATGCCGCGGAACTCGGTCAGCTACCCGTGGCGGCTCAATCAGGAATATGTCGTCGACAGGAAGCGCATGAAAGCCGACCCGCTGACCGACGGGATACTGACCTTCACCAAGCCGGGCGCGAATGCCCGTCGCGGCGAGGAGCAGCTGGAAGCGGCGGAATAAGGTCGAAAGGCGGGCGGTAATCTCTTCCGATTGCGCCCGCCTTCCCCTAATCCTCCCTCCATGACCGCCTCTGAAAAAATCTGGACTGCCGGGCTCATCGTCATCGGCGATGAAATCCTTTCCGGCCGCACGCATGACAAGAACATCGCGCAGGTCGCCTCTTGGCTGCAGGTGCAGGGCATCCGCTTGGCCGAGGTGCGGGTGGTGCCGGATGTCGAGGCGCGGATCGTCGAGGCGGTCAATGCGCTGCGGGCCGCCAACGACTACCTCTTCACCACCGGCGGAATCGGGCCGACGCATGACGACATCACCGTCGATGCGGTCGCCGCCGCGCTCGGTGTGCCCGTGGTCATCCACCCCGCGGCGCGCGCGATGCTGGAGCGCTATTACGAAAGCCGCGGCGGGCTCAACGAGGGGCGCCTCAGGATGGCGCGGGTGCCCGAGGGTTCCGAGCTCATCCCCAACCGCATGTCGGGCGCGCCCGGCATCCGGCGCGGCAACCTGTTCCTGATGGCAGGCGTGCCGCACATCACGGCGGGCATGCTCGACGCGCTCACCGGGCAGCTCGAAGGCGGCGCGCCGCTGCTCTCCGAAACGCTCGGTGGGTGGATCCCTGAGAGCGAGGTCGCCGACATCCTGCGCCAGACCGAGGCGGCTTACGAAACCTGCCAGATCGGCTCCTACCCCTTCTTCCGCGAAGGCCGGGTGGGCGCGAATTTCGTGGTCCGCTCGGTCAGTGCCGAAGACCTTGCGGCGTGCTGCGCGGCGCTGGCCGAGGGCCTTGCCGCGGCCGGCCATCCGGTCACGCCGGGCGGCATCTGACCCCCCCTCGCGGGCGCGGCGGAATACATCATCACCACGCCTTAACCCTTGCGCGCTAAGCCCCGGGCATGACGCGCGTGTTCATCACGATCGACACCGAGTACTCCTCCGGCCTCTACACCGGCCCGGGAGCAGCCGACCGTGCCGAGAACTACGCCCGCTCGATCGCCTGTCTCACGCCCGAGGGACCGGCGGGGATCAGCCACAAGCTCGAACTGCTGGCAGAGCAAGGGCAGAAGGCGGTGTTCTTCGTCGACCCGATGCCCGCGCTGGTGTGGGGCATCGCCGCGATCGAGGACATCGTCGGACCGATCATGGCCGCCGGGCAGGACGTGCAGCTCCACTGCCACACCGAGTGGCTCGGCCTTGCCGGCCCGGCCAACCCGCTCGCCTCGAAGAGGGCGGGCAAAAACCTCGCCGACTTTCCCTTCGAGGAGCAATGCGCGATCCTCGATTACGCGCGCACCGCGCTGATTGCGGCGGGCGCGCCCGCGCCGGTCGCCTTCCGCGCGGGCAATTACGGCGCCAATGACGACACGCTGCGCGCGCTCGCGGCAATCGGGCTCGACTATGACACGAGCCACTGTCCGGCACTCGTCGGCAGCGGCGCGTGCCGTATCGGTCTGACCGCGGAAGATCGCGATCCGGTCGGCCACATGGGGGTGCTCGAAGTTCCCGTCGGCGCGATCGGCACCATCGGCGGGGGCCTCCGCCACGCGCAGCTGACCGCCTTGACGCTGGAGGAGATCCTCGGCGCGATCCGCCATGCGTGCGACAGCGGGCGGGATAGCTTCACGCTGGTCAGCCACTCCTTCGAGCTCATCAACCGCCGCCGGCAGGCGGTGAACCCGATCGTTCGCCGCCGCTTCACCGGGCTGCTCAAGGCGCTCGCAGGGATGCGCGGCGTGACGACCGGCAGCTATTGCGCGGCCCCGCCGACGCTGCAACTCACAGGCGGCGGCACCCATCCGCTCCCGGCGAGCCCGATGCGGACCGGACGCCGGATCGCCGAACAGCTCGTCTCCAACGCGCTTTACGGGAGCCTCTAGGGCACCCGGCCATGGCGCGCGCAGGCATTGACTTCACGCTCGGCGCGCGGCGCCTTGCCAGTGTGCCGCGCGAGCTGGCGACCTGGGCCTTCAGCCTCGAGGACGTGCTCGCCGTTGCTCTGTCCCCCGCCCCGACGCCCGCGCGCGACGGGGTGCGCGTGCTTTCTGCTCCGACTGCGCTGCTCCCTCAGCTTGCCGCCCGCTATCCGGGCTGCATTGCCGGGGGGCGGCAGGACTACCAGCGCCACTATATTGGCATGGGGGTGGGCTTCGATGCCTATATGGCGGGTTTCTCGGGCAAGACCCGCTCGACCTTCAAGCGCAAGGCGAGGAAGCTCGCCGAGGCCGCGCCGGGGGGGTATCATGTCACGGCCCACCGCACGCCGGCCGAGATCGAGGCCTTTCTTGACGCCGCCCTGCCGCTCTCGGCCAAGACCTATCAGGCACGGCTGCTGGACGCAGGGCTGCCCGGCGATCCCACTTCGCGCCGCGCCATGCTGGAGGCAGCCGAGGATGACCGGATGCGCGCCTTCCTGCTCCATGCGGACGGCGCTGCGATCGCTTACCTCGCGCTGCCGGTGAGCGGGCGGACGCTGGTCTATGCCCACCTTGGATACGATCCGGACTGGGCGCGGCTCTCACCCGGAACGGTGCTCCAGATCGATGCGCTGGAGCAGTTGTTCGGAGAGGCGCGCTTCGCCTGGTTCGACTTCACCGAGGGCGAGGGCGCGCACAAGGCGCTGTTCGGGACGCACAGCGCGGCCTGCTCCAGCCTCGTGCTGCTGCGCCCAACGCTCGCCAACCGCACGCTGCTGGGCGCACAGGATGCCTTCGATGCATCGGTCGCGGGGGCGAAAGCGCTGGCGAACCGGTCAGGTGCGCTCGGCCGGATCCGCGCGATCCTGCGCGCCTGAGCGGCGCACCGCCTTGCGGCGGTTGGCAGCCTGCTGGGACGAACGCTCGACCAGCGCGGTGCGGATCGACGGCACGCCCGACAGCGAGCCATAGCGCAGCGCGATATAGAGCCACACCGCGGCCACAACCGCCAGCAGCGCGCCCGCCGCCATGCCGAGCCTGGCGTCGTAGCTCGCCAGCAAAGCGCAAGACCCAACGGCAACCCCGCCCACCAACCACTTGGGTGAAATCCATCCGGCAAGGCGTTCCGATGTATCGGGCATGTGCGACCTCTTTCATGAAGCGCGCGAGGCAAAGGGGGGGCGGGTGCCGCGCGCAGACTTTCACATGGGTTAATGCACAGACAAGACAAGAGGTCCCAGCAACTTATTCCGCAAATGAAAAGGGGCCGGAAGCGCGCGGCTCCCGACCCCTTTTGTATCGTGTCAGCAGAACTGCAGAAGAGGGCTTACGCGCCTTCCACTTCCGACAGATCGACCTTGAGGCCCGGGCCCATCGACGAGGTCAGTGAAACCTTGCGGACGTACTTGCCCTTGGCGCCCGAGGGCTTGGACTTCACGACGGCTTCGGTCAGCGCCTTGAAGTTCGCCATCAGCGCGTCGTCCGAGAAGCTGAGCTTGCCGATGCCGGAGTGGATGATGCCCTGCTTTTCGACGCGGTATTCGACCTGGCCGCCCTTGGCGTCCTTGACCGCTTGCGCGACGTTGGGGGTCACGGTGCCGAGCTTGGGGTTCGGCATCAGGCCCTTAGGACCGAGGATCTTGCCGAGACGCCCCACAACGCCCATCATATCGGGCGAGGCGATGACGCGGCCGTAATCGAGGTTGCCGGCCATCATGTCTTCCATGAGGTCTTCAGCGCCAACCTTGTCAGCGCCGGCAGCCAGCGCCTTTTCGGCATTGTCGCCGCGCGCGAAGACCGCAACTTTCACGTCCTTGCCGGTGCCCGAGGGCAGCGACACCATGCCGCGCACCATCTGGTCGGCGTGACGCGGATCGACGCCGAGGTTCATGGCGACTTCGACGGTTTCGTCGAACTTGCCGCTGAACTGGCGCAGGGTCGCGAGTGCCTCTTCAACGGTGTAGAGCTTCTCGCGGTCGAGGCTGGCGAGGATCTTCGCCTTCTTGGTGATCTTTGCCATGTGCTTAGCCCTCCACCACTTCGAGGCCCATCGAGCGGGCCGAACCGGCGATGATCTTCATCGCCTGATCAATGTCGTTTGCGTTCAGGTCGGCCATCTTGGCTTCGGCGATCTCGCGGATCTGCGAGCTCTTGATGGTTCCGGCCGACACCTTGCCCGGCTCCTTCGAGCCCGACTTGAGGTTCGCGGCCTTCTTGAGGAAGAACGACGCGGGCGGGGTCTTGGTGATGAAGGTGAACGAGCGATCGCCGTAGACCGTGATCACGGTCGGGATCGGCATGCCTTTTTCCATTTCCTGCGTGGCGGCGTTGAACGCCTTGCAGAATTCCATGATGTTCACGCCGCGCTGACCCAGCGCCGGGCCGATCGGCGGCGAGGGGGTGGCAGAGCCCGCGGGCACCTGCAGCTTGATATAGCCTTCGATTTTCTTGGCCATG
>JAIYEK010000300.1 GCA_027487015.1 Erythrobacteraceae bacterium | reverse complement strand
GTGCATTACCACTTCGTCACGCCCGAACGCTTTCAGGCGATGATCGACGAGGACGATTTCTACGAATGGGCCGAGGTCTTCGGCCACCGCTACGGCACGCCCAAGGGGATGATCCGCGCCGGGCTGAAGCAGGGGCAGGACTTCCTGTTCGATATCGACTGGCAGGGCACCCAGCAGCTCTACCAGAAGGACCAGCAGGACGTGGTCCGGGTGTTCATCCTCCCGCCCTCGATCGATGAACTTCACCGCCGGTTGCAGGGCCGCGCCAGCGACAGCGCCGAGGTGATCGCCGCCCGCATGGAACGCGCGCGGGCCGAAATCAGCCACTGGGACGGCTACGACTACGTCATCATCAACGACGATATCGGCGTGTGCTTCGACAAGGTCCACGCGATCCTCGAAGCCGAACGCATGAAGCGCATGCGCCAGACCGGGCTGATTCCGTTCGTGCGCGAGCTGATGAGCTAGCTCAGGCGTCGTCCCCGAACTCGGCGAGGGTCTGGAGATAGCCGATGTCGCGCACCTGAAGCGCGCGGCCCTGCCGGGCGATCACGCCTTGCGCTTCCCAGTCCGACAGCAAGCGGCTGACATTCTCGCGCGCGAGGCCGGCAAAGGCGCCTAGGTCGCTCTGGTTGGGATCGAAGCGCAGGCGGCCATCATCGCGGGCCGGATCGAGCAGCCGCACCAGCGCGCGCGCAAGGCGCGGGGCCATCGAGAAGGTGCGGTCGCTCTCGATCACCAGATTGAGCTGGCGCACCCGCCGCGCCAGCTCGCGCATCACGCCTGCGGCCGAGACAGCATTGGCGGTCGCGGCAGCAAGGAAGGTGTGCGAGGGCAACAGCAGCACCGCTGACGGGACCGCCGCGATCACGCTTGCGGTGCGCGGGCCGCTGTCGAGCATCGCGATCTCGCCGACCAGCTCGCCCGGACCGCAATAGTTGAGGATGATCTCGTGCCCGCTGGCGCTGACCATGGTGATCTTGAGCCCGCCGGTCAGCACCACCACCGCAAAATCGCCATCCTCGTCGCCTTGCGAGATGATCGGCTCGCCGGGCCGCAGATCGCGGCGGGTGGCCTCGCGCAGCAGGGTTTCGAGCTGTTCAGGCGCCAGCGCGCGCAGCAGGCTATCGGGCGCGAGCCGGGCGATGAGATCGTCGAGCGTGTCCATCCTGATCCCCTTCGCCCCCTTCGTGATCGCCGACGATAGGGGCGCTCTGGCCCCCCGGCAACGGCTGGCAGGTTGCAGGATAAATCCCCCGGCGCCGCTCATCCGTGATGGCCATCACAGACCGCGCCGCAGGGACTCGCCATAAGCGGGACCAAGGCCGGACGGGGTCCGGACACACAGCTAGACGGTGCGACCCGGATGGAGGGGCAATTCCCTCCGTCTCACTGGCCCACATCTCTTGTGAGAGGGGATGTGGGCCCTTTTCTTTCGCGGTGAGGGCGGGGCTTAGAGCACTTTCCGACCATTCAGACCCACCCTGATCGCGCCAGGAAGTCCGCTGGACAGGAATGGCGCGCAGCAGGGGCTGGCTGCCCCTGCAAGCGGTGTGACGAAGCCAGCGGGCTTCCTGGCGCGACCCCGAGAAGGGGCGGGCCGATTTTGGCCCAGCGCGGCGTCTCTCCTCGCTCACTATGCGTTGGCATGGCTCGCTCGTCGTTCCTTGCGCTGAGCCAAAATCGGTTCCGTCAGGGTGGGTCTGAATGGTCGGAAAGTGCTCTAGTGCCCGCCGCCAGCGGGATCGGCGAAGTGGTTGGGGAGCAGCGCGTTGACCACGCCGCCATCGACCGTCAGCGTCTCGCCCACCACATAATCCCCCGCGCGGCTGGCAAGGTAGATCGCAGCAGCGGCCATGTCTTCGGCGGTGCCGATGCGCTTGGCGGGGATGCCGCTCGCGCTCGCGTCAGGCGCGTCCTTGGCGGCGCGATTCATCTCGGACGGGAAGGCCCCCGGCGCGATCGAGGAGACGACGATATTGTCCTGGATCAGCCGCGCGGCCATGCGCCGGGTGAGCTGGATCACCGCCGCCTTGGAGGCCTGATAGGCATAGGTCTCCCACGGGTTGATCCGCTGGCCGTCGATCGAGGAGACGTGGATGACCTTGGCCGGATGCCCGTGCTTGCCGCCCTCGACCAGCAGGTCGTGGAGCTTCTGGGTGAGGAAGAACGGGGTCTTGACGTTGAGGTCCATCGTCCGGTGCCAGCCAGCTTCGGAGAACTCGAGATAGGGCTGGCCCCAGGCCGCGCCCGCGTTGTTGATGAGGATGTCGAGCCGCGTTTCGCGCGCCTTCAGCTCATTGGCGAGGCCGACCATGCCGTCCATCTGCGAGAGGTCGGCGGGGATGCCGATGACCTTGTCGGCGCCGAACTGGTCGATCGTGTCCTGCATCTGATCGATCTTGCGCGCCGAGATGTAGACCTTGGCGCAGCCCGCCGCGAGGAGGCCCTCGACGAACATCTTGCCGATCCCGCGGCTGCCGCCGGTGACGAGGGCGATGCGGCCTTCGAGGCTGAAAAGTGATTGAATGTCCATTATATTATTGCTCCCTCATTCGTCATTGCGAGCGAAGCGAAGCAAACCATGGACCGACCGGTCCGCTCGCGGAGAGCGTGATCCATGGGTTGCCGCGTCGCCTGCGGCTCCTCGCAATGACGAGGAGCAAGTTTGATCAATACCCGCTCAGCTCCGCCACGCGGCCCGCGTGGAAGTGCGCATCGCCGAGGAACTCGGCGAGCGCGCGGTCGCGCTTCATGTAGAGGCCGATGTCGTATTCGTCGGTCATGCCGATGCCGCCATGCATCTGCACGCCTTCCTGCACCGCAAGCCGCGCGGTCTTGGCGACCTTGGCCTTGGCGACGCTCGCCATCAGGTCGGCGTGGGCCGATCCGCCGTCGAGCAGCTGCTGCGCCTTGATCGTGACCGCGCGGGCGATCTCGACCTCGGAATAGAGGTGGCTGGCGCGGTGCTGGAGCGCCTGGAACTCACCGATCAGCTTGCCGAACTGCTTCCTCTGCTTGAGGTAATCGACGGTCATGTCCATCGCGCCCCGGGCAACGCCGACGCCTTCCGCTGCCGCGCCGACGCGGCCGGCAAGCAGCATCGCATCGAGCACCGCGCGGCCGCCGTCGATCTCGCCGATCACCGCATCGCCGTCCAATTCGACGCCATCGAGGCGCGTATGGGTGGCCATCGAACTGTCAACGAGGCGCACATGATCGTGCGACAACCCGGCAACGTCCTTGGGCACGGCGAAGAGGGTGATGCCGTCCGCGTCATCATCCGCGCCGCTGGTGCGCGCCGCGACCACAATCATGTCCGCGCTGCCGCCGTAGATGACGAAGCTCTTGGAGCCCGACAGCTTGAACCCATTGCCCGACTTCTCGGCGCGAGTGGCGATGCGGCTCGGGCGGTGCTTGGCGGTCTCGTCAATCGCGACCGCGAACACGCTATCGCCTGCGATCAGCCCCGGCAGGTAGCGCCCCTTCAGATCGTCCGAGCCGTGCTTCAAAGCGGTCGCCGCCAGCACGGACGACGTGAGGAACGGCGAGGGCGTCAGGTTGCGGCCGATCTCTTCCAGCACGATCCCCGCCTCGACATGGCCCATGCCAAGGCCCCCGTCGGCTTCTTCGACCAGCATGCCGGTGAAGCCCATTTCGGCCATCTGCTTCCAGAGGCCATGGCCGAAGCCGTCCTTGCAATTGCGGTCACGCCAGTGGCGCAGCTGCTTGGCGATATTGCCTTCCTCGGCAATGAAGCCGCGCGCGGTGTCGGCGAGCATCGCCTGATCTTCGTTGTGATACAGGGGCATTGGTTTCCTCTCCCAAATTCTCCCCTCTCGCCTGCGGGAGGGGCAGCGAGACTTGCCAGCTTGCTGGCTAGTCGCAGCCGGGTGGGCTTCCGCGAGGTCGCGCTTGCCCACCCCCAACCCCTCCCGCAAGCGGGAGGGGAGTAAATGTCTCAAGCCCCCGGCAGGTCGAGGATGCGCTTGGCGATGACGTTGAGCATCACCTCGCTGGTCCCGCCCTCGATCGAGTTCGCCTTGGTGCGCAGCCAGTTCTTGGCGGGCTTGCCGCCCTCGGTCGCATCGCTTTCCCATTCGAGGCTGCGCGAGCCGCCGACCGCCATCATCAGCTCTTGCCGGCGCTTGTTGAGCTCGGTCCCGGCGTATTTCATCATGTTGGGCTGCGCAGGGTGCGCCTTGCCTACCTTGATCTCGTCGAGGAATTTCTCGCCCATCGCGGCATAGGCCAACGCGTCGACATCGAAATTCGCCAGCTCCGCGCGCAGCAGCGGACCGAGCTCGTCGCCGAGTTTCGCCGCGTGGCGCTTCATCATCGCGCCGATCGCCGCCGCACGCTCGCCGCCATCCGCGCCCGAGATCATCTCGCGCTCGTGGCCGAGGAGATACTTGGCGACGTCCCAGCCGCGGTTGATCGTCCCCACCTGCGCCGGGCAATCATCGCCATAGGACTTGGGCACCGACACATTGTCGAAGAAGGTCTCGCAGAAGGGCGAGGAGCCGCTGATCAGCAGGATCGGCTTGGTGGTCACGCCTTCGCTCGCCATGTCGAACAGCATGAAGGTGATGCCCTGATACTTGTCGGCCTTGTCGGTGCGGACGAGGCAGAAGATCCAGTCGGCATGGTCGGCGTAGGAGGTCCAGATCTTCTGGCCGTTGACGACCCAATGATCGCCCTTGTCTTCGCCGAAGGTCTGCAAGGACACGAGGTCGCTGCCCGAACCCGGTTCCGAATAGCCCTGACACCAGCGGATTTCCCCGCGGGCGATTTCGTTGAGGAAGCGCAGCTTCTGGCCCTCGGTGCCAAAGTGCAGCAGCGCCGGGCCGAGCATCCAGATGCCGAAGGAGCTGAGCGGCGGGCGGGCGTTGATGCGGCCCATTTCCTCGCGCAGCACCTTGGCTTCGGGTGCGGAGAGGCCCGCGCCGCCATAGGCCTTGGGCCACATCGGCACGGTGTAGCCCTTGGCGATGCAGGCTTCGAGCCATGCCTTCTGCGCATCATTCTTGAAGGTCGCGCGGCGGCCACCCCAGTAGATGTCGTCCTCGCCGCGCACCGGCTCGCGCATTTCGGGCGGGCAGTTGGCTTCAAGCCAAGCGCGGGTTTCTGTCCGGAATTGCTCAAGATCGGCCATGACCGACTCTCCTCTCTCGTCTCTCACTTGACGCTTACGTTAGGAGCATTTCGCGTGCCCCTGCAAGCATCCAATGCACGCGCTCCGCTTGCCGTAACGTCAGCATGAGCGCAATTGACGCGGGGGCCAATCGGTCTAGGTTCGCAACCGAAATGGGAGAGAGAAACGTGGCCGGAATCGGCAAATCGCCATGCCGCACAGCGAGGCGCGGATGAGCCTTGTGACAGGGCCGCTCCCCTTGCGGCTCAAACTGATGCACGGCTTCGGCGCGGTGGCCTTCGGGGTGAAGGACGGCGGCTTTTCGTTCTTCCTGCTGCCGTTCTACAACCTCGTCCTCGGCGTGGATGCCGGGATCGTCGGCGCGGCGCTGGCGACCGCGCTGGTAGTCGATGCGCTGGTCGACCCGCTGATCGGGCACTTGTGCGACCGCACCTACACCCGCTGGGGCCGCCGCCTGCCGTGGCTCTACATCGCGCCGCTGCCGCTGGCGATGGCCTGGGTGCTGCTGTGGTCCCCGCCCTTCACCGGGGTGCCGGGCTTCTGGGAAATCGTCGCGCTGGCGGTCGGCGTGCGCCTGCTGCTGTCTGCCTGCGAGGTGCCCTCGATCAGCATGGTGCCCGAAATCACCGCCGATTATGTCGAGCGCACCACGCTGTTCCGCTACCGCTTTCTGTCGGGCTGGATCGGGGGCCTCGCCATGTCGGTGCTGGCCTTCACGGTGTTCTTGCCGACCCCGCAATCCCAGCTCGAGCCGGATGGCTATGCCTTGTTCGGGATGGTCGGAGCGATTGTCATGCTGGTGTCGGTGATCGGTTCGGCGGCAGGCCAGCACCGCTATGTCGCGCGGCTGCCGGATAGCGCCTCGCCGCCCTTTTCGCTGGCCCGCGCCTTCGGGGAAATCTTCGATGCCTTCCGCGAGCGCGCTTTCGTGATCTTCGCCTGCGGGGCGCTCGCCGCGCATGTCAGCACCGGGCTTTCGCTGTCGATCACGCTCTATGTCACCCGCTATGTGTGGCAGTTCAGCGAACTGGCTTTCAAGCTCTACCCGCTGGCGCTGGGGCTGTCGGTGATCGCGATGTTCCTGATCGTCGGCCCGCTCCACCGCCGGTTCGGCAAGCCGATGAGCGGCGCGGTGGGATCGCTGATGACGCTCGCCATCGCGGCCACGCCCTATGTCCTATTCCTGACCGGGCTGTGGCCGCAGACGGGATCGGTGCTGTCGACAGGGCTGTTCATGGCCTTCATGGTCGCAGCCAACACCGCGGGCGTGGTGACGATCATCTCGGCCACATCGATGGTCGCCGAGATCGTCGAGGCCTACGAGGAGCGCACCGGCAAGCGCGCCGAGGGGACGTTCTATGCCGGCAATTGGCTGGTCACCAAGGCGGCGACCGGCGGCGGCATCCTGCTCACCAGCATGATCGTGCAGGTCGTCGGCCTCGCGCCGGGCACCACGCAAGCCGCGGTTGCGCCCGACGTGGTGCGCAATCTGGCGATTGCCTATCTGGTTGTGGCGGCGGTGCTGGCGGTGATCGCGTCCTTCTGGCTCTCGCGCTTCCCCATCACCCGCGCCGATCACGAGGCCCGCGTCGCCGCCCGCATCGCCCGCGAGCGCGGGCCTGCCGGGGTGCCGACACAGGCAGGGGCGCCCTGAAAATGAGAGCTTGGCGGGGGCGCTAGCCCGTGCCACGGTCACGCAAAGATTCGATTTCGAACAAGGACGAGAGGAACCCCCCATGGATTTCGAACCCACCGAACGGCAG
>JAIYEK010000337.1 GCA_027487015.1 Erythrobacteraceae bacterium | reverse complement strand
GCGGCGGCGGCAAGAACGGTCGAGCCGGCCCATGCAGCACGAATGGCGGAGAAGCGGTGAGACATCGGAAAACCCCCTTGGCTATAGCCCTTGGTATGGTCGGATGGTGCGTAGGTGCGGGGCCGCCCGTGACATTTCTCTCCGATTCGCGCGAGATAGCCGCACCGCAATGTTGCGTGAAAGAGACGCTTTGCGGGCGTTCTTCGGACAGTTGTTGCAACAGGGTTACAATCGGCGCGTGTGCGTGACCGTATTATGACAATTCAGAGACACGCCGACCCGTAGCGCCTGCATGTTGAGAAGCACGATTCCCGCGATTGCGCGCGCGATGCTTGGCGTTATAGCGGCCCCGCATACCGGCGATCACCCAAGCCGCTCGCCGGCAAGAATGGAGCATCAGGCCATGCAAGTGCGCGTCCTCGTCAGACTGAAGCCCGGCGTGCTCGATCCGCAGGGCCGCGCGGTGCACCATGCGCTCGAGGGCCTCGGCTTCGAAGGCGTCAGCGATGTCCGGATCGGGCGGCTGATCGAACTCGACCTTGCCGATGGCACCGACGAAGCCACGATCCGCCAGATGTGCGAGAAGCTGCTCGCCAACACCGTGATCGAGAGCTTCACGATCGAGGGCGCGAACTGATGGCGTTCCGGGCGGCGGTCATCACCTTCCCCGGCTCCAACTGCGACCGGGACATGGCCTCGGCGCTCGAAGCGGTTTCGGGCACGCCAGCAATCCGGGTGTGGCACGCCGATGCCGAGCTGCCTGAGCGGCTTGACCTCATCGCCCTGCCCGGCGGCTTTTCCTATGGCGACTATCTGCGCTCGGGCGCGATGGCGGCGACCAGCCCGGTGATGCGCGCGGTGATCGCGGCAGCGGGGCGCGGCGTGCCGGTGCTGGGCGTGTGCAACGGCTTTCAGGTCCTCACCGAGGCGCAGCTGCTGCCCGGCGCGCTGCTGCGCAATGCCGGACAACGCTTCGTGTGCCGCACTGTGGCGCTTTCGGTCGAGAACGCCGCCTCGCCCTTCACCGCGGGCTATACGGCAGGCGAGATGATCCGCATTCCGGTCGCGCACCATGACGGCAATTACTATGCCGACGCCGAAACGCTCGACATGCTCGAAGGCGAAGGGCGCGTCGCGTTCCGTTACGCCGAAGCGGTCAATGGCTCGGCCCGCGACATCGCCGGGGTGCTGAGCACCGATGGCCGGGTGCTCGGCATGATGCCGCACCCCGAACGCGCGATCGAAGCGGCGGCGCATCCGAGCCTGGGCGGCGCGGACGGGCGGCGACTGTTCGAGAGCGTGCTGGCGAGCTTCGCGACCGCCTGACGAAGATTACGCGCGCCGTTCGTGCGCGACGCTGAACAGGCGCCCCGCATCGGCGGCGGTCATCGGGCGGCCGAAATAGAACCCCTGGATCTTGTCGCAGCCGAGGTTGCGGATCAGTTCGGCTTCCTCGCTGGTCTCCACGCCCTCGGCAGTGGTCGTCATGTCGAGGCTCTTGCACATCGCCACCACCGCGTTGATGATCGCAAGGCTTTCCGCGCTCCCTTGCGCTGCGCCCTGGACGAAGGTGCGATCGACCTTGATGGTCGAAAACCGGAGCTTCCTCAGGTAGCCGAGCGAGGAATAGCCCGTCCCGAAATCGTCAAGCGCGACCGAGCAGCCCAGCGCCATCACCTGTTCGAGCGCGTTGCGGGCAACGCTCGCATCGCGCAGGAAAATGCTCTCGGTAACTTCCACCTCGAGCCGCTCGGGGCGCAGGCCCGTCGCCGCGAGTGCTTGCACCACTTCGGCATGGAAGCCGGGTTCGAGCAGCTGTTCGGGCGAGACGTTGACGTTGACCTTGACGTGATCGGGCCAGTTGCGCGCTTCCTCGCAGGCCTTGCGCATCACCCAGCGGCCGATCGGCACGATCAGGCGGGTGTCTTCGGCGAGCGGGATGAACTTGCCGGGGCTCACGAAGCCGTGGTCTTCCGAATTCCAGCGCACCAGCGCCTCGAAGCTCACCAATTGCTCGGTGTGCGCGTCGACCACCGGCTGGTAATGCAGCAGCATCTCGTCCTTGCCGAGCGCCTTGCGCAGCGCGACTTCGAGCTGGCGGCGTTCCTCGGCTGAGGCGTGGAGCACCGGCTCGAAGCGGCAATGCTCGCCCCCGCCGCTGTCCTTGGCGCGGTAGAGCGCAAGGTCGGCATTGCGCATCATCTCTTCGACCGAGTTGCCATCGCGCGGACCTTCGGCCGAACCGACGCTAGCGCCGACATAGAGCGTGTGGTGATCGACCTGATAGGGCTCCGAAAGGCGATCGATAACCTTCCGGGCGAGATCGGCGATGACCTGCGGTACGCTCGCATCGCGGATCACGATCGCGAATTCATCGCCGCCCAGCCGCCCGCACATCTGATTCTCGCCCATCAGCGATTGCAGCCGCGCCGAAACCTGCGCGAGCAGCTTGTCGCCGGTCATGTGGCCGAGCGAATCATTGACCGCCTTGAACCGGTCGAGGTCCACCATCAGCAGCGC
>JAIYEK010000046.1 GCA_027487015.1 Erythrobacteraceae bacterium | reverse complement strand
GGTGTTCACCGTGCATGGTCGCTGGCCTCTAGACCCTTGGCGCGCCGATTTCACGTGCAAAAAACAAGCGCGCCTTCGTTCGGCCCCGATTGCCCCTTATGCAATTGTGCGTTGCACAATGGACGGCAAAAGCGCATTTGTGGCGCCAAGGTGCCAAGGGATAAGGCGCCAGACCGTTCGGCCGCATGAAGGAAACCGATGCTTTATCATGCCTATGAGCTCCAGCGCAGCTGGATGAACAGCGCCAGCGCGCTTGCCTCGATCAGTTCGGGCATGCTCTCGAATCCCGCCAATCCTCTCGGATATACCGGGATCGGCCCGATGGTCGCCAATGCGCTCGAGGTCTTCGCACATGCAACCGCGCATTACGGCAAGCCCGAATTCGGCATTGAGAGCGTTACCATCGACGGCGAGGAACACGCGGTCACTGAAAGTGTCGTGATGGAGCGCCCCTTCGGCGATCTCCTGCGCTTCCGGGTCGAGGGCACCCCCACAGACCGCCCGCGCCTGCTGATCGTCGCCCCGATGAGCGGCCACTACGCCACCCTGCTGCGCGGCACGGTGGAGCGGATGCTCGAAAGCTGCGAGGTGTTCATCACCGACTGGGCCGACGCCAAGATGGTCCCCCCGAGCGCGGGCGACTTCGATCTCGATGAGTATATCGACTATCTGATCGAGTTCGCCGAACACATCCACGGAGAGGCCGGCGGCCAGCGCATCCACATGATGGCGGTGTGCCAGCCCTCGGTCCCGGCCTTTGCCGCGACCGCGCTGATGAACCTGCGCAAGTCGCCCGCGACGCCTGCCACCCTCACCATGATGGGCGGGCCGATCGACACCCGCGAATGCCCGACGGTCGTCAACAACATGGCGATGCAGCGCCCGATCGCATGGTTCCGCCAGAGCGTGATCGCCACCGTGCCGCTCAAGTACCCGGGCGCGGGCCGCCGGGTCTATCCGGGCTTCATGCAGCTCTCGGCCTTCATGAGCATGAACCTCTCGAGCCACATGATGAGCCATTACGAGATGTTCAAACACCTCACCGTCGGCGACGATGCCAGCGCCCAGGCGACCAAGGATTTCTACGACGAATATCGCAGCGTGTGCGACATGACCGCCGAGTTCTACCTCCAGACGGTCGAAGAGGTGTTCCAGAAGCACTCGATCCCCAAGGGCGAGTTCCGCCACAAGGACGTGCTGGTCGACATCACCCGGATCACCGACACCGCGCTGCTGGCGATCGAGGGCGAGCGCGACGATATCTCGGGGCTGGGCCAGACCAAGGCGGCATTGAAGCTGACGCCGAACCTGCCGGACGAGAAGAAGCGCTACTACATGGCCGAGGGCGCCGGGCACTACGGCATCTTCAACGGCTCGCGCTGGCGGACGAAGGTCGCGCCGGTGGTTGAAGAGTGGATTGCTGCCAACGCCGGATAGGCTGCCGGGACGCGGGAAGCGCGTCCGGCCGGAAACGGCGGGCTTGACGGGCGAAGGGCCGGAAGGTGCCGGTCGGCTAGCGACCCCCATGCCGCCATGGTTACACCATCATCAGCCGCGCATTCGTGCAGTCGGAAAGCCCTGACCCGCTCTTCTCATGCCTGACCGATCTTCCGGCGTGTGGATCAGCGCGCGTGGGGGCGCATCTGCGCAATGAAGGCTTGCGCCTTACGAAAAATAATTTATGTAAAACGTAATGCAATTGACCTTTGGGGCAAAGTTTCATGGCAACCGATCACATGAATTCCGACATTCAGGAAAAGAGCGCAAACTTGGCAAGCATCTTCGGGTGGGTGTTTTGGCTGACCGCGTTTTGGCTCTTTGCCAGTGTCTCCTACCTGCCGCTCAAGCGCTTTGGCGCAGCGCTGGTCACGCCGGAAACAGACGCGCTCGAAGCCGCAGTTGCCTTTGCCGACATTCTGTTCGCCCAGCTCTCGGTCATCCTCGCGATGATCGCTGTTTACACCGCGCGAAAGCTCTTCGTTCAGTTCTCGCAAGGTGAGGTCTTCACCGCGCAAAATGGCGCAACGCTGATGCGGGTCGGGGACTGGTTGATCGCCAGTGCAATCGTCGCCCTTGCCATGCAGATCATCGAGGCAGATGCGGCGGGAACCGTCACCGCTGATTTCTCGGGCAGCTATTTTGCCGTTGTCATCGTGCTTGTCGGTTTTGCGATCCGCCTGTTTGGCAGGGCCTTCACAATTGCTGCTGACATCAAGGCTGATAATGACCAGATGGTTTAGGCATGCCCATCATCGTAACGCTCGACATAATGCTCGCACGCCGCAAAATGACGGCGAGAGATCTCGCGCAGGAAATCGGCATCAGCGAGACAAACCTGTCCCTGCTTCGCTCCGGCAAAGTGAAGGGTGTTCGGTTTTCCACCTTGGAAAAACTGTGTGTCGCGCTTGATTGCCGGCCCGGAGACTTGCTGGATTTCGACGCTCCAACCGATTGAACGAAGCGCTCGGCGCGCCCCATGCCGGCCGGATGGCACAAAACCACCCACTTCCCGCCGTTGATGGGCACGATTGCCGGTCCCGAAACCTGCCCTCTCCGTCACCCCCCTACCCAAACACCCGCCGCCCATGCGTCACCCGGTCGGCCATCGCCATGGTCGTCAGCTGCGCGTTTACGCGGATGCAGCTCGGCATCACGCTCGCATCGCACACCAACACATTGGCGGTGCCGTGGACCCGCTGGTCGAGATCGACCACGCCCTTGGCCGGATCGGCATTGATCGCGTTGCCGCCGTGGGGGTGGCTCGATGACAGCACGACATCGTCGGGCTCGCGGATGCTGCGCTCGAAATAGGCGTCGATCTCAGCGGGGGTCATGCCTGCGTGCAGCGTCTCGCCCTTGAGCAGCGCGGGGTAGACCTCCTGCGCCCCGCCCGCGAGGTGCGTCTTGGTGAGCAGCGCCAACGCGCGGCGCAGGACCGCAAGGTCGGCCTCCTTCAGCTTCACGTCGAGCTTGCCGCCCTTGATCGTCCCGCGCCGGTCGGCGGGGAACAGCACGCCGGCCGAGGCCAGCCGGTTGTAGTGGTGCATCCGCGTGAAGTGATCCTCGAACCATCCCGGCACCAGCGAGGCCATGCTCATCGGCGGCTGGAAATGACTCTCGATCAGGAAGTCCCCCCGGTCGATGAAGGTCGCCATCTGGTCCTCGTCCCAAGCGACGACATTGTCGGGCATCAACGCAGGTACTGGGCAGGCAATGTTGAGCGATATGCCCTGGCCCGTGCCCCGGATGCCGCTCGCCGAGAGGATGTTGGTCGACGCGATGGTGCCCGCGGCGACCACCACGCCTTTGGTCACCCGGATCGTCTTGCCGCGGTAATCGGGCAGCACCACCTTGACCGAGTTAGCAACCCGGCGCCCCGAGCCATCGCGCGCGCCCCAACCGATTTCGGCCACCTCGGCCTCGGCGAGGATGCGTGCGGGCCGCGCTGCCTTGACCGCAAGGCCGAGGAAGCTCTCGGGCATGGCACGCTTGCGGCCATAGGGGCAGCCGGTGTTGCAATAGCCGCAGGAGAGGCAGCGGTTGTCCTCGGGCTTGGCGCCCCAGTTCTTGCGGAACCACCCGGCGATAGCGCGCTGGTCCATCGGGTCGGACGATCCGGCGCGGTAAGCGTCCCAGCCGGCCAACAGCCGCGTGCCGTTATTGCGCCCGAGCCGCCGGTCGATCTCGTGGACGCCGAGCACCGTCTCGACGCGGGTGTAGGCATCGGCGAGCGCGCCTGCGGGGATCTCCGCCCCCAGCCCCTTCCACGTGGCGAGCACGTCATTGGCATCGGGATGGGTCTCGCCCTCGGCCTCGAGCCGCAGGCAGATGCCGTTGTTGATGACCGTCGAGCCGCCCACGGTGCGCCCCTGGAAGACGATGATGTCGCGGTCGCGCGTGGTCTGGATCGCGCCGTCCTTGAACAGGCTCGAGGACATCTGCTTCTCGTGGGTCGTGATCTGCGAGCTGGGGAGGTAGGGCCCGGCCTCGACCACCAGCACCGCGTAGCCCTGCGCGGCAAGGTTCGCCGCCGCGACCGCCCCGCCCGCGCCCGAGCCGATTACCACCACCTCGACCTCGTCGGGGATCGCGTCGGGGTGGATGAAGGCGGAGGGCGGCAGGTCGTTGGCGGTGTATTCTTCGATGTCCGGATCATCGGGCGTGCCGTCTCGCTCGCGGTGGCAGGGCAGGGTAAAGCCGATCGCGCCCAGCACCGGGTTGTCGCGGTTGGCGTCTTCCTCCTCGCGCTGGGTGGGGTTCGGCACCTCGGCCGCCTCCCAATGCCCGTAATAGCCCGCGTAGACGATGCCGCGGATGCGGGCCATGTCCTGAAACAGGTCGACGCGGCTGTTCTTGAGCCGCCGTTTGACCCGCCACACCCGGAAGCCGCGCGGCGCCAAGTGCCAGACCGGCCCGCCCAGCACCACCCATGCGGCGAACACCGATATGCCGGTGTTGAACGGGGTCTTCCCGCGGATGTTGCCGAACATCGCCTGCAGGTTGTCGACGACCTGCTGCGGGGTGATCGCCATGCGCGACGGCTCGACGAGCATCGTCTCGGCCAGCCTGCGCCAGATCGCGGCGATGAACGGATTGAACGGCTTTTCTTGCATGTGCGACCCCCCTGTTGCCGTCTCCTGCTACCCCGTAGGAACGGCAGGGCATTGTATGCATGCGCCCGGTTGCGGCGGCAATGGGGGGAAACTTGCAGCGATTCCCGAGGGTTTGCGCGTGGGGGCCGCGCGCCGGTGGCTCATGCCGTGGGAATGGTCCCCCCGTCGATCACGAATTCGGTGCCGGTGATGCTCGCCGCCCGGTCCGACGCGAGGAAGGCGATCAGGCTGGCGATTTCCTCGGGCGAGGAGGGCCGACCGATCGGAATGCCGCCCAGCGCCGCCATGATCTGCGCCTTGCCCGCCGCGATCCCGCCGCCCGATTGCGCGCCGAGCCGCTCGGCGAGCGCAACCGCTGCCTCGGTCTCGATCCAGCCGGGCGAAACGCGCACCACTCTCACGCCCTGCGGCCCCACCTCCTTCGAGAGGCTCTTGCTGTAGGTCGAGAGCGCCGCTTTTGCCGCCGCGTAGGCGGTGGTCGCTTCGGGCAGGGGCAGACGGTTCTGGATCGAGGTCACGTGGATCACCACCCCGCTGCCGCGCGCGGCCATGGCTGGCACCAGCGCGCGGTCGAGCCGCACCGCCGGCATCAGGTTGAGAGCCAGTTCCTGTGCCCAGTGATCATCGCCCAGCGCCGCGAAGCCTCCCCCCGGCGCCGACGAACCGCCGAGCATGTGGACGATGATGTCGACCGTGCCGAGCCGCTCGCGCGCGGCTGCCGCCAGCAGCTCGGTGCCGTGCGCCGTGGTGAGATCGGCCGCGACGAACATCGTGTCCGCCAGATCATCGGGCCTGGTCCGGGCGCTGGTGAGCACTATGGCGCCGAGCTCGCGCAGTAGAGCGACAGTCGCCGCCCCCGCCCCGCGCGTGCCCGAAGTGACGAGCGCGCGCTTGCCCGCGAGCGAGACGAAGGGGGTCATGGCGCGATCTCCAGCCGGGTGATCCGCCCCGCGCCGAGCGTGAAGACATAGCGCAGGTCGACCGGGCTGCCGGGGAAATCGCCTTCAAGATGCGCGGTGACGATGGTGCTGCCATCGCGCTCCTCGATAACGATGGGCTTGGCGGTGTAGCTATATGTCGCGGCGGCACCGGTCTTCCATGCGCGGATCTGGTCTTGGCCCGCGTAGGTCCGGCGCTCGTCGATGACGACCGCGTCCTCGGCGAACAGGCGCAGCAAGGCGTCGGCATCCGCGCCCGCGTCGGCGGCGAAGTAGCCTGCGAGTGCGGGGGGCAATTCGATTGGCATGGGAAAGCTCCTGCTCTGGCGCACCATCGGGTGCTGACGCCAAGCAATATAGCGTTGGACGATAGCTGCGATAATCGCGATAAAGCGGGATGTTTTATCGCGCCGGAGGGGACAATGGCCGATCAGGTTCTGACCCGCTTGAACGCCGTCCTCGCCGTCGCGCGGCTGGGTTCATTCCGCGCGGCCGCCTCTGCGCTGGGCATGTCGCCCACGGCGCTGAGCAATGCGGTCGGCAAGCTCGAGCAGCAGCTCGGCATTCGCCTGTTCAACCGCACCACCCGCAGCGTTGCGCTGACCGATGCCGGGCGGGCCTTCATCGCGCAGGTCGGCCCGGCGCTCCGCACCATCGATGAGGCGATGGACGGGGCGCGAGCGCATCAGGACACGCCTTCGGGCACCTTGCGGATCAACGCCTTCGCCAGCGCCGCGCGCGAAGTGCTCGCCCCGCTCATCCTCGAATATGCGCGGCGCTTCCCGGGCGTCCACATCGACCTTGTGACCGAGGGCCAGCTGGTCGACATCGTCGCGGCCGGGTTCGATTTCGGCATCCGCCGGATCGACTTCGTGCCGGCCGACATGATCGCGGTGCGGCTCGGCCAGCCGCGGCGCCATGCGGTGGTGGCAAGCCCTCGCTACCTCGCCGATCACCCGCCACCCCGCGTGCCTGCCGACCTGCTGCGCCACAGCTGCATCCGCGTGCGGCTCCCGAGCGGCGAGCTGTATCGCTGGCATTTCGAAAAGGATTGCACGGTGGAGCAGGTCGAGGTGAAGGGGCCGGTGACGCTCGACGAAGCGAGCCTCGCGCGGATCGCCGTGCTCGATCATGTCGGCATCGGCTATTTCATGGAGAGCGACGTCGCGGAGGATCTGGCGGCGGGCCGGGTGGTGCGGATGCTCGAGGAATGGACCCCGGTCCTGCCGCAACTTGCGCTCTATTATTCGGATCGCCGCAATTCCTCGGCCGCGTTCCGGGCCTTCGTCGATCTTGCGCGAGAGCTGTGAGAGGCGGGCCGGATCATGTGCGGCGGCGGTAGCTACCCCTGCCCGCGCCCGCGTTCCTGCACGGCGGCGCGGCGGGCTTCCACCTCTTCGGGGGCGACGGCGCTGTTGGCGGCTGAGGAGCGTGTCGCTTCCAAAGCCAGCCCCTCGCCGAAACTTGCTGCATAGCCATCGTCGATCAGGCGCTTGTAGTTGGCGAGGAAGGCGGGATCGATTCCCGCCATGTCGCTCGCCAGCTTGCGGGCGAGGGGGAGCAGTTCCTCGGGCGAGACCACATGATTGACGAGGCCCCACGCCCTCGCAGTCTCGGCGTCGAGGAAATTGCCGGTGAAGGCGAGTTCCTTGGCGCGGCTGATGCCGATCATCCGCGACAATTTCTGCGACAACCCCCAGCCCGGCACGATCCCGACCCGCGCGTGGGTGTCGGCAAACCGCGCGTTGGTGCTCGCGACGAGCACGTCGCAGGCGAGCGCGACTTCGAAGCCGCCTGTGATCGCGACGCCGTTGATGGCGCCGATCACCGGCTTGCGGCACAGCTCGATGGCCTTGACCGGATTGTCGGCGGGGTCTGTGGCATTGGCGCTGCCGAGTGCGCCCGCCTCGCTGCCGAGTTCCTTGAGATCGAGCCCTGCGGTGAAGGCCCGCTCGCTCGCGCCGGTGAGGATCACCGCGCGCACATTGTCGTCCGCATCCACCGCGCGCATCACCTCGGCGAGCTGCTTCCTAAGCGCGCGGTTGAGCGCGTTCATCGCTTGCGGGCGGTTGAGGGTCACGGTGGCGACGCCATCGGCCACCTCGCACAGGATCACGTCGTCGCTCATCAAATCCTCCAGTCGATCGCGCCGCGCCCGTGTTCTTCCAGAAAGGCATTGGTCTGGCTGAAGGGGCGCGAGCCGAAGAAGCCGTTATGCGCCGATAGCGGGCTGGGGTGGGCCGAGGCGACTATCAGATGATGGGAATTTCGCGCGAGGGCAGGCACGCGGCTCGCCTTCTTCTTGGCATGGCTGCCCCACAGGATGAACACCGTCGGCACCTCGCGCGCCGCCACTGCCGCCACGCAGGCATCGGTGATGGTATCCCACCCGCGCCCGGCATGGCTCCCCGCCTGCCCCGCCTCGACCGTCAGCGTGTTGTTGAGCAGCAGCACGCCTTGCCGCGCCCACGGAGTAAGGTGGCCAGTCGCGGCGCGGGGCAGACCGAGGTCGGCCTCCAGCTCCTTGTAGATGTTCACGAGACTGGGCGGCGGTTTCACCCCGGCCTGCACCGAAAAGGCGAGGCCATGCGCCTGCCCCGGCCCGTGATAGGGATCCTGCCCCAGGATCACGCAGCGCACCTCCTCGAGCGGGGTCAGCGCCAATGCGGCAAGCCGCGTTCCGCGCGGGGGATAGACCAGCTTGCCCGCGCCTTCTTCCGCTTTGAGCCACCCGCCGAGCTTCCGCGCCTCGGGGGTCGCGAGCACCGGCTCCAGCACAGCGCGCCAGCTTTCGGGGATGGTTTCGGACATGCGCGGGAAGCTAGGCCAGCCGCCGCCCGCGCGCCACTCGGCCCTTCCCCTCTTTCCCCAATGCGCGTAGGGCACGGGCCATGGCTGTGCACTTTCACGAAGAAGACCTTCCCGCAGGCGTGCTGACCGGTTCTGCGGCGCTCGCCGTGGATACCGAGACCATGGGCCTCATCACCCACCGCGACCGGCTGTGCGTGGTGCAGATCTCGGATGGGACAGGCGACGAGCACCTTGTGCGCTTCAATCCGGGCAGCGCCTATGACGCGCCCAACTTGAAGGCGATCCTCGGCGATCCTGCGCGTGAGAAGATTTACCACTTCGGCCGCTTCGATCTTGCCGCGATCCACTATTACCTCGGCGTGATGGCCGGGCCGGTGTTCTGCACCAAGATCGCCAGCAAGCTGACCCGCACCTACACCGACCGGCATGGCCTCAAGAACCTCGTCGAGGAGTTGCTGGGCGAATCGATCTCCAAGCAGCAGCAGTCCTCCGACTGGGGCGGGCCGGTGATCACCGAGCCGCAGCGCGATTACGCCGCGAGCGACGTGCGCTACCTCCACCGCCTGCGCGCCGAGCTTGCCACCCGGCTCGAGCGCGAGGGACGCACTCAGATCGCGCAGGCCTGCTTCGATTTCCTCCCCACCCGTGCGCTGCTCGACATCGCCGGCTGGGCGGAGAGCGACATCTTCAGCCACATGTAAGCCCACAGCAAGGACGCCTCAGGCACACCCCCGTCATGGCCCCCGAGCAAGCCATCGAAACCAGCGAGGCGCGCGCGCTTCGCAGCCGGCGGCAGACCTTCGCCGCGCCGGGCGGCTCGCATGACCGGCTGGTGCGGGTGCTCGCCCGGGTGCTGCCGATGGGCGTGGGCGTGATCGCCGCGCTAATGATCATCACGCCGCTGAGCCCGCGCGGCGAGGTCAGCTTCCTGCTCGATCGCAACAAGGTCGCGCTGATCGACGAGCGCCTCAGCGTCGACAACGCCATGTATCGCGGGCGCGACAATCAGGGGCGGCCGTTCTCGCTGCT
>JAIYEK010000106.1 GCA_027487015.1 Erythrobacteraceae bacterium | reverse complement strand
GAAGCGACGCTGAACGACTATGTCCTGTCGAGCTTGTGGCTGCTCGACGCCAACATCTAGGTCGGCCATCCGGACGGCAAGTGGAAGCTTTCGGTGGTGGCGCAGAACCTCACCGACAAGATCTTCACGATCACCACCGGCGGGCGTCCGTTCCTGCCCCCGGGCGGCGACGACTTCGTGATGACCCAGAACCGGGGTCGTCAGGTCTTCGCGGAAGTCAGCTTCCGGTTCTGATAATCACACCCTGTCTGGGGGGACAAGCGAGGGGCGGGCCAGCGATGGCCTGCCCCTTTGCTTTTGGCCCCTTGCTTCGGCCTTCTGCCAAAATTGAGCATTGTGCCCCTGCCCCGCAAGGCGGATGCTCGCCCGCAAAAGCACCACTGGGAGGAACGGCAATGTCACGCGAAACGCTGGTCGAAATGACCCGCAATCTGGTCGCCCACGGTGCGGCCGACACGATGGAATATGCCGATGACGTGGTGCGCGTGCCCGCCAGCGCCTACACCGATCCGGCGCTGTTCGAGCTTGAGAAGAAGCAGATCTTCCGCCGCCTGCCGCTGATGGTCGCGCCCTCGTGCGAGCTTCCCAACCCCGGCGATTTCAAGGCGATGGACATCTGCGGCGTGACGCTGCTGCTCAGCCGTCAGAAGGACGGGAGCATGGGCGCCTTCCTCAACATGTGCACGCACCGCGGAAACCCGCTCGCCGCCGGCTGCGGCAATGCCAGCCGCTTCACTTGCGGCTATCACGGCTGGACCTTCAAGGCTGACGGCGACCTGATCGGGGTGGCGGATTCGAAGGACTTTGGCAGCATCGACAAGATCCAGCACTGCCTGACCAAATTCCCGGTCTACGAGAGCGCCGGACTGATCTGGGTGACGCTCGACCCGCATTCCAAGCTTTCGATCGCCGATTACCTGTGCGGCTATGACGATCTGCTCAAGGCCTTCGAGTTCGATGGCTGGACGCTGTTTGCGCATCGCGTGCTCGAGGGGCCGAACTGGAAGACGGCCTATGACGGCTATCTCGATTTCTACCACCTGCCGGTGCTCCACAAGGACACTTTTGGCGCGGATTTCTACAATCGGGCGAACTATTTTGCTTTCGGCCCGCACCAGCGCCTCTCGACCCCGTCGAAGTTCGCGATCAAGGTGCAGGGGGATGACGATCAGGCGATCGACCTCGAAGCGATGGCCGATGATGATCTGCCGCAGGAAGTGCTGGTGCAGGGCGTGTGGACGATCTTCCCGCACATCTCGATCGCCAGCTTCTATGGCGGCGGCCAGCGCGGCGCGATGATCAGCCAGCTCTTCCCCGGCGCTGCCGTGGGCGAGAGCTACACCACCCAGTTCTACGTCATGGAAAACCAGCCCGAGACCCCCGAACAGGTCCAGGCCGCGCACGACCAGTTCAACTTCCTCGAAATCGTCGTGCGCGACGAGGATTACGCCACCGGCAAACGCCAGCAGCAGGCGCTGGCCTCGGGGCTGATGAAAGAGGTCCTGTTCGGCCGCAACGAGAAGGGCGGACAGGTCTTCCACGAGTGGGTGAAGCGCCTCGTGGCGGCGAGCGACGATGACCTGGTGGGGATTTTCGCAAGCGAGCAGCGGCAGGCGGCGGAGTAGGGGTTCGCCCCCCGCATCTGGAACGGCTGCTCTCGGGATTGCTGGAGTTCGGGTTGGAAGTCCGGGCTTGGCTGGTTAGCTGCCGCTGGCAGATTGGCGTCTAAAGAAGCGATATACTGCCCGTGCGACACCGATCGAAATGGGAAACAGGGCCAGAATGATCATGATGGCTGTGAGCAGCATGGCCATCCCGGTGCCTGGTCCCGAGAGGTCTTCTCGGATTAAAAACCATACGGCCCAAGGAAGAAGTGCAGCCCCCATCATGGCAAGCCCCGCCGCAACAATCCATCCACGCGGCATCATCCACGCCGGAACAATCAGGTAGGTAAGGATGGATATGAGGATGATCGCGCTACTCATCCGGCTACAATACGCCTTCACTTGTGGTCTGCAAATGGGCGCTTTCCGCCACAGGGCTTATGGCAGCTTTGGGGTCGCTTTCTGAATTTCCGCTCTCGGCCGAAACGAGGATGAAGGCGCCATTCCCTTAATCGTCGCCCCGGACTTGATCCGGAGTTTGGCTGTTCTTCCTCTCCGCCCGAACGGCAAGGAGCCAAGCCCCGTGTCAAGCACGGGGCGACGAAGGGGGGGATCAATCTGCCAGACTAGAACGTGAAGGGCCGCTCTGGAGCGCTCGGCCCCTTCACCGTCGGGTTGTCGTTGAGAGCCAACTCCACCAGCGCGGTGTCGAAGAACTCGTGCAGCTCCACGATCAGCCCATCGCGGATGGTCATGATCTGGCAGTAGGTCTGGAGATATTCGTGACCGTTGGTGGCCGTGCCCCCGCCTCGCATCAGTCCGACCACGCGGTCCTCGTCCGCGCACATGATCCGCCACTCGCGCGAGAAGCGGATCGTTTCAGGCACGAGCTTGCCGATCACGCCGTCCGCGACGATCGGGCCAAAGCACACGGCCTTGCCCTCCCAGCGGCCCGAAACCGGTGTGCTGCCAACGAGATTGAACACGATGTCGTCCGAATGCAGGGCGGCGAGCGCATCGAAATCGCCCGCCGCCAATGCTTCGTAGAACGCCGTGGCGACCGCGATATTGGCCGCGCGCCGCTCGCTCATCGCCTTACCCGAAGGCCGGGCGATAGTTCGATTCGCCCCATTCCTGCTTCTTGGTCCATTCGCCCATCGTCTCGAGCTTGCCTTCGAGTTCGGGGAAGCGTTCGTAGACATGCTCCATGTCGACCGCGAAGGGCTTGGTCGGGGCGTTGTTGTTGTATTCGTAGAAGTCCTCGATCCCCTTGGCGAATTCGGCGCGCATGGCTTCGGGCATGCCGTCGCCTGCCGCCTCGACAAGGTAGCGGCCGAACTCGGCGGGCGAGCAGGGATCGTACTTGATCTCCTTGCCGAGCGCTTCGCTGAGGCACTGGGTCACCTGCTTGCCGACCAGCCGCTCCGGCCCGCCGATGTTGAGCCAGGCGCCTTCCATGTCGGGCCGCTCGAGGCTGGCGAGCATGAAGCGCGCGACGTCATCGAGGCTGATCCAGTTGGCTTCCAGCGCGGGGTTGTGCGGGTACACATAGCGCCCCTCGTTGACGATGAAGGGCCGCGCCCAGTTGGTCAGCAGGTTGTCCATGAACAGCACCGAGCCGAACACCGTCCCCGGCGCGCCCGAACGCCACAGCGCGTTGATCCCGGCGGTGTTGCCGCCATAGGTGAAGGGATCGCCGGGCTTGTCGGGGATCCAGCTCGAGGTGTTCCAGACGACGCGCTTGACGTTCAGATGCGCGGCGACCTTGCCGACCTCGCCGACCAGATAGGCGCGGTCGGCGCGGGCCTGAAGCGGGTGGGTGTAGAAGATGTAGTCCGAGCCCTCGAGCGCCTCAGCGAAGGTCGAGGTGTCGTAGAGGTCCATCGGCCGCACTTCGACCCGCTCCACGCCTTCCACCGGCGCGCCTTCCAGCGCATCCGGCCGGCGCGAGATCGCGCGCACGTCATACCCCGCAGCAAGCGCCTGACGCACCTGCGCAAGGCCTTGCCGCCCGCTCGCTCCGATCACTGTGATGAGTGCCATAGTCCCTCTCTCCCTTGTGTCTTATGCAAGCCAGACTAGGAAGCGCGCTGCCCTGCCGCACCGCGCCAAAGTGATAGCCGCGCCCCCTTCCGGCCCTAGCGAAAAGGCGGGGTTGCCGTAGCGGCGCTCGCCCCGGAGATTGGCGGCATGACGAACCGCTATTGGCGCATCGCCCGCCGCCCCGAAGGCACCGATTTCGCCAGCGCGCTGGAGCTGGTCGAAGCCCCGCTCGCCCCGCTGGCGCCGGGCGAGATCCGCATCTGCAACACGCACCTGTCGATGGACGCCGGCACCCGGCTGTGGCTGACCGACCGCGAGGATGGCTATCAGCCGCCGCTCCCGGTTGGCGTGCCGATGAGCGGGCTGGTGCTGGGCGAAGTGGTGGAAAGCCGCGCAGACGGCTTCGCGCCAGGCGATCTGGTGCGCGCCTTCGGCCAGTGGAGCGATTGGTCGACGGTCGATGCGGTAATGTCGGGCGCGCTGGTGCTCGACCCCAGCGTCGCCGACCGGCGCGCATGGTTCGGGCCGCTCGGGATGAATGGCTGGACGGCGCTGTGGGGCATCGAGACCACCGGCGCGGCGAAGGCGGGCGAGAAGGTGCTGGTCTCGGCTGCGGCGGGGGCGACGGGGATCCTCGCGGTGCAGATTGCGAAGCTGCTCGGGTGCGAGGCTTGGGGGATTGCGGGGGGCGCGGCCAAGTGCACTTACCTGACGGATGAGCTGGGGATCGCCGGCGCGGTCGATTATAAGGCGGCGGATGTGGGCGGGCAGCTCGACGCCGCGGGCGGCTTTGATGTCTATTTCGACAATGTCGGCGGGCCGCTGCTCGATTCTGTGCTCACCCGCATGAACCACTATGGCCGGGTGGCGGTATGTGGGCTGCTCGCCGATTACACCTCCGGCCACCGCACCGCGCCTGCGGAGTTCGATCAGGTGTTGATGCGGCGCCTGCGGATCGAGGGCTTCTTCTCGCCCGACTTCATGCACGAAGGCCCCGCGCTGACCGAGCGGCTGCGCGCCTGGCACGAGGCGGGCGCGCTGGTCATGCCCTATGATGTGACCAAAAGCCTCGAAAACACCCTCACCGCCTATGCCAAACTCTTCACCGGAGCCAATATCGGCAAGGTGATTGTGGAGCTCTACGCAGCATGACCGGCACGCTTGAAGACCGCGAGGCGATCCGCGACATCCTCGCCGCCTATGCCCACGCCATCGACCGGCGGCGCTGGGGGATGATGGAGCGATTGTTCCACCCCGATGCGACCTTCCGCTTCGGCACGATCGAGGGCGATTGGCGCGGGTTCGTCGAGCAGGCGCGCGCCGTGATCGACCCCTGCCTTGCGACCCAGCACCAGCTTGGCCAGACGGTGTTCGGGTTCGAGGGCGGGAGCGTCTGCCACACCGAAACCTACATGACCGCGATGCACACCATCCCCCCCGGCTACCCGCTGGCGGCGGTGTTTCCGGACAAGGGCGTGATCTACTCGGCGATCGTCGCGGGGCGGTATGTGGACCGCTTCGAGAAGCGGGACGGCGCATGGCGCCTCGCCCAGCGCACCGGGCTCTATGATTGGCGCGAGTTCCGGGTGGTGGAGGGCGTCGACCTCTCCGACACCCCCGAAGGCGCGGCGGGCTATCATGACGAGCGCGATCCTTCGACGGCAGCTGTAAGGCAGTGGCTCGGCTAGGGCCGCCTGAACGCAAACACCCCGCTCATCGTCGCCACCTGCTCCTCGCCGCGCCACACCCCGCCCGAGGTGTAGGCGGTGCGCCCGCCCAGCCGGTCGATCCGCACGCGGGCTTCCAGCCAGTCGCCCAGCCGCGCGCCGCTGAGGTAGTTGACCGTCAGCGTCACCGTCGACGGCGCCAAACGGGGGCGTTCGGCATCGTAGACCGCATGGCTCAAGGCCACATCGGCGAAGGTCGAGATCACCCCGCCATGCGCCGCGTCCTGGTAGTTGATGTGGTGCGGGCAGATCATGAGGCCCACCACCCGAACGCCCTCGAAAGCCGGGCCGAGATAATAGGGCCCGCCGTGATCGAGAAAGCCGGGGGTGAAGCCGGCGGGTTCGAAGCTGGGAGGTATCGCCATCCCTCCACCCTACTCCGCCGCGTGCCCTCGCGCCCGCTATGAATTGTGCCAATGACACGCGCGGCGGCGCGGAGTATCTCCGCACCCATGGGAGAGACAACAGCACTGGACGCAGAGAGCTTCTGCGACATCGTCCGCGAACACGCCCGCGTGGCTGGCGAGGTGATCGCCTTTTCCTACGCCGACGAGGAGATCAGCTTCGCCGAGATCGACGCGGGCGCCGACCGGGTGGCGAACGGCCTGCTCGCGCTGGGGGTGAAGCCGGGGGACCGCGTCGCCTTCCTCGGCAAGAACCACCCGCTCTATTTCGAGGCCTTCCTCGGCGCGAACCGGATGGGCGCGGTGATGACCCCGGTGAACTGGCGCCTCGCCGCGCCGGAAATCGCCTATGTGCTCGATAACAGCAGCGCGCGCGTGGTATTCGTGGGCGAGGGGTTCGCCGAGGTGCTCGGCCAGATCCGCGCGGATTGCCCGCATGTCGAACAGGTGATCGGCATCGATGCGCCCGACTATCCCGGCACCGATTACCGCATCTGGCGGGACGGTTTTGCGGCGACGCACCCCGCCCACCGCATCCACGCCGAGGACGACGCGCTCCAGCTCTACACCTCGGGCACCACCGGCAAGCCCAAGGGCGCGGTCATCACCCATGGATCGCTGCTCTCGAGCCGCGATGCGAGCGCGAGCGGTGAGGCGATGCGCACCTGGCAGGAGCCGATCCCGGGCGATGTCACCCTGCTCGCCATGCCCTGCTTTCATATCAGCGGCACCGGCACCGGCATCGGCACGCTGGTCGCGGGCACCAACTCCATCGTCTTGCCCGAATATGATCCGACCAAGGCGCTCGACCTGATCGAGAATTTCAACATCTCGAAGATCTTCCTCGTGCCGGCCGCGCTCCAGATCCTGCTCAATCACCCGAAGGTGGGCGAGGTCGATTTCAGCCGCCTGAAATACGTCACCTACGGCGCCTCCCCCATCCCGCTTGAGCTGATGCGCGAGGCGATGCGGGTGATGGGCTGCGGCTTCGTGCAGATGTACGGCATGACCGAGACCAGCGGCACCATCGTCGCGCTCGATCCCGAGGATCACGTGCCCGAAGGCTCGGTGCGGATGCGGAGCGTCGGCAAGCCGCTCGCGGGCGTCGAGATCAAAGTGATCGACGAGGCGGGCAACCCTGTCCCCGCCGGCGCGGTGGGCGAGATCGCCACCCGCTCGAACAAGAACATGCGCGGCTACTGGAACAACGCGGACGCGACTGCCTCGACCATCGATGCCGAAGGCTGGCTGCGCACGGGCGACGCGGGCTATCTCGACGAGGACGGCTATCTCTACATCCACGACCGGGTGAAGGACATGATCATCTCCGGCGGCGAGAACGTTTACCCCGCCGAGGTCGAGAATGCGCTCTATTCGCACCCCAAGGTCGCGGACGTAGCGGTGATCGGCGTGCCCGACCCCAAGTGGGGCGAGGCGGTGAAGGCCTGCGTCGTCGTGAAGGCGGGCGAGGAGCTGACCGAGGCGGACCTCATCGCCCACGCCCGCACGCTGATCGCGGGCTACAAGTGCCCCAAGTCGGTCGATTTCATCCCAGCCCTGCCGAGGAACCCCTCGGGGAAAATCCTGCGGCGGGAACTGCGCGCGCCCTACTGGGTGGGCAAGGACCGGGCGGTCAATTGATCGGGTCGACCGGGGCTTTGGCGGTCCGCCAACTGGCCTACAAGGTCAATGACCTCGAAGCGGCAGCGGTGGCGCATCACCGGGCCTTCGGATCGGGGCCGTTCTTCGTCCTGCGGCACATCGCGCTCGCGTCCTCGGTGCACCGCGGCGTGGCGCGGCCTTTCGACCATTCGAGCGCCTATGGCCAATGGGGCAGCGTGATGGTCGAGCTGGTGGTGCAGCACAATCCCGACGACAGCGGGCTCCACGAGATGTTTCCCTATGGCTCGGGCCGCGAGGGGCTGCACCATGCGGCGCTGTTCGTCGACGATCTGGATGCGGCAATCGCGCGGTTCGAAGCGCAAGGCGCGCCGCTCGCTCAGCTCATGACAACCGAGACCGGCACCACCTTTGCCTATGTCGATGCGCGCGCTCACCTCGGGCATATGTTGGAGCTTTATGAGCCGACGGAGCAGTTGACGGGGTTTTATGATTTTGTGGCGGCGGCGTCGCAGGGGTGGGACGGACGGGATTTGATTCGGGAGTTGGGGTAAATCCTCGTCTTTGCGAGCGCAGCGAAGCAATCCATGGCCGAACCGCACAGCTGCAACCGGCGGTCCATGGATTGCCGCGTCGCCTGCGGCTCCTCGCAATGACGAAGGAAAGGCTAGGCCCCCGCCAACTCCGGCAACCCCACCAACTCCGCGCGGCACTCCGCATCAGCCAGCGCTGTCACCACCGAGAAGGCCACAAACCCCGGCTCGCCCAAATGCGCGACCACCGCGGCGGCTTCGGCGTCAGTGATAGCGGTGTGCTCGAACGGCATCCGCCGCGCATAGGCTAGGCAGGTGCGGGTGCCCGCGTCGAGCCCGCTCTCGTTGGGCGCAGCGCCCATCCCATGCACTGCCGCGACCGCCGCGCGGACCAGCGCCACCAAAGCGGGATCGAGCGCGCCCTCAGCTTTGGCGCTGAAATCGGCGTAGTGACTGGCGAGCACCGGATCGGCGGCCAGCGCGGCGCAGACGGCGCTCATTCTGCCGCCTCCAGCACCGCAGGGGTGGGCAGAACGGTGCGGTCCATCACCTCGGGCTCCAGCCCCATCGTGATCAGCGCCTTGGCGAGCGCGAGGAACAGCGTCACGCCCAGCCCCAATTCCGCGATCTGCGCCGGCGTGAGGTGGCGCTGCAACGCCGCCCTCGCATCGCCGGTCAGCAGCTCGGGATCGTGGATCAGCGCGTCGGTGAATTTGAGCGCCGCCTTCTCGGCATCGGTCAGCTTGGCCGAGGTCTCGTAGCCATCGGTGATGTCGTCCACCACCTCCTCGCCCAGCCCCTGCGCCACCGCCTTGTCGAAGCGCACATTGCGGCAGAACCCGCATTCGGTGACGCGCGCATTGCGCATCCGCGCGACCTCCTTGATCCGGGCCGACAGCACCTCGGACTGCCAGAAGCGGCCGTATAGCGCGAAGAAGCTCTCGGCGATCGCGGGCTGGTGGGCGAGCACCGAGCCGAAATGCGGCGGCTCTCCGGCAATGGCGGAAGACACGCGGGGGATGGTCGACATGAGGCCTCTCCTTTGCGCGCGAGGATACCGCAGGGTGCCGCTACGACACCCTCGCCATTTTCGCAGGGGCCGCGCGGGCGGGGGCCGTGGCACAATGCGCCGATCCACTCTGGGGGGAGAGCACATGGCCGGGCAAGCACAGCGCGTGATCGAGGAATTCTGGCGCATCCAGGACAGCGGCGACTACACCAAGCTGGTCGATCTGTTCGCCGAGGACGCGTTCCTCGAAGACCCGATCTGGGGCCAGTATCGCGGACGCGAGGCGATCATGGGCTTCATGACCAAGATGGTCGAGGAGATGGGCGAGCGGAAGGTCCATTTCACCGTCGACGAAATCTGCGGCGATGATCACGCCGTGTGGGCGCGATGGACGATGCACATGGAAGGCGCGGCGCCGCGCGGGGGTGTGGGCATCTACAAGGTCGAGGGCGGGAAGCTGACCTATTACCGCGATTATATGGATCCTGCCGCCGAATAACTTCGTCATTGCGAGCGGAGCGAAGCAACCCATCGCCTGAGCGTGCGGCAGGCGGTCGGTCCATGGGTTGCCGGGTGTTTCTGCGAAACAGCTTCGCTTCCGCCTTCGGCTCCTCGCAATGACGAGGATTACATCCGCCGATAATCCGGATGCCCGCTCTCGCGCAAATCCAGCATCGGCAGCGGGAAGGCGGCGTTGGGCGAGGCATCCGGCTGGTCGGGCATCGCCATGGTCCAGTCCATGATGTAGCGGCGGCTCGCAATCCGCCACTCTTCGCCGCGCTTCTCGTAAGTGTCGAGATAGCGACCGCCATACATGTTGCCCTTGTAGGGCTCGCTCTCGTCCTCACGCCGAAAGCCGAGTGCCACGCCGTAGCATTCGCCCTCGGCCGTGGTCGCGCTGGTCAGCTTCACCGACAAAGGCGCGAGCAGGTGCCAGCGCCGCCCCGTCGAGCGCTCCACCGCCATCACCACTGGCACGAACTCCGCCGCCGTGCCGGTGAAGAAGCCGTAGTCGATCGCAGCCTCGGGCCAATAGCACCCCGCCTGCCCCTCATCGTCGAGCCAATCCAAGGTGCGCGAGTAGCGCGCGATCAGATCGCTGATCGCCTGCCGGTCGAGCAGCTGTTGCACCTGCTCCTCGAGGGTCATGCCCGCGCCCCCCACCATGCCGGGATCGCAAGCGGGAAGCGCTCCTGCGCGGTCTTCATCTCCTCGCTCGCATCGTCGGGCAGCGCCGGGTCCGCCGTATGCGGCAGCCCCCCGCCCGCGCCCTCAACCGGGTCGATATACTCGAGCTTGATACCCGCCAGCACGTCGGCGAAATCGTGGCCCTCGTGGTGGTCGGACATCTGGTGGTGATAGAAGGCCCACTTGTCCTTGAAGCTGAGCAGGCAGTAGTAGGTCAGCGGCTCCTGCCCCTTCCAATATTCGTAGCGGATCACGCCCTCCTCGGTGCCGAAGGTGTGGTGGACCATGTCGCGCATGATCGCCTCCCATTTCTCCTCCTTGCCGGGCTGGATCTGGATGTGGGCGAGCAAAGTGGCCATCGACGCGTCTCCGTTCAGGCGGGTGTGAGGTTGAGCAGCAGCCGGTAGATGCCGAGCATGATCCCGCCCTGGTGGCGGAAATCATTGCCCGGCGCGTAGGCGAGCTCGGCGAAAGCGTCGCAAAGCTTCTCCCACGCGATCATCTGTTCGAGCCGCGAGATGTTGGAGCCGGGGCACGAACGCGGCCCCTGGCTGAAAGCGAGGTGGCGGGTGGCGGCCTTGCGGTCGAGCTTGAGGTCGAGCGGGTCGTCGAATTCATCGGCGTCGATATTGGCCGCGGCCCAGCGCAGGTGGAGCATCGATCCGGCGGGCACCTCCACCCCCTGAAACACCTCGTCCTGCGCACAGATACGGGTCGAGAGCCCCTGCGTGGGCGAGCGCAGCCGCATCCCTTCCTCGATAAAGGTGCGGATCGCCGCACGGTCGCCGCGCAGTTGTGCGAACATCCCGGGGCGCTCGCACAGCAGTTGTGCCTGCTCGGCGAGCGCATATTGCGTCGTCTCCAGCCCGCCGATCACCATCGCGTAGACCACGCCATTGATCTCATCATCGGTCAGCTTGCGGCCCAGCGCCTGATATTCGACCTGCGTCAGGAAGCTCACCATGTCGTCCTGCGGGCGGGCGCGCTTCTCGCGGGTCTGCTCGGCGACATATTCCTTCATCCCCGCCAGAAGCGCGAATTTCTCGGCGGTCTGTTCGGGGGTGAGGATGTTCTTGTGGGTCGTCCCGATCACGTAGGACATGACCTGCGCATTGCCCCATTGTTCGAGGCGCGGGATGTCCTCCAGCGGAAAGCCGAGCACGCTCGCCATCACCCGCTGCGGGAGGGGGCGGGCGAAGTCGGCGACGAAATCGATCACCTCTCCGCCGCGCGCCTTCGCCAGCATGCCTGCGATCAGCACCTCGACATGGCCTGTGATCATCGCCGCATGCCGCGTGCAGCCGGGGCCAACCCACGGATCGGTCAGCTCTTTGCGGTGCGCGCGCCACAGCTCCGGGTCGGGCCGAAGCGTGACGATCGAGGCGATCATCGCGTCGAGATCGGGAATGTGCGTGGGCATCTCGCCCGATTGCTGGATATGCGCGACCAGCAGCGAGAGCGTCGGCGGGAAGCGGTCCCAGTCCTTCACCGCGCGCGAAATGTCCTCGTACTTGGTGAGCACGAAGGCGTCGCTGCCGGGGGTCAGCCCTTCGCCGGGAAGGCGCTGCACCGGGGCCTGTTCGTGCAGGATCGCATAGGCCGCATACCAATTCTCCTGCGCGCCCGGAGCGAACAGATCGACCTCTGACAGTGACCGCGGTGCGTCCGCCTGCAAGTCCGCTCTCCCCTGCGGGGCGGTCCGCTTAGCGAATCCGCCAATTGCTGTGGCACGGGTTGTCCCCCAGCCTCGACCCTACGGAAACGGGCTAATTTGCCAGTGCCGTCTATGGGGAGAGAGACCTGTGAGCCGCATCGCCAAACTGCCGGCCGAGCAATGGGACGCGCGCCTTGTCGCCGCGATCCAGCCGGACAACCTGACCGATCTCGAACAGGGCCTCACCCGCTACTTCGCGCATTGCCCGGAGCAGGCGCTCGGCCTGATGGGCTTCGGCGGGGCGCTGAAGCGCAATCGCTCGCTGCCCGACCGGCTGGTGGAGCTGGTGCGGCTGCGCGTCGCCTTCTTCAACCAGTGCCGCAGCTGCATGGCGATCCGCTATTCCGATGCGGTCGCGGACGGCGTGACCGAGGGGCTGGTGTGCTCGCTCGAACGCCCGCAGGAGGCTGAAAACCTCTCGGCGGCCGAGAAAGCCGCGATCCGCTACGGCGAGTTGATGGCGACCGATCACCTGGCGATCGACGACAAGGTCTACGCCGACCTGCGCCAGCACTTCAGCGAAGCGCAGATCGTGGAGCTCGGCATGACGGTCGCCTTCTTCGTCGGCTTCGGCCGGCTGGCAGCGACCTACCACATGGTCGAGGAACTGCCCGAGGCGTTCCAGACTGCCGAGACCATCGCCCCCTGGGGCGCCGACAAGATCCAGGTGCGCTGATGGCGACGCAAACGCAGAAACCGGACGCGCCGGTCATCAACCTGTTCGACCCCGCGCTCCAGCAGTGCCCCTATGACGCCTACAAGCAGCTGCGCGACGAGGCCCCGGTCTACAACATCCCCGGCACGCAGATTTTTGTGGTGAGCCGCTACGATCATGTGCGCGAGGTGCTGATGGACCCGGCGCGCTTCCCCTCCACCGCGCAAAGCGAGCTGATGCGCGCCTCGCCGGTGGATATGGAGCGCGGGCGCAAGGTTGCCGAGCGCTTCCGCGAGAAGGGCTGGCTCCCCGCGCCGACGCTCGCCGGGCGTGACGATCCGAACCACAAGCAGATGCGCGCGATGTTCAACGAGGCGTTCAAGCCCAGCCGCATCAAGGAGATCGACCCGCGCGTCGAAACCCTCGCCTACGAGCTGATCGACGAATTTGTCGACGAAGGCCGCTGCGACTGGGTGCGCCAGTTCTGCGTCCCATTGCCGCTGTTCATCATCGGCGAACAGATGGGCGCCGCGCGCGAGGACATGTGGCGCATCAAGGGCTGGACCGATGCCTTCTTCCACCGCATCTCGCTGATGCTGCCCGAGGACAAGCACCTCGAAATGGTCGACCGCGAGATCGAGGCGCAGCATTACTTTCAGCCGATCTTCGAACGGTTGCGCGAGGAGCCGGACGGCTCGCTGATTTCGGTGCTGGTCAACACCGTGATCGAGGGCTGGGGGCGCCCGCTGAACAACGAGGAACTCCACGCCGAGATGATGGCCGACACTTTCGTCGGCGGCAGCGAGACCACCACCAACGCGCTGGCGGCGGGGATGAAGCTGCTGATCGAAAACAAGGACGTTTGGGCGAAGCTCAAGTCCGATCCCGACAAATACATGCGCAATTTCGTCGAGGAGGTGCTGCGGCTCGAAAGCCCGGTGCAGAGCCTGATGCGCTTCACCCACAAGGATGTGGAGCTGGACGGGGTGACGATCCCCGCCGGATCGGTCGTCAACGTGCGCTACGGCGCGGCGAACCGGGACGAGCGGTTCTTCGAATGTCCCGAAAAGCTCGATCTCGACCGGCCCAAGGCGGGCGCGCATATGGCCTTCGGTTCGGGCACGCACCACTGCCTCGGCGCCCCGCTCGCCCGGCGCGAACTCACCTGGGGCTTCCAGGCGGTGGTCGACCGGTTCGAGGACATGGACTTCGCCCCCGGCGAGAACGACTTCAGCTACCACCCGCACTTTTTGCTGCGGAGCCTGAAGCAGCTCAACATCACCTTCGAAGCGAAGAAGCGCTGATGGCGACGCTGCTCAAACCTGCCCCGCAGCGGATCGACGTCACCCCGCAGCCCATGCCGCGCCTGTCGGACCGCCCCATCGACGGCGGCCGCTACTGGTCGCGCGAGTTCATGGACCGCGAGTGGGACGGTATCTGGACGAAAGCATGGCTGATCGGCGGCCTCGCTGCCCAGGTCGCCAAGCCGGGCGACTTCTTCACCTACGAGATCGGCCGCGAAAGCATCCTCGTCTCCCGCGGCGAGGATGGCGTCGTGCGCGCCTTCTACAACGTCTGCCCGCACCGCGGAAAACGGCTGGTGATGGAAGAAGAAGGCCATTCCAAGCGCATCGCCTGCTCCTACCACGGCTGGCGCTTCACCCCGGAGGGCGAGCTCAACTTCGTCCCCTGCCCCGAGGATTTTCCCGGCGGCTCGCCGTGCGGGAAAGTCAGGCTGGAGGAGGTGCGCTGCGAAGTCTTCGCCAGCTTCGTCTGGGTCAATCTTGATCCCCACGCGTCGCCACTCGCAGACCATCTCGGCCCTGTCGCGCACCAGATCGACGGCTACCGCATGGAGCAGATGCACCGCACCCACTGGGTCACGCTCGAGGGCGATTGGAACTGGAAGTGCGTGCAGGACAATTTCAACGAGAGCTACCACCTGCCCTTCGTCCACCCGCAGACCCGCTTCGTGATGGAGCAGAGCTACAAGGACTGCCAGTTCGATCTCTATGCGCCCCACGGCCATGCGCGGATGTTCATGCCGGGCTCGCGGCCGTCACGCTCCTTGCGCGGTCACACCGACACCGTGCTCGACATGATGCGCACCGAGCTGACCTATTGGGGCCTCGACCCGGAGCACTTTCGCGATGACCCCCTCGCCACCCGAGCGGCGCTCCAGCGCGCGAAACGCGAGAAGGGCGCCGAGAAGGGCTACGATTTCAGCCACTTCCACGATGCACAGCTGACCGACCATTTCCACTACACGATCTTCCCCAACATCAGCTTCAGCCTCAAGCCCGACGGCTGCATCTGGTTGCGCGCCGATCCGCACCCGACCGACCCCGAGCGGTGCTACTTCGACATGTGGTACTTCACGTGGTTCCCCGAAGGCGTGGATCGCTACTACGCCTATTCGATGGGGCAGGAGGTCGACCGCACGGTGCCGGTGCCGCACCAGCGCGGGGTGGTCGGCGAACTCTCCTGCGGCCCCGGCATCGATCAGGACGTGAGCATCTGGAGCGAGCAGCAGAAGGGGCTACGGTCGCGCGGCTACAAGGGCGGGCACCTCGCCGGGCAGGAGGCGCGGGTGCGGTTCTTCCATGACACGATTGATCGCTGGGTGGGGGATTAGTTCTCCCCTTCGTCGTTGCGAGCGCAGCGAAGCAATCCATGGCCTGAGGCCCGACACAAGCGCGGCTGGCGTAAATGGCGTCAACGTAGGTCCATGGATTGCCGCGCGGCTTCGCCGCTCGCAATGACGAGTTAGAGGTTCGCTAAAGCCGCCGTCCGCCCCGCGATATAGCCAAACGTCAGCGCAGGCCCCAAGGTCCCGCCCGCCCCCGCATAGATCCCTCCCGTCGGGCAAGCGATGGCATTGCCCGCGCCCAGCAGCCCCGGGATCGGCGCACCGTCATGGCCGAGGATGCGCGCCTGTCCATCCGTCCTCGGCCCGCCATTGGTGCCCAGCAGCCCCGAGGCAATCTCCACCGCATAGAACGGCGCCTCGCGGATCGCGCCGAGCGTGACGGCGGTGCCCTCACGCGAGCGGTCACCGTAGAAGTGATCGTAGGCGCTGGTGCCGCGCCCGAAGTCCGGATCGTGGCCCTCGTCGGCATGGACATTGAAGCGCGCCACGGTCTCGGTCAGCGCGGCCGTATCGACTCCGATCTGCTCGGCCAGCCCCTCCAGCGTCTCCGCCCGCGCCACCCACTCGGGGATCGGCTGCCCAGGCTGGCGCGTTCCCAGCGGATAGCGCTCCGCATATTGCGCGTCGAAGATCAGGTAGGCCGGCAGGTTGAGGTAATCGTAGTTCGCCGGATCGAACTGGTGGAATACGCCCCCCAGCGCCGAGTAATTCGCCGCCTCGTTGCAGAAGCGCCGCCCGCTCCGGTTGACCATGATCCCATGCGGCACCGTCCGCTCGATCAGGATGATCTGCGCACGTTGCTCGCCGCTGGCCCACGGGGCATCGGGCGTCACCAAAGTCGGCGCCCACCAGGCGCTGGTCATGTTGCCGAGCTTCGCGCCTGCCGCCATCGCCAGCTTAAGGCCGCCGCCGGTGCCGGTCGGCGGGCT
>JAIYEK010000120.1 GCA_027487015.1 Erythrobacteraceae bacterium | reverse complement strand
TTCCTTTGAAGCTTCGCAAGAGGATTGCACGCGCGTGGATATTTCCGCCGGTATCAAGGCTAGCCTGGCTGGACGCTATGCCTCGGCCCTGTTCGATCTGGCTGCCGAGAATGGCAAGGTGACCGCGGTCGAGAAGGACCTCGGCACGCTGGGCGCTGCCCTGGCCGAATCGGGCGATCTGGCAGCGTTGACGACCAATCCCGAACTGGGCCGCGATGTCGCTGGCGCAGCAATGGCGGCGGTGGCCAAGAAGCTGAAGCTTTCGGCCCTGACCGGCAATTTCATCGGTGTGCTCGCAGCCAACCGCCGCCTGGCCAAGCTGCCTGCGATCATCTCCGCCTTCAAGGCGATTGCTGCCGCGCAGCGCGGTGAAGTGACCGCCACCGTCACCAGCGCCCACCCGCTCAGCGACGACCAGATCGCCGCTCTCAAGACCAAGCTGACGGCACGCGAAGGCCGCACCGTCATGCTCACCGCCTCGGTCGATCCCGACCTTCTGGGCGGCCTCGTCGTCACCATCGGATCGCAGCGCATTGATGCCTCGATCCGCACCCGTCTCAACTCGCTTGCCAAAGCCATGCAGGCCTAAAGGACTAGAACATGGAAATCCGCGCCGCAGAAATCTCGAAGGTCATCAAGGACCAGATCGCCAATTTCGGCACCGAGGCCGAAGTCAGCGAAACCGGCACCGTGCTGTCGGTGGGTGACGGGATCGCCCGCATTCACGGCCTCGACAAGGTGCAGGCCGGCGAGATGGTGGAATTCGCCAACGGGGTGCAGGGCATGGCCTTGAACCTCGAAGCCGACAATGTCGGCGTCGTGATCTTCGGCTCGGACAGCGAGATCAAGGAAGGCGATGTCGTCAAGCGCACCGGCACCATCGTCGACGTGCCGGTCGGCAAGGGCCTGCTCGGCCGCGTCGTCGACGCGCTCGGCAACCCGATCGACGGCAAGGGTCCGATTGTCGCCGACAAGCGCAGCCGCGTCGAAGTGAAGGCGCCGGGCATCATCCCGCGCGAATCCGTGTCGGAGCCGGTGCAGACCGGCCTCAAGGCGATTGACGCGCTGGTCCCCGTGGGCCGCGGTCAGCGCGAGCTCATCATCGGTGACCGCCAGACCGGCAAGACCGCCGTCGCGATCGACACCTTCATCAACCAGAAGGAAGCCAACGCGGGCGACGACGAAGGCAAGAAGCTCTACTGCGTCTATGTCGCCATCGGCCAGAAGCGTTCCACGGTTGCGCAGATCGTCAAGCAGCTCGAAGAAAACGGCGCGATGGAATACACCATCGTCGTGGCCGCGACCGCTTCGGAGCCCGCGCCGCTCCAGTACCTCGCGCCCTACACCGGCTGCGCGATGGGCGAATTCTTCCGCGACAACGGCATGCACGCCGTGATCGTCTATGACGACCTTTCGAAGCAGGCCGTCGCCTATCGCCAGATGTCGCTGCTGCTGCGTCGTCCTCCGGGCCGCGAAGCCTATCCCGGCGACGTGTTCTATCTGCACAGCCGCCTGCTCGAGCGCGCGGCGAAGATGAACGAGGACAACGGCCACGGCTCGCTGACCGCGCTGCCGATCATCGAAACCCAGGCGGGCGACGTGTCGGCCTACATTCCGACCAACGTGATCTCGATCACCGACGGCCAGATCTTCCTCGAAACCGGCCTGTTCTATCAGGGCATCCGCCCCGCGATTAACGTCGGTCTTTCGGTTTCGCGCGTTGGCGGTGCCGCTCAGACCAAGGCGATGAAGAAGGTCTCGGGCTCGATGAAGCTCGACCTTGCGCAATACCGTGAAATGGCGGCCTTCGCGCAGTTCGGTTCGGACCTCGATGCGGCGACGCAGAAGCTCCTCAACCGCGGTGCGCGCCTGACCGAGCTTCTGAAGCAGAAGCAGTTCTCGCCCATGCCCTTCGAAGAGCAGACCGTGTCGATCTACGCCGGCACCAACGGCTTCCTCGACGGCATTCCGGTGAACCGCGTGAACGAGTACGAGAGCCAGATGCTCGACTACATGCGCCGCGAGCACGCCTCGGTGCTGACCGAAATCCGCACCTCGAAGAAGTTCGAAGGCGAAGTCGCGGACAAGACCAAGGCCGCGCTCGAAGCCTTCGGCAAGCAGTTCGCTTAAGGACACCGGCCAGTGCCATCGCTCAAGGAACTCAAGGGTCGGATCAACTCGGTCAAGTCGACCCAGAAGATCACCAAGGCCAAGCAGATGGTCGCGGCGGCCAAGCTGCGCCGTGCTCAGGCTGCGGCCGAGGCCGGGCGGCCCTATGCCACGCGCCTCTCTGCGGTGATGGCGTCGCTGGCGAGCAAGGTCTCCGGTTCGGCCGCGCCCAAGCTGCTGAGCGGCACGGGCGCGGACCGGAAGAACCTCCTTGTCGTGGTCAACACCGACAAGGGCCTGTGCGGCGGTCTCAACTCGAACCTCGTCAAGGCCGCCAAGGCCAAGGCGCGCGAGCTGCTGGCCGAGGGCAAGAGCGTCGAATTCTACCTCGTCGGCAAGAAAGGCCGCGCGCCGCTGAAGCGCGAATACCCTTCGCTGATCGGGGCGGGCTTCGACACCAGCACGGTCAAGACCCCGGGCTTCGCCGAGGCCGAAGCGATCGCCAATGAGCTGATCGCGATGTTCGACGCCGGCCAGTTCGATGTCGCGCACCTGATCTTCCCGACCTTCAAGTCGGCGCTGGCGCAGGACCCGACCGTCACCCAGCTGATCCCCGTCCCTGCGCCTGCCAATGCGGTCGAAGCGGAATCGGTCGTCGATTACGAGCCGAGCGAGGAGGAAATCCTCGAAGAACTGCTGCCGCGCTACGTGCGCACCCAGCTGTTCGGCGCGCTGCTCGAGCGGGAGGCCTCCGAACAAGGCGCCTCGATGACCGCGATGGACAACGCCACGCGCAACGCGGGCGAGCTGATCCAGAAGCTGACCATCCAGTATAACCGCAGCCGCCAGGCCGCGATCACCACCGAACTCATCGAAATTATCGCTGGCGCCGAAGCGCTTTAATCGAAAGCCAAGGAACGAAAAATGGCCACCGCCGCTCTCAACCAGACCACCAACGGCACCATCTCGCAGGTGATCGGCGCCGTCGTCGACGTGCAGTTCCCCGGTGAACTGCCCGCGATCCTGACCGCGCTCGAAACCAAGAACGGCGACAAGACGCTGGTGCTCGAAGTCGCCCAGCACCTTGGCGAGAACACCGTGCGCACCATCGCGATGGACGCGACCGAGGGCCTGACCCGCGGCAGCGAAGTCGTGAACACCGGCGCCCAGATCTCGGTGCCGGTCGGCCCCAAGGTCCTCGGCCGCATCATGAACGTGATCGGCGAAGCGATCGACGAGCGCGGCCCGATCGGCGCGGAAATGACCATGCCGATCCACGCCGAGGCTCCGCTGTTCATCGACCAGTCGACCGAAGCGGCGATCCTCGTCACTGGCATCAAGGTGATCGACCTGCTCGCGCCCTATGCGCGCGGCGGCAAGATCGGCCTGTTCGGCGGCGCGGGCGTCGGCAAGACCGTGCTCATTCAGGAACTCATCAACAACATCGCCAAGGGCCACGGCGGCGTGTCGGTGTTCGCGGGTGTGGGTGAGCGTACCCGCGAGGGTAACGACCTCTACCACGAATTCCTTGACGCGAACGTCATCGCCAAGGATGCCGATGGCAACCCGACCTCGGAAGGCTCCAAGGTGGCGCTGGTGTTCGGCCAGATGAACGAGCCCCCGGGCGCCCGCGCACGCGTCGCTCTCTCGGGCCTGACCATGGCGGAATATTTCCGCGACGTCGAAGGCCAGGACGTGCTGTTCTTCGTCGACAACATCTTCCGCTTCACGCAAGCCGGTTCGGAAGTGTCGGCGCTGCTCGGCCGCATCCCCTCGGCGGTGGGCTACCAGCCGACGCTGGCGACCGACATGGGCAAGCTGCAGGAGCGCATCACCTCGACCACCAAGGGCTCGATCACCTCGGTTCAGGCGATCTACGTGCCCGCGGACGACTTGACCGACCCGGCGCCGGCCGCGTCCTTCGCGCACCTTGACGCGACGACCACGCTTTCGCGCGCCATCTCGGAACTCGGCATCTACCCGGCGGTCGACCCGCTGGACTCGACTAGCCGCGTGCTCGAACCGCGCGTTGTCGGCCAGGAGCACTACGACACCGCCCGCCGCGTTCAGGAAGTGCTGCAGAAGTACAAGAGCCTGCAGGACATCATCGCGATCCTCGGGATGGACGAGCTCTCGGAAGAAGATAAGCTGACCGTCGCTCGCGCGCGCAAGATCCAGAAGTTTCTCTCGCAGCCCTTCCACGTCGCGGAAGTCTTCACCAACATCCCGGGCGTGTTCGTGCAGCTCGAGGACACGGTGAAGAGCTTCAAGGCGGTGGTCGACGGCGAATATGACCACCTGCCCGAAAGCGCCTTCTACATGGTCGGCGGGATCGATCAGGCGGTCGCCAAGGCCAAGAAGCTGGCCGAAGAGGCGTAAGGCATCATGCCCCTCCACTTCGAACTCGTCACCCCCGCCAAGCTCGTCCGCTCGGAAGACGTCCACATGGTGGTCGTCCCCGGCACCGAGGGCGAATTCGGCGTGCTCGAGGGCCACGCGCCCTT
>JAIYEK010000129.1 GCA_027487015.1 Erythrobacteraceae bacterium | reverse complement strand
GATCAGGCGACGAGCGAGGGGCTGGCGGGGATGATCGCGAAAGCGAAGAAGGCTGCCGAGATCACGACCGAGAAAGCGGCGGCGAAGAGGCGGTTCGAGGTTTCGTTGGCGTACATGTGGGGTCTCCTTTGAGTGTTTCTAGTGTTGTCCGGGCTCATCCCGGGGATGCCAGATACATTGCAGGAGGTGTGCCAAACTCGAAGAATGGCGGATTTCTGGGGTTTCGATGCTTGCGCGCAGCAAACGCGATGTTCAGCCAACCGAAAGCTTGGGAATTTTCACCAAGGATTGGCGAACGCAGTTTTAGGTGCTGCTGGCGCCGATCACTGCCAGCGCCTCGGCCTCGGTGATGACCTCGGCATACTTGGCCTGAAGGTCGAACAGGTTGGCCTCGTGCGGGGCGGGGTGGCGGTCGGCGCAGGCCTCGCGCACCACTAGCGGCACGAAACCATATTGCATCGCATCGAGCGCTGAGGCGCGCACGCAGCCGGAGGTGGAATAGCCGGTGATCAGCAGTGTATCGATGCCCTCGGCATGCAGCGCCTCGGCAAGGCCGGTGGCGAAGAAGGCGCTAGGATATTGCTTGGTGACGACGCGCTCGCCCTCAAGCGGGGTGAGGCCTTCGGGGAAGGCACCCAGCGGCGATCCTTCGACGAAGGCCTTGAGGACCGGCGCCTTGCGGTAGAACACCCCGCCATCCGAGCCATCAGGCTTGTACTGGACGTTGGTGAACACCACCGGCACGCCCGCCGCCCGCGCCGCCGCTGCCAGCCGCGCATTGCAATCGCGCGCCGCCGCGGCGGTTTCCATGAACAGCGCCGAGCCTTCGGTCAGATAGGCCGTCACGACATCGACAATCAGCAGCGCAGGGCGCGTCCCCGGCTGGAGGCGGCCTTCATAGACCCCGGCATAATTGTCCGATGCCGAGGGGCCGGTCATCAGATGATCCCCGCCGCCGCTAGCCGCTCCAGTTCGGCCGCATCGAGCCCGAGCCTTTCGGCAAACACCTCGGCATTGTCCTGCCCGGGCGCGGCGGGCGCGGGGCGGCGGATGGTGCTGGGGGTCTTGGAGAGCTTGGGAAAGGCGTTCTGCATCTTGATCCGCCCGCGGTTCTGGGTCTCGACCTCGATGATCGCCTCGCGCGCCTGAAAGTGCGGATCGGCGAGCATTTCGGGCGCGCGGTAGACGCGCCCGGCCGGGATCGAATATTCGGTCATCAGCGCGTCGACCTCATCGACCGTGAGCGTTCCGGTCCATGCATTGACCAGCGCGTCCAATTCGTTCTGATGGACACCGCGCGCGATGTGGGTCGAATAGCGCTCGTCCTGTGCGAGTTCCGGCCGCCCCATCGCTTGGCACAGCCGCGCGAAGATCGCATCGCCGTTGCCGCCGATCATGTAGCTGCCGTCCTTGCAGGTGTAGACGTTCGACGGCGCAATGCCCTTGAGTACCGAGCCCGAGCGTTCGCGGATCACGCCGTTGCGGTCATATTCGGGCACGAGGCCCTCCATGACCTGCAACACCGCTTCGTAAAGCGCGGAGTCCACGACTTGGCCCTCGCCGGTCTTGGCGCGGTGGTGGAGCGCGGCGAGCACACCCATGCAGCCATAGGTGGCGCACAGGGTATCTCCGATCGAGATGCCCATGCGGCTCGGCGGACGGTCCGGCTCGCCGACGATGTAGCGCCACCCGCCCATCGCCTCGCCGATCCCGCCGAAGCCGGCGCGGTCCGAATATGGCCCGTCCTGCCCATAGCCCGACATGCGCGCGATGATGAGGCCGGGGTTCAACGCGTGAAGCTCCGCCGGGCTCATGCCCCAGCGTTCCAATGTGCCGGGCTTGAAGTTCTCGACCAGCACATCGGCCTCGGCGATCAACCGCTTGGCGAGCGCCTGACCCTCGGGCACGCGCAGGTTGCAGGTGACCGAGCGCTTGTTGCGGGCTATGACTTCCCACTGCACCTTCTCGTCGCCCTGGCCCCAGTTGCGCATCGGATCGCCCGCGCCCGGCGGCTCGATCTTGACGACGTCGGCGCCCATGTCGCCCAGCAGCTGGCCGCAGAAGGGCCCTGCCAGGAGCTGGCCCATCTCGACGACCTTGATCCCCTGAAGCGCGCTCACTCGGCGGCATCCCGCAAGGCGGTCCAAACCGGCTGGACGGGGGCGGGAAGGCCGGTCTCGGCCTCGCAATTGGCCCGCAGCGCGTCGATGCCCGGGCCGTAGTCGAACAGCGGAAGCTCCCCGCGGTTGGCGGACATGTCCGCGCGCAGGGCTTCGGTGGCGGCAGCGTCCACCACGCCCGCGCCGTCCGCGACCACGCCATAGGCGCGCGCGCCTTCTGCCGTGACGAGGCCCTGCCGGATTTCGAGGCCCACAAGCTCCGGATCGCGCGCCAGCGGGTCGCCCCAGCCGCCGCCGCCCCAGGTGATGAAGTGCAGGAGGTCGCCCGCCTTCACGCTGACACTCTCGACCTTGTTGCCGACAATCGTCTGCGAACCATCGGCGCGTTCGAGCACCTTTTTCGCCCGCGCGCCCGGATGGCCGCCATTGACGCCCCAGGGCGGGACGAACCAGCGGTCGTCATGGATCGCGATCTCGCCATCGGCGAGGAAGCGATAGGTCATGTGAATGCCGTTACCGCCGCGGTGCAGGCCCGCACCGCCGCTGTCGGGGGCGGTGGAGTAGCGCTCGATCCTAAGTGGGAAGTAGCGTTCGAGGAACTCGTTGGGGACATTGGTGAAGCCCGGCCACAGCGAGTGCCCGTCCGGCCCGTCGCCCAGCGGCCGGCCCGGAATGCCGCCGAAGCCGATCTGGAACAGCTGGAACCAGTCGCGCGCCCCGTCCTCGCGGGCATCCCACCCGGAGTAGAACAGGTGCGGCGAGGAGGAGAACCCGGCCGCGTTGAGGAACTCCGGCGTCTTCTGCCCGAGCAGCCCGCCCAGAATGTCGAAAATCCGCCCCAGCGCATGGGTGCGGCCCGAGAGCGCGGCGGGGAAGTGCGGCTTCAGCAGCGAGCCTGCCGGAATGCGCACCTCGATCAGATCGTAGAACCCGTCATTGAACAGGATCTGCGGATCGAAGACCATGATCATGTAGATGCCGAAGAACATCTTAAACATGTTTTCATTGAGGAAAAAGTTGATCGAGGCGGCCGACTGCGGATCGGTGCCCTCGAAATCGAGGATCACGCGGTCCCCGTCACGCCACATGGTGCAGCGGATCTTGTAGGGGCCGTAGCCCTTGCCGTCGTCGCAGATGTAATCCTCGAAGCTGACCGGCTCCTCGGCCACCGCCATGGCGAGCAGCGCCTTCATCGCGCGGTGGTTGCGCGCCAGAAGCTCCTGCGTGGCGGAGACATAGACGTCATCGCCGAAGCGCTCGGCCATTTCGACCACGCGCCGCGCGGCGACGCGGCAGGAGGCGATCAGCGCGTTGAGGTCGGCCTGGCACCAATCGGGCTTGCGGGTCTGGTGCATCACCAGCTTCATCAGGTCTTCGTTATATTCGCCGCGCTTCCAGATCTTCACCGGAGGAATGCGCACGCCTTCCTCGAAGATCGAGGACGCACCGATCGGCATGGAGCCGGGGACCGAACCGCCGATGTCGCTCTGGTGGCCGAACATTGCGGTGTAGGCGAGCAGGCGGCCGTCCTTGAACACCGGGAGCAGCACCAGCCAGTCGTTCGAGTGGCTGACCGCGCCGCCGCAGGAATAGGGATCGGACAGGAAGATCATGTCCCCGTCCTCGATCGTGCCGTCAAACTGCTTGAGGAAGCCATCGATGAAGCTGCCGAACTGGCCGACGATCATCTTGCCCGCGGGATCGGAGATCAGCGGGAAGGCGTCGCCCTGTTCGCGGATGCCGGGCGACATGGCGGTGCGCACGAGCGTCGCGTCCATTTCGATGCGGGCATTGCGCAGGGCGTTCTCGATGATGTCGAGCGTCACCGGGTCGATGGCGACCGTGTTGAAGGGGACGGGGTTGGTTTCGATGATCTTGGCGGGCATCGTCTTATCCCTTCGCCTTGAGAGTGATGAGAATGTTGCCCACGGCATCGACGACCGCGCGGCAATCATGTTCGACCAGCGTGGTCGAATCCATTTCGGTGATGATCGCGGGGCCTTCGATCACGTCGCCCTGCCGAAGCTTGGCGCGGTCGTAGATTACCGCGGGGCGCTCGGCCCCGTCGATCCACACCGTGTGGTCGCGGATCTTGGCGGCTTGCGGATTGCCGTCGCCCATGGGCAGTTCGGCGGCGGGGAGGGCAGGGGCCTGCCCCTGCGCCACCGCGCGCAGGTTCACGATCTCGTGCGGGGTGTCCATGTTGAAGGTGAAGAGCCGGAGGTGTTCCTCGTCAAAGCGGGCGAGGATGCCGGCGATCCCGTCCGCCTCCAGCACGGCCTGCGTGATGGTGAGCGGCACCTCGAAGGCCTGCCCCGCATAGCGCACGTCGATTTCGAACAGCGAGGTAATCTGCTGCTCGGGGATGCCGTCGGCGAGCAATTCGCTGCGGGTCTGCGCGGCCATTTCGTCGAGCACGCTGACGAGATCGGCGATGCTGGTATCCTTGGCGAGGCGCGAGAAACTGCGCGCGGTTTCGGTCCGCATCCGGGTTGTGGCATCGCCGAGCGCGCAGAGCACGCCGGGGGAGACCGGCGAGATCGCGGGCCAGCTGCCCATCAACCGCGCGACCGCATTCACGTGGAGCGGCCCCGCGCCGCCAAAGCCCATCAGCGCAAATTCGCGCGGGTCGTAGCCCTGCTGCACCGAGATCATCCGCAAGGCGCCGAACATGTTCTCGTTGACGATATCGATGATCCCGCGCGCGGCCTCCATCAGCGTCACGCCCAATGCATCGGCGATGGTCTGCACCGCTGCCTTGGCGCCCTCACGGTCCAGCTTGAAGCTGCCGCCGAGGAGGTCTTCGGGAAGGTAGCCGAGCACCACATTGGCGTCGGTCACGGTCGGCAGCGTGCCGCCCTTGTTATAGGCCACCGGCCCCGGCACCGCACCGGCACTTTCAGGGCCAACCCGCAGCGCGCCGGTCAGCTGCGGCACGTGGGCGATCGACCCGCCGCCCGCGCCCACGGTCTTCACGTCAAGCGCCGAGGCGCGCACCGACAAGTGCCCCACTTCGGTGGTGCGCTGGCGGCGCGGCTCCAAGCCTTGGATCAGCGCGACGTCGGTCGAGGTGCCGCCGACATCGAGCGTCAGGATATTCTCGAAGCCCGCATTCTTCGCCACCCACAGCGCGCCCGTCACGCCTCCTGCCGGACCGGACATGAGGATGTTGACGGGGTGCTCCTCGGCCTTCTGGCTGCTCATCAACCCGCCGTCCGAGCGCAGCAGCGAGAGGCGGCCACCGAAGCCCTCGCCCGCAAGCTTGGTGCGCAGGTTGGAGACATATTTGCTCACCACCGGGCGCACCGCAGCGTTGGCGACGGTCGAGAGCGTGCGCTCATATTCCTGCATCTCCGGCAGGACTTCGTGGCTGAGCGACACCGGAATGCCCGGCAGTTCCTCGGCGGCAATCTGGCCGATGCGGGCCTCGTGCGCGCCGTTCAGATAGGCGTTCATCAGCGACACGGTCAGCGCCTCGATCCCGTCGCCCTTCAGCTTCCGTAAAGCCGCGCGCACCGCGTCTTCATCGAGCGGGGCAACCTCTCGCCCTTGCGCGTCCATCCGCCCCGGCACTTCGACGGTGTGTTCCAGCCGCGCCAAAGGCTGCGGCTTGGGCCACACGATCCACGCCGCAAGCCCGCCGGGCACGAAGCTGCGCGCGATCTGCATGATGTCGCGATAACCCTGCGTGGTGACGAGGCCGACCTTCGCGCCCTTGCCCTCCAGCACCGCATTGGTCGCGACCGTGGTGCCGTGGAGGAAGTAGGTGATGTCCTCGGCCGCAATCCCGGCTGCCGCCATGATCGCCTTCACCCCGTTGAGGATGCCTTCCGAGCTGTCATGCGGGGTCGACGGCGTCTTGTGCCGCCAGAAGGCGCCGCTCGCCTCGTCGAACAGCAAGAGGTCGGTGAAAGTCCCGCCCACATCCACACCCAGCCTGTACGTCATGCCGTATCCTCTTGTTATGCCGCGCGGGCGACGGCCGAGGGCAATTCGCGCCCCAGCTCTCCCGCAAACCACTTGTTCGCCGCAATCGCGGCTTCGAGATCAATGCCCGTGTCAACCCCGGAACGCGCCATCATGTAGACGAGGTCCTCGGTGGCGATGTTGCCGGTCGCGCGCGGGGCGAAGGGGCAGCCGCCGAGGCCGCCCAGCGAGGCGTCGAAGGTGCGCACCCCCGCCTTGTAGGCCTCCCACGCATTGGCGATGCCGGTGCCGCGGGTGTTGTGGAAATGCGCGCGCATCGGGATTTTGCCGGAGAGCAGTTCGCCGAGCTTGCCGAACAATTCGCCTGCTTCGAAAGGCGTGCCGACGCCGATGGTGTCGGCGAGCGCGATCTCTTCCGGGTTCTCGATGGCGAGTTCCTCGGCGATGGCGAGGACAGTGTCGTGCTTCACCTCGCCCTCGAATGGGCAGCCGAAGGCGGCGCTGATGGTGACCTGCGCGCGGATGCCTTCGGCGCGGGCGAAGCGCAGCATTTCGCGGGTTTCGGCGATGCCTTGGGCGATGGTCTGGCCCTGGTTCTTCTGCCCGAAGGTGTCGCTGGCGACCACCACGCAGCCGACCTGATCGACGCCGCGCGCTCCCCCTTCGCGGGTGGCGAGCGCGCGCAGCACGCCGCGCTTGTTGAGGACGAGGCCAACGTAAGTGCAGTCCTTGCGGTCCGGCAATCCGGCGATGACGGCTTCGGCATCGGCCATCTGCGGCACGCGCTGCGGGTGGACGAAGCTCGCCACCTCCAGCCGCCGCGCGCCATAGCCGATCATGCGGGTGATCAACGCCAGCTTGGTCTCGGTGGAAATGATGTCGGGCTCGTTCTGCAAGCCGTCACGCGGGCCGACTTCGACCAGTTCGATTGTGCCGGATGACATCGTGAATCGCCTGTTGCTGCTGCCGGAGCCCGGCGAAGTGAATGGCCCAGTTTGTATACAATTGCAATCATGCTTGGCCCTGCGAAAGGTGCAGGAACCGCAACCGGGCAGCGGCGTTGTTATGGCTCTCCCGCATCGGAGTCATTGGCCGGGCCGACCGCGCGGGCGAAGGTGTGGAAGGCGCGGCGCAGGTGGCTGCCCATCACCGCGCGCGCCCAGTCGCCATCGCGCGCGGCGAAGGCGGCGACCAGCTCGTCATGATCGCGCGCGGACTGGCGCAGGTCGTCTTGTGAATAGGTGCGTGCAGTGCGCAGCACCACCGGCGCCTCGACCAGCTTGGCCAGCATCTGCCCCAGCCGCGGCGAGTGCGCGGCATCGATGATCGCCTCGTGGAAGGCGCGGTTGGCTTCGAGGAAGCGCACTACGTCGGGCGGGCTCGCCTCGACCGCAGCGGTCAGTTCGCGGTTGAGCGCCTCCAGCGCGGCGATCTGCTCGCGCGAGAGGCGCTTGGCCGCGCGCTCGGCCGCGTGGCATTCGAGCATCTGGCGCAGCGTGAACATCTCCTCGATGTCATCGCGGCTCCAATCGGCGACGAACAAACGCTTGGTGTCCGAGCGCACCAGCAGCAGCTCGTCCTCCAGCCGCCGAACCGCCTCGCGCACCGGGGTGCGGCTGACCCCGGTGATCTGCGCGAGCTGGTCTTCGGTGAGCTGCTCGCCCGCCACCACCGACCCGCTCAACAGATGCGCGCGGATCGCGGAATAGGCGCGTTCTGAGGCGCGGCTCATCGGCGTGCCGCCATGCTGGCAGGGGAAAAGAGGGCTGGGTTCATAGGCCTCCTTGTGCGGCCTGGTCCCGTTTCCGGCAAGTCTGTGAGGTGACAAAAACACACTTCGCGAGCCCTCGATGCCAGATTTGTGCAAAGTGCTTGACGAGCGCGTTTTGTATACAATAACCACGTACCCTTAGGCAACTGGGGAGTGCCGTGAAGCGCATCAAGGTCATCGTGCCGATCGCAATGGACGAAGCTGGCGTCGCCAACCGGGCGCAGCAGCTTCCCGCCGATTTCGTGCGCCCGGGCTTCGCGCCGACCTTTGAGGCGGTGCGCTGGGGCGCGGCGCTCGGCGATTCCTACCACGACACACTGCTGATGGACTGGACGGTGTTCCAGGCCGGGGTGACCGCCGAAGAGGAGGGCTTTAGCGGCGTGTTGATCGACACGGTCAGCGACTCCGGGCTGTGGCCCTTGCGCTCGGTCCTCAACATCCCCGTCGTCGGCCCGGGCGAGGCGAGTTTCGCCGCCGCGATGATGCTGGGCAAGGAGTTCTCGGTCATCACGATGTGGCCGCAGTGGTTCCCGCTTTACGAGAAGGTGCTGAACCAGCACGGCTGGGAGCACCGCTGCGCTTCGGTGAGATCAATCGACACGCGGCCCGATGTCACCGAATTGCTCGAGGGCAAGGAGGAGGTCGTCTTCGCCAAGCTCAAGGCCGAGGCGATGAAGGCGATCGAGGAAGACGGCGCGGATGTGATCGTGCTCGGTTCGACCACCATGCACCAGTCCGCCGCCTATCTCGCAAGCGAACTTCCGGTGCCGGTGCTGAACCCCGGGCAGGTCGCCTACAAGCAATTGGAAACGCTGATCGAACTGGGCCTCACCCATTCGAAGACAGCCTTCCCCGCACCCGAAGTGCCCAAGCATTCCGACATCCGAAAGGGCTGGTACTGATGAGCGACTGGATTGAAGGCGGGGCCGGGCAGACGCCGCTGCCCTATCCCTTCTATATCGATATCGTCACCAAGCGATATTTCGACGGGGTCGACAACAAGGTCATGGACCAGGTGCTCGACTGCTTCACGCCCGACGCGATCCTCACCGAAGTCACCAGCAACACCGTCCACAACGGCCGCGAGGCGATCCGGGCGATGTTCGTCAAGCTCTTCGCGGACTTTGAAAGCATCTGGCACGGCAATTTCGTCCACACCGCGGACCCGGAAAGCAACGCGGTCTGCTCACAGTTCACGGTGTTGATCACGCCCAACGGGGGCGAGGAGCTGCGCTACGAGAACTGCAACCGCTTCTACTTGAAGGACCGGCTCTTTCACCGCGTCTATGTCTACATGTCGGGTGACAACCTGCTGAAGGAGGGCGAGGCCTGATGCAGTACGAACCCACCCTCTCGCGTGCCGACCTCGTCGACTTTGCGCTGAACAAGTATTTCGCGCGGGTCGATGCGAAAGACCTCGAAGCCGCGCTCGATTGCTTCCACGACACCGCGCTGTTCTGCGTCCAGACCGCCTTCACCCGCCACAGCGGCAAGGGCGAAATCCGCCGAATGTTCGAGGATTTCTTCGCCGCCTACAAAACCATCATCCACCGCGATTTCACCTGCACCGTGGACGAGGCGAACGGGCGCATCACCGCCTGCTTCACCGCCGAGCTCCATGACCACGATGGCGGCGTGACGCTGCTCTACAACACCAATTTCTGGCGGCTGCGCCCCGGCACGGACGGGTCGGCGAAGTTCCAGGAAGTCTATGTCTACATGAGCGGGGCCAACCCGCTCGTCTGATCCATCCTCTCGATTCCTCTCAGGAGAGCCACTCTATGAATATCCGTATGGTTCTTGCCTCTGGCGCGGCTCTTGGCGCCATTGCTCTTTCCGCCCCCGCGATGGCGCAGGATGCCCCCGGCACCGCGCCCGCGGCCGAAGAAGAGGAAGGCGCGATCATCGTCACCGCGCGCCGCCAGTCGGAAACGCTCGCCGATGTGCCCGCATCGGTCACCGTGCTCACCGCCGAGACCCTTGCCAAGAGCGGCGTGCAGCGCGCTGACGACTTCGTCCAGCTGACGCCCGGCGTCACCATTGTCACCGGCACTGCGGAGGCGGGCGACACCCAGATCAACATCCGCGGCATCAACGGCGCGCGCGACGCGGAAAGCTCGGTTGCGCTGGTGGTCGACGGGATCCTCAAGACCAACACCGCGCAGCTGAACCAGAACCAGGGCACGCTGCGGCAGGTCGAAATCCTCAAAGGCCCGCAGGGCGCGCTCTACGGCCGCAACGCCGCTGCGGGCGCGATCGTGCTCCAGACAATGAAGCCCGGCGACCGGCTCGAGGGCGGGGTGCTGGTGCGCGGCGCGCAGGACAACACCTACCTTGCCAACGGCTACATCTCGACCCCGATTGGCGATGGCGCGGGGCTGGTGGTCTCGGGCAATTACTCGACCACCGACGGCTTCTTCCGCAACCGGTTCCTCGGCAATTCGCCGACCATCGACGATCAGGAAGTGTGGGGCATCGACGGGCGCTTCGTTGCCGAGCTTGGCCCCGATACCGAGCTTGACGTGAAGGCGCGCTATGCCGACCTGTCGGGCGCCTCGATCGCCTTTAACGCGGCCTTCCACCTGCCCAACTTCGCGGCCGTGAACCCCGCCTTCTTCGAGGACGTCAACGACCACCCCTTCAGCTTCTATCCCAACATCCGCCCGACCAATGACCAGACCACCTTCGAGGCCTCGGCCAAGGTCGAGCACAAGTTCGAGGCCGCGACGCTCACCGCTTGGGTGCTCTACAGCAATGTCGAGCAATCGCTGACCGCCGACGGCACCTCGGCCGACTTTGCGCGCTTCACCTTCCCGGGCGCGACCCCGGCCTCGGTCGCGGCGGCCAATGCTTGCGCCGCTTCAACCCTTGCGCTGGCAGGCTACCCGCTCAACCCTCCGACCTTCATCGGCACCAGCCCGGTCCCCTTCATCTTCAACCCCGCCACCGGATCGACCTTCGGGCCCTACAGCCCGACCACCTGCGATGGCACCCAGTTCCAGATCCGCGACCAGAAGGACGTGAGCGGCGAAATCCGCCTTGCCTCCAACGGCGACGGGCCGTGGGGCTGGCAGGTCGGCGCCTATTACCTCCACATCGACCGCGAGGTGGGCGTGAGCCTTGGCGCGGATCTCGGGGCAGGGGTGACCCGGCAGCTCTACAACGCGCCGGGCACCACCAACCCCACCACCCAGCTCTACAACGATGCCTTCACGACCGATGTCTACGCCGTGTTCGCCTCGGTCGAGGGTGACCTGACCGACCGCCTCAACGTGACCGTCGCCGGGCGCTATGACATCGAGGACCGCAATGTTGATAGCCTCGTGCCGGCGGTGTTCGATCCCTTCACCGGCGGGCCGATCAACCCCGGCCAGACGGTCGTGGGCGGCGTGGTCCAGCCGATCGCCCCGAAATCGGAAACCTTCCGCCAGTTCCAGCCCAAGATCTCGCTGCGTTATGAGCTGACCGACGACGTCAACCTTTACGGCAACTGGGGCATCGGCTTCAAATCGGGGGGCTTCAACAACCAGGGCTCGGCCGCGATCGTCAATTCGGCCTTCAACCAGTTCATCGGCACCAATGTGCGGATCAACGACCAGTACCGCAAGGAAACCTCGAGCGCCTTCGAAGCCGGGATCAAGGGCAAGGCGCTTGACGGCCTCGTGACCTTCGACCTTGCGGGCTACTACACCAAGATCGATGACATGCAGTTCTTCGAGTTCTTCGTGGGCGGCTTTGGCCTGCTGCGCGTGGTCTCGAACATTGACGAGGTCGAGGTCTACGGGGGCGAGGTCAACCTGACGGTCGAGCCGGTCAAGGGCTGGACGGTCTATGGCTCGGCCAACGTCACCGAAAGCGAGATCAAGGCCAATGCCTCGCGTCCGGTCACCGTCGGCAACAAGTCGCCCTACACCGCCGATTACACGATCAACCTCGGCACCCAGATCGATCTGCCGGTCACCGACAGCATCGATTTCGTCACCCGCGCCGATTATCGCATCACCGGGCCGACGTGGTTCCACACGCTGCAGGACGATACTAACCCGACGCTGTTCAGCGGGCTCCTGCCGGGCTCGGCGCTGGCGCTGCCGGCGGTGGTGGGCAATGCCGACTACTCGATCTCGCGGCGTGACACCTTCGGGGTGATGGACCTGCGCGTGGGCGTGGAAGGGCCGACCTGGTCGATTACCGCCTATGCCGAGAACCTGTTCAACGAGAAGTACCTGAACGAGGTCATCACCGCGGTCGAATTCGGCGGCTCGTTCATCTCGCCCGGCGGGCGCCAGCGCTTCGGGGTGGAGCTGGGTTACAAGTTCTGACCTTCGGGCCTCCCTCAAGGGAGACGTGAAGGCAGAAGAAGGGAAAGCGCGCGGGGTTCTGCGACCCGCCCCGCGCGCTTTTTCATTGGCTCATTTGGCCGCGGGCTTGGACCACCATGACAGCGTCTGGTTGTCATGCGCCGAGGTCCACACGCCCTTCGGCGTCCAGCGCAGCGCGCCGCTGCCGACGCTCGGCCCCATGCGGGCGCGGATCTTGAGGCTCTCGGCGTCGATCACCACCATCGTTTGCTGTTCGGTGGTGCGCAGCCACACCGCGCCCGCGCCGGTGTCGATATCGCCCCACTTCAGCTTGGCTCCGATCTTGGTGCGGCCTTTGATGGTGAGGCTCGCCGGATCGACCTTGGCGACCGTCCCGTCACCCTGTTCCTGCACCCACACCGCGCCTTCGCCTGCCGCAAGGAAGCCGGGCGTGTTGCCCATCGTGACCTTGCCGGTGACGGTGTTGGTGGCGGGATCAATCCGTTCGAGCGAAGCGCCCTCGCTCGACACTGCCCAGACCGCGTCGAAGCCGAAGGCGAGATACCAGGTCTCGGCCGTCACCGGGATCGTCGCGATCACCGTGTTGGTCGCCGGGTCGATCCGCGCGACCTTGCCTGCGGGGTCGGACGGCACCCACACCGATCCCGCGCCCGAGACCACATTGGTCTCGCCCTTGGGATTGCCGAGGCCGGTGGCGATCTTCGCTTCGATCGCGGCGGTGGCGAGGTTGATGCGGTAGACATCGCCATCCTTGCAATTGGCGACCCACAGCGAGCCCGCCGCGGCGGTCATCGCGCCGCAGGGGCGCGGCACGGCGGCCGAGGCGGCAAGGCCGGCGGGGGTCCACTTCTCGACGCGGCCATCATTGGTAACCCACACCGCATCGCCATCGATCGCCATGAAGTCGGCAAAGCCGGGCACCTTCATCGCGTTCTCGGCGAGATCGGGCACGGGGCCGACCGCGTCATTGGGCGGCGGGCCCTCATCAGCGCAGGCGCTGGTAGCAAGGCTCGCAGCGATGATTGCGGCGAGCGGACGGGCGGCGGTGTGTTTGGTCATGGGCTTCGGCCTCCGTGCGAGGGCAGGGGAGGAGAGGGGCGCGCCCGGCAAGAGAGCGCAATGCCTGCCATCGTGGAACCAATCTCACCCATATTACGTTTGCAATCAATCGTAATAATTCTTGGTGGACAAACGCGCGGAAGCGGCGGATGTTCGCAGGCGCAACATAGGGGACGAATCATGCTCCACCACCTCTCCCGCGCCCTCCGCTTCCTTGCCCTTGCCTTCGCCGCGCTGCTGGTGACGGCCTGTTCGGGCGAGACGGAAGAGGCCGCTGCCCCCAAGACCGAATTCAACATCGGCTGGTCGATCTATGCCGGGTGGATGCCCTGGCCCTATGCCGAGCAGGCCGGGATCGTGAAGAAGTGGGGCGACAAGTACGGGATCACGATCAAGTTCGTGCAGGTGAACGACTATATCGAGAGCGTGAACCAGTACACTGCAGGCAAGCTGGACGGCGTGACGGTCGCCAACATGGACGCGCTGACCATCCCGGCGGCGGGTGGCAAGGACACCTCTGCGATCATCCTCGGCGATTATTCCAACGGCAATGACGCGGTGCTGCTGAAGGGCGCGGACAATGTCGCAGGGATCAAGGGCCGGCAGGTGTATCTGGCCGAGCTGTCGGTCTCGCACTACCTCCTCGCCCGTGCGCTCGAGACGAGCGGCATGAAGCTGACCGATGTGAAAACGGTCAACACCTCGGACGCCGATATCGCCGCTGCCTTCGCCTCGCCGGACGTCAACGCGGCGGTGGCGTGGAACCCGCAGGTCACCACGATGAAGGGCGTCGCGGGGACCAAGGCGGTGTTCACCTCGGCCGATATTCCGGGCGAGATCCTCGACCTGATGGTGGTCGACACCGCGACGCTCAAGGCCAACCCCAACCTCGGCAAGGCGCTCGCGGGGATCTGGTTCGAGACCATGGCGCTGATGGCCAAGCAGGACGCCGAAGGCGCCGCCGCGCGCGCGGCGATGGCGAAGCTCGCGGGCACCGATGCGGCGGCCTTCGAGGGGCAGCTGGCGACCACCTTCCTCTACACCGATCCCAAGGCGGCGGTCGCGGCGATGGCCTCGGGCGACCTCCTCACCACCATGACCCGCGTGCGCGATTTCAGCTTTGCGCAAGGCCTGTTCGGGCAGGGCGCGCAATCGGCGGATGCGGTGGGGATGGAGTTCCCGGGCGGCAAGACGCTGGGCGACACATCGCGGATCACCTTGCGGTTCGACCCGACCTATATGCAGATGGCCGCGGACGGAAAGCTCTAGGCCCGTGCGCTGGGTGACGGCCAATCCGGGGCGGCGGGGCGCGCTCCTGCTAGGTGCAGCCCCGCTGCTGGTGCTGGCGCTGGGCTATGTCATCGCCGCCGCCGCGCGCCATGCGGACAACCCCGCCGACAAGATCCTGCCGCTGCCCGGAGCGATGGCGGCAGCGATGGCCGGGCTGCTGTTCGAACCCGACCAGCTCTCGGGCCAATACCTGTTCTGGGCCGACACGCTCGCCAGCCTGTGGCGGCTCGGCATGGGGCTGGGCATCGCCACCTTGTCGGCACTTTGTGTCGGCCTCGTCATCGGGTCATTGCCGCCTGTTCGCGCGACCTTAGGGGCGTTGGTGACCGCCATCGCGGTGATCCCGCCGATCGCGCTGCTGCCGATCCTGTTCATCGTCTTCGGCCTCGGCGAGACGGCAAAAGTGGCGCTGATCGTCATCGGCGTTGCCCCTTTCATGATCCGCGATGTCGCCGGCCATATCGGCGCGCTCCCGCGCGAGCAGGTGGTCAAGGCGCTGACTTTGGGCGCCAATTCGTGGGGCGTGATCCTTCGCGTCGCGCTCCCCCAGGCGCTGCCCCGGCTGTTCGAGGCCCTGCGCCTCTCGCTCGGCCCCGCATGGGTGTTCCTGATCTCGGCCGAAGCGATCGCGGCGGATGTGGGCCTCGGCTACCGCATCTTCCTTGTGCGCCGCTACCTCGCGATGGACGTCATCATCCCCTACGTCGCCTGGATCGCATTGCTCGCGGTGCTGATGGACCTCGCGCTCTCGCACGGCAGCCGCCGCCTGTTCGGCTGGGCACACATGGGGTCGCGCTGAGCCATGCTGGTCCTCAAGAACCTGTGGGTCGAATATGGCGAGAAGGTCGTGCTCGAACGCATCTCGCTCGACATTGTCGAGAAGAGCTTCGTCTCGATCATCGGCCCCTCGGGGGCGGGCAAGAGCAGCTTGCTTCGCGTCATCCTCGGGCAGGAGCAGCCGACGCGGGGCACCATCACCCTCGACGGCGAGCCGCTGCCGCGCGAATGCGGTCCCGACCGCGGCGTGGTGTTCCAGCGCTATTCGGTGTTCCCGCATCTGACCGTGCTGGGGAACACCCTGCTGGGGCTCGAATTCGCCGCCTCGCCGCTGACCGCGCGGCTGTTCGGAGGCACCCGGCGCGCCGCGATTGCCGAGGCCGAGGCGATGCTCGAGCAGGTCGGGCTGGCCGACAGCCGTAACCTCTACCCCGCGCAGATGTCGGGCGGGATGCAGCAGCGCCTCGCCATCGCTCAGGCGCTGATCAAGCGGCCGCGCATCCTGCTGCTCGACGAGCCCTTCGGCGCGCTCGATCCCGGCATCCGGGGCGATATGCACGGCCTCATCACCCGGCTGTGGCATGCACACGGTCTCACCATCATCATGGTCACCCACGACATCAAAGAAGCCTTCGGGCTCGGCACGCGGGTGCTCACGCTCGACAAACGCCGCCACGATCCGCACGCGCCGCAGCGCTACGGGGCAGGGGTGGTCTACGACCTCGAACTGACCCGCAAGCAGGCGGGGGAAGTACCCGCGCCAGAGCCCGGTATTACGATTGACACGAAAGTTAATACCTGAAATGGTTTCCGCATGAGCTCCCCCGAACCCTCCCGGCCTGAACCCGCTCGCTTGGCGCGCCTCAGCATGAGCCTGCCGGCCGAGCTGTTCCGCCAGCTCGACATGATGGTCGAAGAACGCGGCCTGCCGTCGCGCTCGCAGCTGATCGCCGAGCTGATCCGCCATGCGCTCGCCGAGCACGAGGCACTGACCCGCCCGGACGAGACGCTCGCGGGCACCATCACCATCGTCTATGCGGGCGGCGCGGGGCGGGTGCGCCAGCAGCTCGCAGAAACGCAGGTCGATTACCTCAAGGAGGTGATCTCCTCGCAGCACGTGTTCCTCGAGGAAGACCAGTCGCTCGAGGTGCTGCTGGTGCAGGGCCCCGCCGTGCGCCTCAAGCAGCTGTGCGACGCCTTGCGGGCGATCCGCGGCGTCCAGCAATTGCAGCTGGTCACCACCACCGCGCTGCTCCCGCCGCTCCACGAACAGGATGCTCTGCCCGCGAAGGAGGCCGCCGAATGAGCGCCACCGCCGATCCCAAAGCCGCCCGCGAACACGCCCGCGCGCAAGGCGGCACCATCGTCGAGACCATGCCGATCCTCCCCCCGGTGGCGGACGATCTGCCCGAGGGCGTCGCCGCGCAGGACCTCGTCTGGGAAGAGACCGTCGCGCCCGGGGGCTACACCTCGCGCCGCCTCGCGCGCGGCACGCGGCTGCGGCTGATCGACAAGGCGGGCGACGCCTGCGCCAGCCTCAACATCTACAACGCCGACATGCCGACCGAGCGGCTGAATGTCGCCGACACGGTCAAGGTCCAGTGGAACGCCTATCTGGGCGCGGGCAAGCTGCTGCTCAGCGACATGGGCCGGGTGCTCGCCAGCATCATCGAAGACGGCGCAGGCACGCATGACACCTTCTGCGGCGTCTCCAATGCGGCCGGTAACTTCAGGAAATACGGCGAGGGCCGCAACTCCGGCGCCTACCCCAACGGGCGCGACCGGCTGATCCTCGGCGCGGCCAAGCACGGGCTTACCCGCCGCGACGTCCACCCTTGCGTGAACCTGTTCAAGGGCACGCGGATCGAGGCCGATGGCCACATCACGCCGGTGGTCGGCCCCTTCGAAGGGGCGCGCGAAGTGCTGCTGCGCGCCGAGATGGACGTGATCGTGGTGATCGCCAACTGCCCCCACGTACTCGACCCGCGCCCCGCATATTCCTCGACCTCGCTGCGCATCACCGCATGGCGCGGAGCGGTGACGCCCGAGGACGATCCGGTCCGCAACGCTACGCCCGAGGGCCTGCGGGCCTACCTCAACACCGAGGACTACTCCCGCCGCTAACCACTTCGACTGAAAGCATAACATGACCTGCGATCCGGCCCTCTCCGGCCTCACCGGCTCCATCATCCACGACGCAATCGTGCCAGCGCGCGCGCCGTGGCTGCACCATGTGCGCGCCGGTGAGGTGCTGCGGATCGTCGATGTCGAGGGCAATCAGGCGGTCGATTTCCTGATCTACTCCGCCGCCGACGATGCCGAGCGCTACTCGGCGCAGGACACCGTCGCGGCGCAGGGCAACCTGTTCCTGCGCACGGGCACCGTGCTGCTCTCGAACGAGGGCAATGCGCTGATGACGATCATAGACAGCGCCGTGGAGTATCACGACACCATTGGCGGGGCGTGTTCGTGTGAAAGCAATACCCTGCGCTACGGGCATCACACGCGCCACCAGCACGCCTGTGTCGACAATTTCCTCGAAGCCAACCTCACGCAAGGGCGCGGCAAGCGTGATATCGTCTCCAACATCAACTTCTTCATGAACGTGCCGGTGATGGATGACGGTACGCTCGGCATTGTCGATGGCATTTCGGCGCCGGGCCTTACGGTCGATCTGCGCGCGGAGATGGACGTGATCGTGGTCGTCTCCAACTGCCCGCAGATCAACAACCCCTGCAACGGCTTCAACCCGACGCCGGTGCGGATGATCGTTGCCGCGTGAGCTTCGACACCGTCCTCATCGCCAACCGGGGCGCGATCGCGACGCGGATCATCCGCACCGCGCGCGCAATGGGGCTGCGGACGGTGGCGGTCTATTCGGACGCGGATGCAGGCTCGCTCCATGTCAGCGCGGCGGACGAGGCGGTGTGCATCGGGCCAGGCCCGGCGGCGCAATCCTATCTGAACGTCGACGCCATTCTGGCAGCGGCCAAGGCGACCGGGGCGGGCGCGATCCACCCGGGCTACGGCTTCCTCGCCGAGAATGCCGAATTCGCAGAAAGCTGCGGGGCTGCCGGCATCGCCTTCATCGGGCCGACGCCTGCCAACATCCGCACCTTCGGCCTCAAGCACTCCGCCCGCGCGCTGGCCGAGGCGCACGGGCTCCCGCTCGCGCCTGGCACGGGCCTGCTGACTGGCGAGGACGAGGCGGCCGAGGCGGCGGCGCGGATCGGCTATCCCGTGATCCTCAAGGCGACCGCAGGCGGCGGCGGAATCGGGATGCGCATCTGCGCTGATGAGGCCGCGGTGCGCGAGGGCTTTGCCACCGTGGTGCGCCAGGGCGAGGCGAGTTTCGGCGATGCGGGCGTCTTTCTCGAACGCTACGTCGCCCGCGCGCGGCACCTTGAGGTGCAGATCTTCGGCGACGGGCAGGGCCGGGTGATGGCCTTGGGCGAGCGCGATTGCTCGCTCCAGCGGCGCAACCAGAAGGTGGTGGAAGAGGCCCCCGCGCCCTGCCTCAGCGACGCTAAGCGCGCCGAGCTGATCGCGGCGGCAGTGCGGCTGGGCGAGGCGGCGGGGTATCTCTCGGCAGGCACAGTCGAGTTCCTCTACGACGCCGCGCGCGACGACTTCTTCTTCCTCGAAATGAACACCCGCCTCCAGGTCGAACACGGCGTCACCGAGGAGGTGACCGGCATCGATCTGGTCGAATGGATGATCCGCGGCGCGGCGGGTGATTTCGCCATGTTGGATGCGCCTGCGCCTGTCACACGCGGGCACTCGGTGCAGGTGCGGCTCTACGCCGAAGACCCGGCGATGGACTACCGACCCACCGTCGGCACGCTCACCAATGTCGCCTTCCCGGACAATATCCGCGCCGAGACCTGGGTCATGGCGGGGAGCGAGGTCAGCGCCTTCTACGACCCGATGCTGGCGAAGCTCATCACCAAGGGCGAGACCCGCGAGGAGGCCATCGCCGCGATGCAGGCCGCGCTCGATGCCTCGCGGGTCGACGGGATCGAGACCAACCTCCGCTGGCTGCGCGACGTGGTCCGCGCGCCGGGCTTCACCTCGGGCGACGTCTCCACTCGGATGCTCGATAGCATCGCCTACCAACGCCGCGCGATCCGCGTGATCGGCGGCGGCACGGCGACCTCGGTGCAGGACTGGCCCGGACGGCTGGGCCTCTGGAACGTCGGCGTTCCGCCGAGCGGGCCGATGGACGACAAGAGCTTCCGGCTCGGCAACCTCATTCTCGGCAACCCCGAGGGCACCGCAGGCCTCGAAGTCACCGCCAGCGGCCCGACCCTGCTGTTCGAGAGCCCTGCCACCATCTGCCTCACCGGCGCGGATTTTGGCGCGACGCTGGACGGCGAGGCGGTCGCGCGCGGCGAACCGCTCGCCATCACCGCCGGGCAGACCCTCGCGATGGGCCGGGCGAGCGGCGGGGGGATGCGCGGCTATATCCTGATCGCGGGCGGGCTCGATGTGGTGCCCTACTTGGGCTCGGCGGCGACCTTCACGCTCGGCCAGTTCGGCGGCCCCTCCGCGCGCGCGCTGGTGGCGGGGGATGTGCTGCATCTGGGCGATGGGCGAGTGGGCGAGCCGCTGGCCGCCACGCTCCCGCCGCTCACCCGGACATGGCAATTGCGGGTGCTCTACGGCCCCCACGGCGCGCCCGATTTCTTCACGCCCGCCGATATCGACCGCTTCCTCGAGGCCGAATGGCAGGTGCATTACAACTCCAACCGCACCGGCGTTCGCCTCGTCGGTCCCAAGCCCGAATGGGCGCGGCGCGACGGGGGAGAGGCGGGGCTGCACCCCTCGAACATCCACGACAATGCCTATGCCATCGGCGCGGTCGACTTCACCGGCGACATGCCGATCATCCTCGGGCCTGACGGGCCATCGCTCGGCGGCTTCGTGTGCCCCTTCACGGTGATCGCGGCCGATCGCTGGAAGATCGGCCAGCTCGCGCCCGATGACCGCGTGCGCTTCGTCCCCGTTGCCATCGAGGATGCCATCGCCGCCGCAGCAGCCCCGCCCACGCAGGCGCGCGTCGGCATAAGGGCGAGCGCGATTGCAGACCTCTCGCCGATCCTCGCCGAGCTGCCCGCCACTGAAACCCGCCCGCGCACGACCTACCGCCAGCAGGGGGATCGCAACATCCTCGTCGAATATGGCGAGATCGTGCTCGATATCGAGCTGCGGATCCGCATCCACGCGCTGATGCAGGCGCTGGAGGGACAAGACCTCACCGGCGTGATCGACATCACCCCCGGCATCCGCTCGCTGCAATTGCACTTCGACGGAGCGGCGCTCGATCAGTCGGGCGCTCTCAAGGCGTTGATGCAGGCCGAGGAAGCGATGGGCGACCTTGCCGATTTCGAGGCCCCCTCGCGCACCGTCCACCTGCCCTTGAGCTGGCGCGATCCGGCGACGCAGGAGACCATCGACAAATACATCGCCGCCGTGCGCGACGATGCGCCGTGGTGCCCGGACAACATCGAGTTCATCCGCCGCATCAACGGGCTGCCCGATACCAAGGCGGTCGAGGATCTGATCTTCGATGCGAGCTATCTCGTGCTCGGGCTGGGCGATGTCTATCTCGGCGCCCCCGTGGCGACCCCCGTCGATCCGCGCCACCGGCTCGTGACCACCAAGTATAACCCCGCGCGCACATGGACCCCCCCCAATGTGGTCGGGATCGGCGGGGCCTATATGTGCATCTACGGCATGGAGGGGCCCGGCGGCTACCAGCTGTTCGGGCGCACCATTCAGGTGTGGAACACGCACCGTCAGACCGACGCCTTCACCGAAGGCAAGCCATGGCTGCTGCGGTTCTTCGACCAGATCCGCTTCTTCCCCGTCAGCGCGGAAGAGCTCGCCGATTGGCGGCGTGATTTCCCCCACGGTCGGCGCTCGATTGCAATCGAAGAGACCACCTTCCGCCTCGCCGATTACCGCGCCTTCCTTGCCGAAAATGCCGCCAGCATCGCCGCCTTCGAACAGGCCCGCACTGCCGCCTTCGATGCCGAGCGCGCCGCGTGGCAGGCGTCGGGCGAGTTCGACCGGGTCAGCGAATTGCTCGGCGCCGATAGCGGCGCGGGCGATGCGGCGGCGATCGAAGTGCCCGAGGGCGCGGATCTGATCGAGGCCCCGTTCGGCGGGAGCGTGTGGAAGCTGCTCGTCAGCCCCGGCGATGCGGTGGAGAAGGGCGAGGTGATCGCGGTGATCGAAGCGATGAAGATGGAATGCCCCTTCGAGGCTCCGGCCACCGGCACGGTCGAGGCGGTCTATATCGCCGAGAGCCAGTCGCTCGCCCCCGGCGCGCCGATGCTTGCCTTGCGGAGGGCATCATGAGCGCCTTTGCCCGCATGAGCGCCGAGGAGATTGCGCAGGCCGTCAATAGCGGCGCCACCACCGCGCTGGCGGTGATGGAGGACACCCTCGCGCGCCTCGCTGCCTATGACGCGCACCAGCCCCAACTGTGGATCAGCCGCGCCGACCCGCAGGCCTTGCGTGCCGCCGCCCGCGCCATCGACGCGCGCGTGGCCGCTGGCGAGCACCTGCCGCTGGCAGGCGTGCCCTTTGCGGCGAAGGACAATATCGATGTCGCGGGCCTTGAGACCACCGCCGCCTGCCCGGCCTTCGCCTATGCGCCGGAACGTTCGGCGACGGTAATCGAGCGGCTCGAAGCGGCGGGCGCGATCTGCGTCGGCAAGACCAATCTCGACCAGTTCGCGACCGGGCTTGTCGGCACCCGCAGCCCCTATGGCATTCCGAGGAACGCCTATAACCGCGATTATGTGAGCGGCGGGTCCTCCTCGGGCTCGGCAGTGGCGGTGGCGGCGGGGCTGGTGGCCTTCGCGCTCGGCACGGATACGGCCGGGTCGGGCCGCGTGCCCGCAGCGTTCAACCACCTTGTCGGCCTCAAGCCCAGCAAGGGCCGCTGGAGCACGCGCGGGCTGGTGCCGGCCTGCCGGACGCTCGATTGCATCACGGTGTTCACCGATGCGCTCGGCGATGCGGCGTTGGTCGACGAGGTGTTGGCGGGCTTCGATGCCGAGGATGCCTTCTCGCGCCCGCCCGCCGATGTGCCGCTGGCAGGCTCGCGCCGCATCGGCGTGCCGCGCCGCGACCAGCGCCAGTTCTTCGGCGATGTGCAGGCGGAGTATCTTTACGACCGCGCGCTCGCCGCATTGGCGCAGGACGCCGAACTGGTCGAGGTCGACCTCGAACCGCTGCGCGAAGCCGCACGGTTGCTCTATGAAGGCCCCTGGGTGGCCGAGCGCACCGCCGCGGTCGCCGCGCTGCTGGAGAGCAATCCGCTCGCCATCGATCCCGTGGTGCGCGAGGTGATCGCGCCGGGCAGCACGATGCTCGCAACCGAGCTGTGGAACGGGATCTACCGCCTTGCCGAGCTGGCGCGCGGGGCTGAGGCCTTGTGGGGCGACGTCGATGCGCTCGCGTTCCCCACCACCGGCACGACCTATCGGGTGGCCGAACTGCTCGAGGCGCCGGTGGCGCTCAACAGCAATCTCGGGTTCTACACCAATTTCGTCAATTTGTTGGACATGGCCGCGATCGCCGTCCCAGCCGGGGCAAGGTCCAACAACACCGGCTTCGGGATCACCTTCATCGGCCCCGCCCATAGCGACAAAGCACTGATCGCCCTCGCGGGTGCCTATCTGACCTTAGCCGCCTTGCCGCCCCCACCACCTCTCGACCTTGGAGACCATATGGACACCATCAAGCTCGCCGTCGTCGGCGCCCACCTCGAAGGCATGCCGCTGCACTGGCAGCTGACCAGCCGCAACGCGACCTTTGTCGGCGCCTTCACCACCGCGCCCACCTACCGGCTCTACGCCATGGCCGATAGCGTGCCGCCCAAGCCCGCGCTGGTGCATAGCGAGGAGGGCGCGGCGATCGCGCTTGAGGTCTACGAGCTCGACATGGCGAGCTTCGGCAGCTTCGTCGCCGAGGTGCCCCCGCCGCTCGCCATCGGCACGGTGACCCTCGCCGACGGCAGCAGCGTCAAGGGCTTCGTCGCCGAGCCGCGCGCGCTGATCGGCGCCGAGGACATCACCCACCTCGGCGGCTGGCGCGCCTACATCGCGAGCCGGTAGAGCATATGGCGGGGCGGATCCTTGACTGGCTGAAGCGCGACGGCGCGGAAGGCGCGCCTTCCGAGGCCGATGCGCTCGCGCGCCTTGTCGCCGCGAAGGACGCCGCCGAAGCCGCCAACGAGGCCAAGACCCGCTTCCTCGCCAGCGTCGCCCACGAGATCCGCTCGCCGCTCAATGCCATCTACGGCTATGCCCAGCTGATCGAGAGGGGCGAGGGGCGCGACGCGCTCGCGGCGGCGAAGGTGATCCGCCGCAGCGCCGAGCATCTGGCGCACCTTGTCGAGGGCCTGCTCGACATCGCGCAGGTCGAAGGCGGGGCGATGACCCTGACGCGCGAGGCGATCCGCTTCCCCGAGTTCCTCGACCAGCTGATCGCCATGCTCGACCTGCAGGCGCAGGCCAAGGGGTTGGCGCTGGTGCTCGAGCGGCCCGAGCGTCTGCCCGAGTTCGTCCACGCCGATCCCAAGCGGCTGCGGCAGGTGCTGATCAACCTGCTCGCCAATGCGATCAAGTTCACCGACCATGGGAGCGTGACGCTCAAGGTCGATTACCGCAACCAGCTGGCGACCTTCACCGTGATCGACACCGGCATCGGCATCGCGCCCGAGGATGCGAGCCGCATCTTCGCGCCCTTCGAACGGGTCGGCGGCCCCGCCGGCGAACGCCCCGGCGTCGGGCTCGGCCTCGCGATCACGCAGGCGCTGGTGCACATCATGGGCGGCGAGATCCTGCTCGAGAGCGCGCCCGGCGAAGGGTCGCGCTTCTCGGTGCGGCTGATGCTCTCGCAGCCGCTCAGTCCGCCGTCCGAACCGGCGCCGCAGGCGGGCGCGGTGACGGGCTATCTCGGGCGCGAGCGCTGGGTGCTGCTGATCGATGACGAGCCTGCGCACTTGGCCGTGGTGTGCGGCCTGCTCGAGCCGCTGGGCTTCCAGGTGCGCACTGCGCGCGATGCGGCGAGCGGCCTTGCGCTTGCCGCGCAGGTCCAGCCCGATCTGGTGCTGTGCGATGTCGCGCTCGGCGGCGAGAACGGCTGGGAGGTGGCCGCCCTCCTGCGCCGCCGCCACGGCGCCGCCTTGCGGATCGTGATGCTCTCGGGCGAGGCGCCGCATTCCGAGGGCGCGGGCACGGATCATGACGGTTTCATCATGAAGCCCTTCGCCTTCGATGCCCTGATCGACATGATCGAGGGCCAGCTCGGGGTCGAATGGGTGCGCGCCGCTGGGGAACCGCGTGCCGCCCCGACACAGCCGACGGCAGTCGCGCTCCCGCGCATCATTGCGCCGGTCGCCGCCGCGCATTGCGCCGAGATCGAGCGGCTGGTGCGGATCGGCCATGTCCGCGCGATCGAGGCCGAGATCGACCGGCTCGCCGCGCTCGCCCCCGAGGCCGCGCCGCTCGCCGAACAGATGCGCGTGAGCCTCGACAGCTTCGACTTGAAAGCCTTGTCCAACCTCGCCAAATCGGTGCGCGCCGATGCCGCATAAGGACACGATCCTCGTTGTTGATGACAACCCGGACTCGCTCCGGTTCCTCGTCGACACCCTCGATGCCGAGGGCATGACCGTGTTGATCGCGCGCAGCGGCGAGGCGACGCTTGAACTGCTCGGCGAGGTGCAGCCCGATCTCATTCTGATGGACGCGGTGATGCCCGGGCTGAGCGGGATCGAGACCACCCGCGCAATCAAGCGCTCGGCCAAGACCGCGCATATCCCGGTGATCTTCCTCACCGGCCTCAACGATCCCGAACACGTCGTCGCCGCGCTCGGCACGGGCGGGGTGGATTATGTGAGGAAGCCGATCGTCGTCGAGGAGCTGCTGGCGCGCATCCGAGTGCACCTGGCCAATGCCCGCGGGGCGCATCGCTCGCGTCTTGCGCTGGGGCTGGCCGGACGCAGCCTTGCCGCATTGGGGGAGGGCGGGACGCTCGCCTGGTCGACGCCGCAGGCCGATGCACTGTTCCTCGCCATCGATCCGGCCTGGACGCCCGAGAGCGCGCGGCTGCCTGATGCGCTACGCGATCCGGTCGCGGTGCTGACCGCGGGCGATCCGGTCCAGCTTGCCGCCAGCACCCGCGCCAATGTGCGCGGCATGGAGATCGACCTTGTCCTGCTCGAAAGCGACCAGCCGGGCGAGGTGCTTTTGAAGCTCACCGAAGTGCGCGAGGACGGCAAGATCGCCGCGCTCCAGAAGCAGGCGGGCCTCACCCGCCGCGAGGCCGAAGTGCTGCTGTGGGTGAGCTATGGCAAAACCAACAAGACGATCAGCGAGATCCTTGGTATAAGCCCGCGCACGGTCAACAAACATCTCGAACAGGTGTTTCGCAAACTGGGGGTCGAAACCCGCGCGGCAGCGACCGCGATTGCGGTACGATTGATGACTGATTGACCGGCTGAATAGTACAATAACAGTTACTTGCCGCGGGATCGCACAAGACTACGTCATTTGCCCACTTCCTCGCGCGCGCGAGGTTGCCATGGCTGGCAGGGCAAGAATGCTACAGTTCTCAAGCAGGGGTGCTTTATGGCCGGAGTTCAGGTGGGCAAGCGGATCATCGGAGCCGATGCGCCCGTGACCGTCGGCTGGGAAAACATCGGCAAGGTCGAAGGCGGGCCGATCAAGCAGTTCGTTTTCACCTATTTCCAGCCCGTCATGCTCTTTGCCGCGATTGCCTTCTGGTACTACGCGCCCAACTGGCTCGCCGTCGCCTCGACCGCGATCGCGATCCGGCTTGGCTGGACGATCACGCTGCTGGTGCTTGAATGGATCAACCCGCGCTATGAAAGCTGGCAGCTGACCTGGAAGGAATTCGCGACCGACGCTTTCTACGTGGCGCTGGGCATGACCTTCCTGCGCATGGTCGACAGCTACATCGGTGACGGCGTGATGGTCGAAGCTATCCAGGGCGCTTTCGATTGGGACAAGTTCAACTGGTTCACCGGCCTGCCGCTGCTGGTGCAGGCGGTGATCATCTCGATGATCTTCGACTTCGGCCAGTATTGGATGCACCGCGCGATGCACAACTGGCACCCGCTGTGGCTGACCCACGCGCCGCACCATTACATCACCCAGCTCAACGTCCAGAAGGGCGCGGTCGGCAATCCGGTCGAACTGTTCCTGATCGGCCTCGGGATCGGCGGCTTCTTCGACTTCCTGCCGCGCGCCTTTCTGCTGGCGGGCGCGATCGGGATGACGGTGTCGGTCTACCAGCACATCAACGTGCGCTTCAACACGCCGAGCTGGTGGCGATTCATCTTCAACACGGTCGAGCACCACTCGGTCCACCACTCGCAGGACTACGAGGCGACCCGCAGCAACTATTCGGGCACCTGGATCATCTGGGACCGGATGTTCGGCACCTGCGTCGATGGCGAGGCGGAAGTGCTCGGCATGGAAGGCGGACGGCGGATGGACATCGGCGAGACGATGATCTTCCCCTTCCGCGAAGGTTGGCGTGACAGCAAGGCGTGGTTTGCCAAGCGCTTTGGCGGCGGCAGCGGCGGCGGCACGATGCAGCCGCAGCTGGAACCCGCCGAGTGAGCGCGGCAGCCGGAACCCTCGCAACACCGCGCCGTGCCATGACCGGGCTCAGCCTGCCGCTGATCGACAATATCTGGCGCGTGCGCGGCGAAGTGCCGATCGATCCGGCCATGTCGGCCGCCGAAGCCTTCGCCCGCATCGACCCGCTGCTGCGCACTCCCGGCACCGCCCTGTCGGATGATGGCGGGGTGCTGACCTACACCAAGCGCAATCCGCAGGCGCAGGACAAGCTCGCAACCTTCACCCGCGGGCGGATGTGGATCGAGCAGGCGGGCGCCGGCGCCGTGATGCGGTTCGACCTGTTCAGCCACGCGCTGCTGCTGTGCTTCCTCACACCGCTTCTGTTCCTCGCTTTTGCGCAGATGGCGATCGCCATCAACGAATGGGAAGCGGCCGGGGCCGAGGCCAGCGAGAAGGCCGAGAAGAAGGACGAAATGAAGCCCCCCGCGGTCAAGAAGCTGAACCCGGTGGACGAATTCCTCGGCGCGCCTGCGCCTGAAGATCCGAGCAAGAAGAAGAAAGACAAGAAGAAGGACGAAGGTCGCCACTCGCCAGACGAGGGTTATGTGCTGGCCGGCATCTTTGCAGCGATCTATCTGGTCGGTCGCTGGCTCGAGCCGTTTCTGGTGCGCCGCCGCCTGCGCGCTGCGCTGGCAGGGCCGCCGCCCGCGACCTAGGCCCGCTTCTCAGGAAAGCCGTGCGAAATTGGCGACCCCGTGCGCGGCGCTGCGCGGGGAGGCGGCTCTGGCGCTGGCCGGAGCAGACTGTTCGGGAGCAAGGGCTGCCAGCGCGCCGCTGACCGCCGCGATCGCTTTGGCGGCGAGCGAGTAGAACACCAGCTTCGCGTCCTTGCGGGTCACCACCAGCCCCGCCTTGCGCAGCACGCCCAATTGCTGGGAGAGCGCAGGCTGGCCGATCCCGGTCGCCTGCTCGATCTCGCCGACATTGCGCTCACCCTGGGCGAGTGCAGTGAGGATGCGCCAGCGCAAGGGGTGGGCGAGCGCTTTCAATGTCTCGATCAGATCGGCCTCGGAGGTCACGCGGCAGGCCCTGTCTCGCGCAGGAACCACGCGGTCGCTTCCTCGGCATCGAACACCGCGTCGAGATCGTGCTGCGGCTGTTCGAGCAGCGGCTCGCCGGGATGCCAGTTGGCCGGGGCGAGCGCCCCTGCCACGTCGACTGCTTGGAGCCCGTCGAGGATGCGCAGCATCTCAGGGATCGAACGGCCAAGGTTGGCCGGATAGCAGGTCATCGTCCGGATCACGCCGTGGGGATCGATAAAGAAGGTTGATCGCACCGCCGCGCTGTCATGATCGGCGGCGGCGACCATGCCGAAGGCGCGGGCGATCACCAGCGTCGGGTCCTCAATAATCGGGAAACGCACCTCCACCCCGAACCGGTCGCGGATCATGCGCAGCCAGGCGAAGTGGGCAAACAGGCTGTCAACCGAGAGCGCCATGAGGTCGCAGTCGCGCGCTGCGAAGGCGGCAGCCTCGCGGGCGAGCGCGACGAATTCGGTGGTGCACACGGGCGTAAAGTCGGCCGGGTGCGAGAACAGCACCAGCCAGCGACCCCGGTGGGCGGAGAGCCTGACCTGTCCGACGGTGCTGCGCGCTTCGAAGTCGGGGGCGAGGTCGCCGATGCGCAGGACTTGGGCGGGGTGATCCATGTTGCTGAGCATAGCACTTGACGGGAGCATTGCAATACATATACACAATTTATGAAAATGATTGGAAAGACTGTGATGGGTAGCCATGATCTGGTGCTGGAACAGGCCAGCGCACAAGCCGCACGCGCCGCCGCCGATCCCGCCTTGCGCCCCCAAATCGCGAGCTTTTTCGACCCCGCGACCTTCACCGTCACCCATGTCGTGCATGAACCCGCGAGCCGTGAGGCGGCGATCATCGACTCGGTGCTCGATTTCGACCCGGCTTCGGGTCGCACCAGCACTGTTTCGGCCGATGCAGTGGTCGCGCATGTCACTTCGCATAATCTGAAAGTGACATGGCTGCTCGAGACCCATGCCCATGCCGACCACTTTTCAGCGGCGCCCTACCTGCAGGAGAAGCAGGGCGGCAAAATCGCCATCGGTGCCGAGATCACGCGGGTGCAGCAGGTGTTCGGAAAGCTGTTCAACACCGGCTCCGAGTTCGCACGTGACGGCTCGCAGTTCGATGTGCTCTTCCGCGATGGCGATTCCTTCTCCATCGGCAGCCTGCCGGTCACCGTCATGCATGTCCCCGGCCACACGCCGGCCTGCATCGCCTATGCGGTCGGCGACGCAGTGTTCGTGGGCGACACCATGTTCATGCCCGACTACGGCACCGCGCGCGCCGATTTCCCCGGCGGCGACGCGCGCACGCTCTACCGTTCGCTGCGCCGAATCCTGTCGCTCCCGCCCGCGACGCGGCTGTTCCTGTGCCACGATTATCTGCCCGAGGGTCGCAGCGAATATGTGTGGGAGACCACCGTCGCTGCCGAGCGCGCGGGCAATGTCCATGCGCATGACGGCATCACCGAAGACGTATTTGTCGCGATGCGCGAGGCGCGTGACGCGGGCCTCGCCATGCCGCGCCTGATCCTCCCGAGCGTGCAGGTCAACATGCGCGCCGGACACCTACCGCCGCCCGAAGATAACGGCGTCACCTACCTCAAGCTGCCGGTGAACGCGGTATGAGCCTGCCGGGATTTCCTGATGCCGCACCGCTCGCAGGCCTTGGGGGCGGCGTGTTGATCGGCCTTGCTGCGGCGCTGATGTTGCTCGGAGCAGGGCGGATCGCGGGCGTCTCGGGCATCGCGGCGCGGGCTTTCGGGATGACCGAGAGCTCGCTGCCGCGCGCGCAGGCCTTGGCATTCCTCATCGGTCTCCCGCTCGGCGCGCTTGTGATCGGCGCGCTGACCGGAGCCGCCGCGCCTTCCTTCGCCGGACCTGTCCCGCTGATCCTTGCTGGGCTGCTGGTCGGCATCGGCACCCGCCTCGGCAGCGGTTGCACGAGTGGGCACGGGGTGTGCGGGTTGAGCCGCCTGTCGCAGCGCTCGCTCGTCGCGGTCGCCACCTTTATGGCGACCGGCTTTGCCACCGTCGCCGCGATGAACGCTTTCGGCATCGCGGTGCTGCCATGATTCGGGGACTGATCCTGCCGCTGCTCTCTGGCGCGATCTTCGGCGCGGGGCTGACCGTGGGCGGCATGACCGATCCGGCGCGGGTGCGCGGCTTCCTCGATCTGTTCGGCGCCTGGGACCCGACGCTGGCCTTCGTCATGGGCGGCGCGGTGCTGGTGATGGCGCTCGCTTGGGTGTTCCAGCGCCGGATGCAGCGCCCCGCCTTTGCCGAGAGCTTCGCGCTACCCGATCGCTCCGATATCACGCCGCGCCTCGTCGGCGGATCGGCGCTGTTCGGGATCGGGTGGGGCATCGCCGGGCTGTGCCCCGGCCCGGGCTTTGCCGCGCTCGCTATCGCGCCCGTGCCCGCCGCGATCTTCCTTGCCGCGATGCTCGCCGGAATGATGATCGCGCGCCTGTGGGAAGGCAAGGCGGGCGCATGATCGATACGCTGCACCTGACGCTCGGCGTCCTGTCTGGGGTGCTGGTCGGCTTCACGCTCGGCCTTGTCGGCGGGGGCGGGTCGATCCTTGCGGTGCCGCTGATGGTCTACTTGGTGGGCGTCAAGGACCCCCATGTCGCGATCGGCACCAGCGCGCTCGCAGTGGCTGCCAATGCTGCGATCGGCCTTGCCCAGCATGCCCGCGCGGGCGATGTACGCTGGCCCTGCGGGCTCACCTACGCCTCCTTCGGTGTGCTCGGCGCGCTGGCCGGATCGAGCCTCGGCAAGAGCTTCGATGGCGAGAAACTGCTGTTCCTGTTCGCGCTGCTGATGCTGGCGGTGGGCGCGCTGATGCTGCGCAGCCGCAAGGCGTCCGGCGATCCCGGCGTCAGGCTGGGCCGCGACAATGCCCCGCGCCTCATCGCCTATGGCCTCGGCACCGGCGCCTTCAGCGGGTTCTTCGGGATCGGCGGGGGCTTTCTGATCGTCCCCGGCCTGATCGCCTCGACCGACATGATGATGATCAATGCGGTTGGCACCAGCCTGGTCGCGGTGACGGCCTTCGGGCTGGCGACCGCGGGGAATTACGCCGTCTCGGGCCTCGTCGACTGGAGCCTTGCGGGCGTGTTCATCGTCGGAGGGACCGCAGGCGGGCTGGTCGGCACGCGGGTGTCGCATCGCTTGGCCAACGGCGGCCAGCTCAAGACCGTGTTCGCGCTGCTGATTTTCGCCGTCGCTGCCTACATGCTTTACCGCAGCGGACAGACGCTGTGGGCCTGACGCAAGCCTTTGCGAGAGCCCGGTGCAACCCTTTCGGCTTCAAACCGTATCTCGGTTGCGCCAAAAGCAATTGATCGCGCTGCCCGAGGGATTAGCTGCCAGCCATGTTTGACAATCTCGACGCCCTGCTCCTCGCGCGGATCCAGTTCGCTTTCACGGTGAGCTTCCATTTCTTCTTCCCGGCGTTCTCGATCGGGCTGGCGAGCTACCTTGCGGTGCTCGAGGGGCTGTGGCTGAAGACCGGCAAGTCGGTCTATCTCGACCTGTTCAAATACTGGCTCAAGATATTCGCGATCGCTTTTGCGATGGGTGTCGTCTCGGGGATTGTCATGTCCTACCAGTTCGGCACCAATTGGGCAGTGTTCTCCGACAAGGCCGGCCCGGTCATCGGCCCGCTGATGGCCTACGAGGTGCTGACCGCTTTCTTCCTCGAGGCGGGCTTCCTAGGGGTGATGCTGTTCGGGATGAGCAAGGTGGGCAAAAAGCTGCACTTCGCTGCGACCCTGATGGTGGCGCTCGGCACCTTCGTCTCGGCCTTCTGGATCCTCAGCGTCAACAGCTGGATGCAGACGCCGACCGGCTACATCATCGGCGACAACGGCCAGTTCCTGCCCGGCGAGAGCTGGACCGCGATCATCTTCAACCCGAGCTTCCCCTATCGCCTCGTCCACACCGTGATGGCGGCCTACCTCACCACCGCCTTCGTGGTCGGCGCGGTGGGTGCTTGGCACCTCTTGAAGGACCGCGCCAATCCGCATGCACGGAAGATGTTCTCGATGGCGATGTGGATGGCCGCGATTGTCACCCCTGCGCAGATCTTCGCAGGGGACATGCACGGCCTCAACACGCTCGAGCATCAGCCGGTGAAGGTGATGGCGATGGAGGGGCACTATCAGAGCCACCCCGATGGCGCGCCGCTGATCCTGTTCGGCATTCCTGACAGCGAAGCCAAGACGGTGCGCTATGCGATCGAAATTCCGGACATGTCCTCGCTGATCCTGAAGCACGATATGAACGCTCCGCTCGCGGGTCTCGACACCATTCCCGACAATCTAGAGCCGCCGGTGCCGGTGGTGTTCTGGAGCTTCCGCATCATGGTCGGCATCGGTTTTGCGATGCTGGGCATTGGCCTTTGGAGCCTGTGGGGGCGCGTTCGTGGCCGGCTCTATGACATGCCGTGGCTGCATCGTGCCGCAGTCGTCATGGGGCCGTCGGGCTTTGCTGCGGTGCTCGCCGGATGGATCACCACCGAAGTCGGCCGCCAGCCTTTCGTGATCTACGGCCTGCTGCGGACCGCCGATGCGGCAAGCCCGCTCGATGCGCCTGCCGTGGCTGCCTCGCTGCTCGCCTTCATCCTCGTCTACTTCACCGTGTTCGGGATCGGCGTGTGGTACATCCTCAAGCTTATGGGCCATGCTCCCCACGCGGGCGAATCCGACATCAAGAGCGGCATCGATGCTCCGATCCGCACCGCCGGCATTACCCCAGAGCCGACCCAGAACCCCGGCGGTGAGGAAGCCCTGCCGACCGAGGCCCCGCCGGAAAAGGAGCCGGTGTGATGGACCTCACCGTCATTTGGGCCTTCATCATCGCCTTTGCGGTGTTCGCCTATGTGGTGATGGACGGGTTCGACCTCGGCATCGGCATTCTCTTCCCGACCTTCCGGGTGGGCAAGGGCCGCAACCGCGCGATGAATTCGATCGCGCCGGTGTGGGATGGCAACGAGACCTGGCTGGTGCTCGGTGGCGGCGGGCTGTTCGCTGCCTTCCCGCTCGCCTATGCGGTGATCCTGCCGGCGACCTATCCGCTGATCATCGCCATGCTGCTCGGCCTCGTGTTCCGCGGCGTGGCCTTCGAATACCGCTGGCGTGATCCCGCGCACGAGAAGTTCTGGGACACCGCCTTCTTCGGCGGCTCGCTGGTGGCGGCGATGTCGCAAGGCATGATCCTTGGCGCGCTGCTGCAGGGGATCGAGATCGAGGGCCGCGCCTATGCCGGGAGCTGGTGGGATTGGCTCACCCCCTACACCTTCCTCACCGGGCTGGGCACGGTCGCGGGCTATGCCCTGCTCGGGAGCACCTGGCTGATCTGGAAGCTGGAGGGCGGAGTGCAGACCCACGCGCGCTATGTCGCCTTCCGCGCTGGCATTGCGACGATTGCGCTGATGGGGGCGGTGAGCCTCTACAACATCACCCTCAACGTGGAATACGCCTCGCACTGGCTTAGCGTGCCGCAGATCTACTACGTCGCGCCGGTGCCGGTGGTGACGGGGATCATCGCGCTGGCCATGCTGCGCTCGATCCGGGGGACGGGCAATTCCGCCCCCTTCTGG
>JAIYEK010000088.1 GCA_027487015.1 Erythrobacteraceae bacterium | reverse complement strand
CCATGGCCGAGATCGACCGCGACAAGCTGCTCGACATCTACACCCGCACGATGAAGGTGAACCGCACCGACGAGAAGTTCCGTGAGCTGCTCATGGGCGGCAAGGTCGCGGTGATGTATTACTGCGTGCGGGGGCAGGAGCTGGTCTCGGCCGCGGCGATGGCGGCGCTCGAGAAGGAGGACTACGTCGTCTGCACCTATCGCGGCCAGGGCGAGCAGACCGCCAAGGGCATCCCGATGGAGAAGTGGTGGGGCGAATGCCTCGGCAAGGCGACTGGCACCTGCAAGGGCAAGGGCGGCACCATGCACATCACCGATCCCGAGACGGGGATCATGGTCACCACCGGCGTGGTCGGCTCGGGCCTCCCCATCGCCAATGGCCTTGCGATGGCGAGCCAGAACAACGGCGATGGCCGGGTGACACTGGTCAGCTTCGGCGACGGCGCGGCCAATATCGGCGGCTTCCACGAAGCGATGAACATGGCCCAGCTTTACAAGCTGCCGGTGATCTTCCTGTGCCAGAACAACCGCTATGGCGAGCACACGGCTTACGCTGACCACACCGACAGCACCAACATAGCCAGCCGCGCGGCGGGCTATGGGATGCCGGGCGTCACGGTCGACGGCAATGACGTCCACCAGATCTACCCCGCGATGGTCGAAGCCGTTGCGCGGGCGCGGGCTGGCGAGGGGCCGACGCTGGTCGAGGCCATGTGCTACCGCATGATGGGCCACTTCTTCGGCGCCGACTTCAGCTACATGCCGCCCGAGCACATCGCCGAGATGAAGGCCGAGGACCCGCTGCCCAAGCTGCGCAAAGTAATGCTCGAGCACCAGTTCACCGAGGAGGAGCTGGACAAGATCGTCGCCGATATCAACGCCGAGATCGATGCTGCGGTCGAGCACGCGCTCAATGCGCCGCTGCCCGATACCGACGAAATCTACAAAGACGTGCTCGAGGAGACCGCCTGATGGCCCAGATCACCATGACCCAGGCGCTGAACCTCGCAATCGACGAGGCGATGGCCGACGATCCGGGCGTGTTCTGCCTCGGCGAGGATGTCGCCGCCAAGCAGGGCGGCGGGGTGTTCAAGATCACCTCGGGCCTGACCGAGAAATACGGGCCGAACCGCATCCGCGCGACGCCGATCTCTGAAACCGCAATCATCGGTGCGGCGGTCGGCGCAGCGCTCGCCGGGCAGCGTCCGATTGCCGAGATCATGCTGATGAACTTCGTCGGCGTGTGCATGGACCAGATCGTCAACCACGCGGCCAAGCTGCGCTTCATGTCGGGCGGGCAGACCCCGTGCCCGATGGTGATCCGCACCACCACCGGCGTCGGCGTCGGCTTCGGCGGGCAGCACTCGGACATGCTCGAAGCTTGGTTCGCGCATGTTGCGGGCATTCACGTGGTGACGCCGAGCAACCCCGCCGATGCGCGCGGGCTGATGCGGGCGAGCATCGACGCCAATGACCCGGTGATCTTTATCGAGAACATCCTGTGCTACGGCCTCAAGGCGGAAGATCCCGGCCCGGGCTACCGCGTGCCGCTCGGCAAGGCGGCGATCGCGCGTGAGGGGACCGATATCAGCCTCATCACCTATGGCCGCACCGTTCTGGACGCGCTGGATGTGGCCGAGACCCTCGCCAAGGAAGGCATCTCGGTCGAGGTGATCGACCTGCGCACCATCGCGCCTTACGACGAGGCGACCGTGCTGGCATCGGTCCGCAAGACCGGCCGCGCGATCACCCTGCACGAAGCGGTTCGCCCCTTCGGCACCGGGGCGGAAATTGCTGCAAACATTCAGGAAAAGTGCTGGGACAGCCTCAAGGGCCCGGTGCGGCGCATCGGCGGGACCTTCTCCGCGGTGCCCTTCGCCAGCCACCTCGAACAGGCATGGATCCCGCAGAAGTCGGACATGATCGCCCAGATCAAGGCAAGCGTCGGGAAAGTTTAGAATGGCATCGGAAATCCGCATCCCCAAGCTCGGCATGAGCGCGGTCGAAATGACCCTCGTCGAATGGATGTTCGGCGAGGGCGAACGCGTCGAGAAGGGCGAGATCATCTACACGGTCGAGACCGACAAGAGCACCACCGAGATCGAGGCCCAGGCCAGCGGGATCATCCATCCCACCGGCGAGGAAGGCGCGGTCTACAAGGTCGGCGACCTGATCGGCACGATTGAAGAGTGAGCACACCTCGGGAACTCCTCGCCAACGTCTACGCCACCGCCGGCACCCGTGACTGGGCGGCGGTCGAGGCGCTGATCCACCCCGATTTCGTGCTCTACGAGGCCAATTCGCTCCCATTCGCGGGGGAATGGCGGGGCAAAGACGCGCTCCAGCGCTGTGCGGCGGCGATGTATGGCACCTGGGCCGACACCAAGCTCGAAATGCTCGACTGCACTGGGGGCGAGACCCATGCGGTGATGGTGATCCGCCTCACCATGCACCCCAAGGACGGCAGCGAGCCCTTCACCCAGACGATCTGCGAGGCGGGGACCTTCGAGGACGGTTTGCTCAGGACCTTGCGCATCCACTATTTCGACGCCGCCGAAGTCGCCGACCGGGCGTGAGGCGGGGCTAAGCCCGGGTGGTTAACCCAATCTAGAACATTGTTAATTATCGCGTGAGGGCGCGGACGAAGTCTGTCCGGCGGCCCTTGCGGCTGTCCGGCCGGCGGGGACGCACCTTGCGGACACGAAAAGAGCCCCGGCACCTCACGCGATGAATGCCCCCGATGCCTCTCCCCGGCCCACGGCCCTGATCGGCCACACCGGCTTTGTCGGCACCGCGTTGCGGCGTCAGACGCAGTTCGACGCCTGCTTCAACAGCGGCAATATCGCCGACGTCGAGGGCCGCGCGTTCGGCACGCTGGTCTGCGCCGCCGCGCCCGGTTCGATGCTCGAAGCCAACCGCGCGCCCGAGCGCGACAAGGCGGCAATCGACGCGCTGATCGCGCAGCTTGATCGCGTGGAGGCGACGCGTTTCGTCCTGATTTCCTCGATCGCGGTGCTGGCCGACTTCGCGGGCGGCGATGACGAGGGCACGGCGGCCTTCCAGCAGGAGCTCGCCTATGGCCATCATCGCCGCGCGCTCGAGGCCTTCGTGGAAGAGCGCTTCCCCGGCAGCCTCGTCGTCCGCCTGCCCGCGCTGTTTGGCGAGGGACTGCGCAAGAATTTCCTGTTCGATCTGCTGAACCCGGTCCCCTCGATGCTGACCGGGCCTAAGCATACCGCGCTGCTGAAGGCGCTGGACAGCGATCTGGCAGGCTGGCTGGCGGCGCTCTACACGCCAGACGCCGCGACCGGGCTGCTGAAGCTTGATCGGCCCGCGCTCAACGCCGACCCGCGCCGCCCCGCGCTGGAAGCGGCGCTCGATGCGCTGGGCGCGACCGCGACCCAGTTCCACCACCGCCAGACGACATACCAGTACTACGCCATCGACCGGCTGTGGCAGGACATCGGCATCGCGCTCGAGGCGGGGCTGACCCACCTCCACCTTTCGCCCGAGCCACTCGAAGCGGCGGCGATCCATGAGCGGCTCACCGGCCGTCCGATGCCCGCGACCCCCGCTCGCCTCCATCGCGAGGATATGCGCACCCGCCACGCCGGGTTGTGGGGTGCAGAGGGCCCCTACCAGTTCACCGCCGCCGAAACGCTCGACGCGCTTGCCGCCTTCTTCGCCAGCCAGCGGGGGGAGGCGGCATGATCCTGTCCATGTCCAACATCGCCTGGGCGCCGGACGAGCGGCTTGAGGCCTATGCCATCCTCGCCGCTGCCGGCTTCAGCGGGCTGGAAATCGCCCCGGGGCTGTTCTTCCACGCGGCCGAAGATACGTTCCTGCCCGACGAAACCAGCGCTGCCGAGGCGCTCGCCGAGATCGCGGACGCAGGACTGGCGCTGGTCTCGATGCAATCGCTGCTGTTCGGCGTGACTGGCGCGGGCCTGTTCGATGGACCCGAGGCGCGCGCGGCTTTCGAGACCGGCATGCACCGCGCGATTCGCTTGGCCGGGCGGTTTGGCATTCCCAACCTGGTGTTCGGCTCCCCCCTCCAGCGCCGCGTGCCCGAATGCCTCGCCATGACCGATGCGCTCGATCAGGCCGCTGCCGTGTTCCGCAAGCTCGGCGACGCAGCCTCCGCGACCGGCACCTGCATCGCCATCGAGGCCAATCCGGCAGTCTACGGCACCAATTTCTGCAACACGCTGGACGAGGCGCTCGCCCTCGTCGACCTCGTGGCGCACCCCGCAGTACAGCCCCACCTCGATCTCGGCGCGATGCACATGAACGGCGATTTCGCCACCGTGCCCGCGCGCCTGCCCGCCCTTGCACCGCGCCTTGCCCACCTCCACGTCAGCGAATCTGACCTCGCCCCTGCGCCCGCCGATCCCGCCGCACTCGCCCCCGTGCTCCAAGGCCTCGCCGCCGCCGGATACGCCCGTGCGGTGTCAATCGAAATGAAGTGTGCACCCGAGGGCCTCGCCGCCGTGCGTCGCGCGGTCGCCGGGCTGGTCGCAGCGCATGACGCCATGGAGGCGCTCCATGCGTGAGCCCGACGCGAACCAGTTCAAAAAGCCGCGCGAGGACGTGGTCGTATCGGTGTGCTTCTCTGAGCTTGCCGCCATGCCTGCCACCTTCGGTGCCTTGCGCGATCTCGCCGGCACGCTCGACAGCGCCTACCGGTTCCGCGAGATCATTCTCGTGGTCGACGACACCCAGCGCGCCGCCTTCCTCGATCTCGTGCGCGAAGTCCCCAATACCCGCCTCTTCGTGGTCCGGCGCGGCACCGAATATTACGACCGCCGCGTGATCGCCGCCGAGGAATCCATCGGCGACCTCGTGATCCTCGGCCATCTCGAGGAGATCGCGGCGCTCGACGTTCTCGCATTCCTCGATTTTGCTGAAGCCGAGAACGCGGTGACGATGGCCTTCCGCCCCGAGCGCAAGCCCTTCAAGCGGCTGCTCGCATGGCCCTTCATAGCGCTCGGCAAGCTCGCCGGCTTCAATGTCGATCCGAGCGAGTTCCAGTCGATTGCGGTGCCGCGCACGCTCCTCAACCTGCTGCTCGCGCATGACGAGCCGCGCCTCGCGCTGCGCTTCCCGCCGCGCGATCCGCGCCTGCCGCGCGAATGGTTCCGCACCGGAGCCAAGGTCGCCAGCCGCACCGCCTTTACCGGGATCGGGCGGCGGCTGGCGCTGCTCCAGACGCTTCTGGTCTACCTCACCCCGACGCTTCTGACAGTGGTGGCGATTTCATCCGCTCTGCTGACGCTGGTCGGCCTCGCCTATGCCGCGTGGATCGTGGGCGCGGTGCTGCTGGTGGAGCACCTTGCGGAAGGCTGGCTGACGACCAATGCGATGCTGGCGGTGAGCGCCACCTTCATGGGGTTCTCGACGTTGGGCCTGAGCTTGGGGCTGCAACATCTCTTGAAGCAGCAGCGCCGGCTGAAGGGTGATCTGGTGCCCGAGGAGGTGAACCGGATCGACCTGTTCCAGCAGGTCGCCTTCGATCTCAACGTGGTGCTGGAGAGCGACACGCCTGCTCCACCCCCGGAGGCGTGATGGCCGAGGCGCCGCGCACCTCCTACGATTACATCGTCATCGGCGGCGGCTTCTACGGCTGCTGTCTGGCGCTCTACCTGCGCTCGATCTCCTCGCGCGTGCTGCTGGTGGAGGCGGGCGAGCGCCTGATGGACCGCGCTTCGCGGGTCAATCAGGCGCGGGTGCATACCGGCTTCCACTACCCCCGCAGCGCAGCGACGGCGGTGAAATCGATGCTGCTCCACCGCCGTTTTCTCGCTGATTTCCCCGAGGCGGTGGTCGGCGATTTCCAGATGCTCTACGCTATCGCGCGGCGGCGCTCGAAGGTGACGGCAAAGAAATTCCACCGCATGTTCCGCGACATGGGCGCACCGATCGAAGTGGCTGGCCCCGCGCACCGCGCCCTGTTCGACGCCGAGCGGATCGAGGATGTCTTCGCCTGCCACGAGGTCGCCTTCGATCACACAATCCTCGGGCGGCTAGTCGGCGAGCGGCTGGCCGAAGCGGGGATCGAGGTGCGGCTTGCGACCGCCATCACCGCCCTTGAAGACCACCGCAGCGGCGTGGTGGCGCGGCTGTCGGACGGCAGCGAGGTCACCGCGCGCTTTGCCTTCAACATCACCTATTCGCAGATCAACGCGGTGCTGTCGAAGGCCGGGCTGCCGCCTGCGCGCCTCAAGCACGAGATCGCAGAACTCGCCCTGATCGAGCCCCCGCGCGAGCTTGGGCGGATCGGGGTGACGGTGATGGACGGGCCGTTCTTCTCTGCCATGCCCTATCCTGCCGAGGGGCTCTATTCGCTCACCCACGTGCGCTACACCCCGCATGACAGCTGGGCCGACAATGCCGCGGCGCGCGATCCTTACGCGCACTTCGCCGCGATGGAGCCCGAAAGCCGCTACCCCTTCATGCAGCGCGATGCGCAGTTCTATCTGCCGTGCCTGGCGGGTGCGACCTATCGCCGCTCGATCTACGAGGTGAAGACCGTCCTCATTAAGAACGAGGGCGATGACGGGCGGCCGATCCTCTACCACCGCAGTCCGGAAGCGAGCCGGGTAATCTCGGTGCTCGGCGGCAAGATCGACAATATCTACGACCTGTTCGAGGCGGTGAAGGACACTGGCGGAGAGTTTGCCGCGCTCGATCCGGGGCATGTGTTCGGGCGGGTACATGCCTGAGATTTCGGGCTTGAGGGGTCGCCCGCGCGGCTGGGCCGCGCTCGCGGGGGTGTTTGTGGTGCTCGCGGGTTTGCGCGGCGCGCTGCTGCTCCACGCCCACAGCCTCAACTCGATCGACGGCGCGCTGCAGACGTGGTTCGCAGCCGACAACTTCGCGCGCGGCGAGGCGCTGGGGACGGCGTTCCAGTCCTACCTCGGGATCACGATGGTGCTGGCGCTGGTGCCGGTGTTCATCGCGGGCGGCAAGACGCTGTTTGCCTCGACGCTGGCGGCTTACACGCTGGTGCTGGCGGGGGCCTATGCTTGCTGCTGGGCCTGCGCATGGCTGATCCGCCCGATTCCGCCGCGCGCGCGTTGGCAGGCGACGTTGGTGCTGATTTTCCTGTTCTACTACGCCGGGCCGATGGCAGACGCGGCGAGCGGCATCGCATGGCCCGCGACGCTCGATCCGGGCGTCTCGCTGCGGCCCTTGCGCGGGGCGCTGCCGTTCTTCGTGCTCCCGTTCTTCGTGGTGCTGGTGCGGCAGGTGCTTCTGGAGGGCCGCGCGCTGGCGGGCGGGGGCGTGCTCGGGCTGGTCGCGGGGGCGGGGCTCTTGTGGTCGAATGATGCGGGCATCCCGCTGGGCCTCGCGCTGACGGCTGCGCTGGCGCTGGCGCTGTGGGAGCGCCCGGCGCTGCTGGCGCGCACGCTCGCGGGGTTCGCGGCGGGGGCGGCGATCTCGGCGGGCGCGATCCTGCTGGTGGTGACCCACGGCGCGCCGGACCCGTGGCTTGCCTACAATTTCCGCGACCTGGCGGACGACCAGTTCTGGTTCTTCGCCCCGTGGGAGCGCAGCACCCGCATCCTTTCGCCCGCCGACCTTCCCAACATCCTCGCACATGCCGATCCGCTTGCGGCGCTGAGCCTCGTGTCGCTGGCGTTGTGCACCGCCTTCGCCGCAGTGCAACGCCTCCGCGGGCGGAGCGCGCCGGTGCGGGGGAGTGCATTTGTGTTCATGGGCGCGAGTGTGATCGGCGCCGCTCTGGTCCCGCAGATCGGCGGGCACGTGGGGCCGGAGTATAACGGGATCACCTTTGTGCTCGGGGTGTGTGCGCCGCTGATCGTCGCGCCTGCGGGAGTATGGCGGCGGATGGCGGGCGTGCTGCGTCTCGCAAGTCCGAGGCAGGTCGCGGTGCTGTCGGGCCTCGCCGCGCTGGCGATGGTGGGGACCGAGGCAGCGCGCCTCGCCGCGTCGCCCGCCCGCGCTGAGCGCACCGTCTATGACCCTGCCCTCGGGTTCTACGTGACGCCCGACTACGCCAAGGACCTCGCCACGATGCGCAAGCTGGCAGCGGCATGGGACCGGGCGGGCATCCCTGCCAATCGCCGCCTGCTGTCGGTCTACACCTCCCCGCTCGATATCGCCGCCGGGGTGCGGAGCCCCGCCGATGTTGGCTCGCTTATCCACGCGCTGGGGCCCGAGAAACGCGCCGCCTTCGCCGCGCTGGTAGCCCGCAGCGAGGTCGCTGCCGTCACCACCATCGCGCCCGATTACAGCGGGTGGGAGGGGTGGCTGACCCGCGCAAGCTGGCCCTTCTTCCGAGCCTTGCGAGAGAACTACACGCCCCTTGCCCGCAATGACCAGCAGGTGTTTTGGGTGCGCGCGACAAGCGAGCGCGCGGCCTTCGCGCCCGCCTCCTGCCGCGTCGCGGTGCGCGAGGCGGGGCGGCTGGTGCTCGAAGTCACCGCGTCCGGGGCGGGCATCGCCTCGGTGAGCGTCACCCGCCAGCCGCCTTTCGCCACCGGGCGGGGCGCGATGCTGACGGTGGTCGAGGATTCGCCCGACACCGCTGATGCCCCCGACCGATGGATCGATTTCCCCCGCTACGGCATCGCCAATACGCCCGCGCTGGAGCTGATGGCCCCCGTCGCACCGGGGCGCACGACCCGCCTGACGCTCGAAACCCTCGACGGATCGGCGGTCGGCAGCGCGAGCTGCACCGCCGCGGTGCTCCCCGCGATCGACTTCGCCGCGCTTCCCACGCTGCCCGAGGGTATCGCCCGCCACCTCGAAGGAGGCGCGCGATGACCGAGCTCCTTCGCTTCTTCGCGGTGACGGTGCTGGGGGTGATCCTCGACCTCGCCATCGCCCTTGCGCTCCACCAATGGGCGGGGGTGCCGCTGTGGCTCGCCGCGGCGACGGGCTTCGCTCTGGCGGCGGGGGCGAATTACGTCATCCACCAGACCTGGAGTTTTCGAACTGGCCCGCTCTCGCTCAAGCGTGCGGGGCTCTATGCGCTGGTCGCGCTCGCCACGCTGGCGGTGCGGGTGGGGATCGTCGCTCAGCTGGACCGGCTACTGCCCGGTGCTTGGCCGCTGGCGATCCTTGTCGCAGGCGCAGGGGGATCGTTCGTGGTCAACTTCGTGCTCTCCAAGTGGGTGGTCTTCGCGCCCTCGGCTGCGGGGGAGACGCCATGACCGTGCAGCCCGCACCGCTCCTCGACGATGCCGCGTGGGAGGTGCCCGCGCACGAGGTGGCGCTCTACGCCCCGCGCGCGCACCGCCATGCCCTCGTCATCCCCGTCATCAACGAGGGCGAGCGGATCCGCGGCCAGCTCGCTCGGATCAAGGCGGCGGGCCTGCCGGTCGACGTGGTGATCGCCGACGGGGGCTCGACCGACGGCTCGCTCGACGCTGACTTCGTGCGCGAAGCGGACGTGCGCGCGGTGTTGACCAAGACCGGCCCCGGCAAGCTCTCGGCTCAGCTGCGCATGGCCTACGCGTGGTGCCTCAAGCAGGGCTACGCCGGGATCGTCACCATCGACGGCAACGGCAAGGACGGGGTCGAGGCGGTCGCGGCGATGGTCGCTCGCCTCGAAGAGGGCTGCGACTACGTCCAGGGCTCACGCTATCTGCCCGGCGGAGCGGCGGAGAACACGCCGCTCGAGCGCACCATCGCCAACCGCCTGATCCACGCGCCGATGCTGAGCATCGCGGGGCGGCACTGGTTCACCGACACCACCAACGGCTTTCGCGCCTATTCCGCAGCGTATTTGCTGCACCCCGGTGTGCAGCTGTTCCGCGAGGTGTTTTCGGTCTATAACCTGTTGTTCTACCTCACGGTGCGCGCCGGGCAGCTGGGGCTGAAGGTCGCGCATGTGCCGGTCGAGCGGCGCTACCCGGACGATGGCAAGGTGCCGACCAAGATCGGCGGGTTCGCGTCCAAGCTGGCGCTGCTGAAGGAGACTTTTGTGGCGGCGACCGGCGGTTTCACGCCCGATGCCGCCGTGGCGCGGGCCGGGTGGCTGTGGCCGGTGGCGGTGCTGTTCGCGCTGCTGGTCCCACTGCTTCTCAGCGTGGTGGCCGCGCCGCCCTACTCGCCGGACTCGTGGGCGCTGTGGGAGCTGTCGCAGACGGTCTTCGGCGATTTCTACCGCTTCACCCATTGGCGCAGCTACGCGAGCGACCTGCCTTATTCCGCGAGCTTCCCGCCGCTGACACCCGTGCTGATCGCTTGCGTCGATGCGCTGCTGGGCACCGGTCCGCGCACCGGGCTCTACCTCGCCTTCGCTGCCTTTGCGGGCTTCGCGCTGGTGTCGGAGAGCATCGGGCGGCGGGTGACGGGGGCGGCATGGCTCGGCCTCGGCGCGGCGCTGGTGCTGTTGCTTGGCCCCGACATGCTGCTTCTCGAGATGGAGGCCGGGCGGACGATCCCCTTGCAATTGCTGCTCTATGCGCTGGCGCTGCGGGGGCTGGTGCGGGGCGCTGCGATCACCTTTGCGCAAGCGGCGCTTATCGGCTTGGTGACGGGGCTGGCCGTGCTTAACCGCTTCGACGCTGTGCTGCTGCCGGTGCCGGTAGCGCTCGCCATCGCGTGGCTGACCCGCTCGCCTGCGAAAGGCCTTGCCGCGCTGGCGGCTGCGCTGATCGCGGTTTCGCCGTGGGTGGCCTATTCGCTGACGCATTTCGGCACCTTCTTCGCCACCGACAATGCCGGGATCGCCGCCGCGCTCGACCCGCGGGCTTATGTGACCGACTGGTGGCCGTCCTCGCAGCCGACCCTTGCCGACGACCCGCTGGCGTGGGCGGGCAAGGTCATGGCGAACCTCGGGCGGCTGGCCCTCGCGGCGGCTGCGCTGGCGCTAAGCCCGCTCGGGCTGGCGGCGGCGGCGTTCCTCGCCTTGCCCGCCACGTGCGGGTGGCTGTGCCGGATGGAGCGCCGGGGGAACGCGGCGCTCGGCGTGCTCGCGGGGTTTGCCGTGCTGACGGGGCTGATGCTCGGCCCGCAGGTGCTCACCGGATATCTGGAGCATCGCTACTTCACCGCCGCGGTGTGGGCCGCGCTGCTGGCAGCCGGGTGCTGGGGCATTGCGCAGAGCGGCGCGCTGGCCCAGCGGATGATTTTTGCGCGGGGCGCTGGCGTGGTCGCGGTGCTGGCAGCGGCGCTGCTCGCTTTGACCGCCGGGAAGACCGGCGATGCGGGCGATTTCGACAACCCCGCCGATGTGCGCGCCCTGCAAGCCTGCTTCGCCGACGCACCCGAGGCGCGCGTGCTCGTGATCGGCGACGACAATCTCGCTGCTCGCGCGGGGGCGCAAGGCGGAATCGCGGCGATGATGGCGCCGCGCAACATCGCCGAAGGGCGCCTCGATGCGGCGAGCGCCCGCGCCTTTGCGGCCAAATTCGGCGTCACGCATGTCCTCGCCGCCGACGCAACCTTCGCCAGCTGGATCGGCCAGACCTTCCCCGCCGCTCCCGTGCCGGACTGCCCGCTGGCGCTCTTCCGCCTCAAGCCCTGAACGAAAAAGGGGCCGGCGAGCATCTGCCCGCCGACCCCCAGCAAGGTATCAGGTGTCAGGACCCGATCAGAAGTCCTTGCGCAGCGTCACGAAGAACTGCTGCGGTGCGCCCGCGAGCAGGGTCTGGTTGTCGCCCGAGAAGCCGAAGCCGTTCGAACCGATCGTGCCGACATAGTCCTCGTCGAACAGGTTGGTCACCGTGCCCTCCAGCGCGAGGCCGTTGAGGAACTTGTTGTCGCTGTTGAGGCGCACCCCGATGAGGGCATCGACCAGCACGCGCCCGTCGACCGAGCGGTCGTTCGAGTAGGTGAAGAACCGCTCCGAGGTGTAGTTGGCATTGCCGCGCGCGTAGAACATGCCGTCGTCATAGGCGAGTTCGAGGTTGGCGATGCTTTCCGGGCTGTCGACCACGGTGCGGCCGTCAATCGCCTGCACGACCACACCCGCCTGGTTGACGATGTCGTTGCGGTAGGTGTTCTCGTTGTAGGCGTAGGAACCGGTCACGGTGAAATCGGCGATCGGCTGCCACTGCAGGCCGATTTCCGCACCGACCGAGCGCACGTCGCCGACGTTCGAGAGCAGCGCGGCGTTGCCGACGATCCCCGGGCCTTGCGGCACGGCGAGCAGGCGGTTCGAGAAGTTGACGAGGTAGGCCGCGATCACGCCCGAAAGCTGGCCTTCGCCGAAGCGGAAGCCGACTTCGTAGCTGTCGGTCTTTTCGGGCTCGATCCGGTCACGCAGCGCGGCAAAGCCGGCGGCCGAGGTCGCGAAGGGACCGGTGGTCGCGGCGGCCGTGAAGGCGCGCTGGTTCTGGGTGAAGCTGGCGAAGATCTCGTTGCCGCCACCAAGGGTGTAGAGCACGCCAACCTGCGGCAGGAAGAAGTCTTCCGACTTGATCTCGCCCAGCGCAAGCGGGCCCGGGACCGGGTTGATCGCGGTCGCTTCGAGCTTCACCGACTGGCCCTTGACGCCCGCGGTGATGGTCAGCGCATCGCTCAACGCCCATTCGTCCTGCACCGCGTATTGGAAGGTGCGGGTGTTGTAGGCATTGTTCCACTGGGTGAAGAACGGGTTCGACTGGTAGTCGAGCGCGCTCGCACCCGGCACGGTCTGGCTGTTGCCCATGTCGTAGAAGCGGCGGGCCTGCTCGAAATCGTTGTTCTCGTACCACAGGTTCAGCTGGACGGTGTGCCCGCCGAACTCCGCCTTGAGGTCACCGAGCACGCCGATGCGCTCGATCTCGTATTCGGTGGTGCGGAAGCTGATCGGCAGGCCGCCGGGGCTGGCGCGGTAGGGCGTGATCCACGAACCCTGGCCCTTGTTGGTGTGGTAGTAGCCCTGCAGGCCGCCGGTCACCGCATCGCCGAACTGCTGTTCGATCCGCGCGCTGGCGAGCCAGTCGCGGCGAAGGCCGGCAGCGTCGAAATAGGTGTCGTCGACCGAGGTGATCGGGGCGGGGTAGGTGGTCCCGAAGGCGTTGGGGGCGACGACCACGCCGGTATCGCCGCGATTGGCGCCGATGAAGGCGAGACGCACGGCGAGCGGCCAGTCGTTCGAGATGTTGTCCCAGTCATAGCCCAGACGGTTGATCATCCCGAGGCTGAGGTCCTGGTAGTCGCTTTCCTTGCGGTCGGAATAGTTCACGAAAGCGGTGAAGGTGGTGCTGGGCGACAGGTCGGCGACGACCTTGGCGTTGATCTGGGTCGAACGCTGCGAGCCGAAGCCCTTCCACTTGTCGGCATCGATATAGGCGCCGGAGATGTAGGCCTTGAAACCGCCGAGATCGCCGGTGTCGAGGGTGCCGTAGGCGCGCAGGGTGCTGCTGTCGCCGTAGGTCACGTTGCCGGCGATGCCGAGCTCGTCCTGCGGATCGCGGCTGAAGAATTCGATCGTGCCGCCCAGGTTCGAGGTCGAGGCGGTGCCGAGCGCGCCGGCGCCCTGGCTCACGCGGGTCTGGCCGATATTGTCGGAGATGATCGCGCGGCTGATGTGCAGGCCGTTGGTGTTGCCGTAGCTCATGTCGCCAAGCGGCACGCCGTCGAGCGTGAAGCCGAGCTGGTTCTGGTTGAAGCCGCGCAGGGTGATGCGGGTCGACCATTCATAAGTGCCGAAGGGGTCGGCCGACTGGAAGTTGACGCCCGGCAGCTTGCGCAGCGCGATGAAGGGGCTCGAACCGGCGGTGGTGAGCTGGATGTCAGCGGCGCCGATTTCGGTCACCTGGCGCACTTCGCCCTTGCCGTAGACGACGATCTCTTCGCCTTCAGCGGCGGTGTCTTCAACGGTGTCGGCGGCGGTGGTTTCGGCCTCGGCTTCGGCTTCGGCCGCGAAGGCGTGCGCGGGAATCGCGAGAACGAGGAGCGCGGTGCCCGAGAGGAACGCGGTGCGCAGGGTGGTGGACTTCATAATCATTGCCCCTTTTTTGGTTGCGGAGCTGGCGCCTAGGCGCGCGATGTTGCGTTTCGAATAAGGATTGATTTCAGCTCGGCGACGCCGCGATGACCGTTTGCGGACGTTGCCCGCCGGTCACAGCCATGCGACGGGCGCTTGGCGCTCTGCGGCGAATGGCGTATTCCTCCCGTCCGGAACGGCGCTTTACTCGCGCCCGATCCAACAGGGGACGATCCGGTGAAACAGTCGCTCATCAACCTGCTGCCGCCCGCCACGCTGGCTGCCATTCTCGCCTTCTGGGCCTATGCACCGGCCGCGTGGGTGGAGGGGCCGTGGGCGATCATGGCGGTCGGGCTCGGCACGCTCGCCTTCGTCCAGCTGCTCGAGCTGGTGTTCGAACGGCACGCGGGCTGGCGCATCAACGGGCGCGAGCTGGCGACCGATAT
>JAIYEK010000344.1 GCA_027487015.1 Erythrobacteraceae bacterium | reverse complement strand
GCTCGATTCGATGCCCAGAACGAGGCGTGTGTCAGAGGTGTGCGCTTTGAGGCCCATCCGGCTTCCATCTAGTCGTTGCGCGGGCTAGAGCAAGCGCGGCCATGACTGAACCTGAACGCTCCGCCCCGCAGACCGGGCCCCGCATCCGCCTCGGCACCCGCAATTCTCCGCTGGCGATGGCGCAGGCCTACGAGACCCGCGCGCGCCTGTGCGCCGCCCACGGTTGGAGCGAGGACGAGGTCGAACTCGTCCCCGTGTTGGCGAGCGGCGACAAGGTGCTCGATCGGCCGCTGTCGGAAATCGGTGGCAAGGCGCTGTGGACCAAGGAATTGGACCAGTGGTTGGGTGAGGGGCGGATCGACATCGCGGTCCACTCGGCCAAGGATGTCGAGACGATCCGGCCCGATGCGTTCCACTTCCCCGCTTTCCTGCCGCGCGCCGACCGGCGGGATTCGCTGGTGGGCGCAGCGAGCATTGCCGCGATCCCCGAGGGCGCTGTGGTCGGCACCAGCGCGCCTCGGCGTGCGGCGCAGCTTCTCAACTTGAGGCCCGATTGCAAGGTCGTGACCTTCCGCGGCAATGTCGCCACCCGGCTGAAGAAACTGGCCGATGGCGAGGCCGATGTGACCTTCCTTGCCGCGGCGGGGCTGGAGCGGCTCGAGCAGTCAGACGTGGGCACGCCCTTGGGGTCGGACGAATGGATTCCGGCCGCCGCACAGGGCGTGATCGCCATCGAATGCCGCGCCGATGATGCGGCAACCACTGCGCTACTGGCCGTCATCGACCATGCAACGACCCGCGCCGAACTCGAGGCCGAGCGCGCGCTGCTCGCTGAGCTCGGCGGCACCTGCCATTCGCCGGTCGCAGTGCTGTGCGAGTTGGAGAGCGGGACCCTCCACATGCGCGCGGCGCTGTTCTCGCCTGACGGGGCCGAGCGGATCGAGGGCAGCGCGTCCTTCGCTCCGGACGATCATACGGCCGTAGAGGTGCTCGCCGCCGACCTCCTCGCCCGCGCACCGGAGAGCATCGCGGCCCACTTCAGGGCGGCGGGGTGAGGGAGGCGTGAGCTTCCACCTTCTCGCGCTCAGGCCCGAACCCGGGCTGGCCGCGACGCTGGAGAAGGCCCGCGCAATGGGCCTTGCGATCACCGGCCAGGCTCTGTCGGCGATCCGTCCGCTTGGCTGGGAGTGCCCTGACCCTGCTGGCATCGACGGCCTGTTGATCGGCAGCGCCAATGCGATCCTCCACGCCGGCGAGAACCTCGAGCGCCTCACCGCCAAGCCCGTCTATGCCGTGGGTGAGGCGACCGCCGCCGCCGCCCGCGCTGCCGGATTCACCGTGGCCATGACCGGCAGTGGGGGCCTTCAAGGCGTGCTCGACGCGATTGCCGCCCCTTGCCACCTGCTTCGCATCGCGGGCGAAGAGCATGTGCCGCTCACGCCTCCCGCAGGTGTCACCTTTGCGGAGGTCATCGCCTACCGCAGCGAGGCCCTGCCGCTCGATCCCGCCGCCCCGCTGCTCGCCTCGGGAGAGGCATTGGTGCTGCTCCATTCCGCCGCCACCGCTAGCCACTTCGCGGCCGAATGCGACCGGCTCGGCCTCAACCGCGCCCGCATCACCCTCGCCGCGCTCGGCCCGCGCATTGCCGCTGCGGCCGGCGAGGGCTGGGACGCCGTCCACACCGCCGCGCGCCCCGACGAGGTCACATTCCTGCAATTGGCATTTGACTTGTGCCTGCAGGCGCGCTCCATTCCCTCGCAACCGCTCCGGCAGCCGTAACAGCGCGCGCCGGGTATAAAACAGCAGGGTCGCAAGAACGGATTGCCATGGCATCGCCGCCAGAACCATCGTTTGACGAAGTGCCGCGCCCGTCCGGTTCGATGCGCGGCGTGCTGCTTGCCGCGTTCTTCGCCTTCATGATCGGCGCGGGGCTGGCGGGCTGGGCGGTGTGGTACAACCTTGGCGCCGCCGTCGCACCGCAGACCGCCGCAGCGCCCGCGCCTGCCCGCAGCCCGGCGCTCGCCCCCAGCCCCACGCCGCTCGCCGCCGCGCAGAAGGCCGAGCAAGCAGTGGAGCGCGTCGCCGAGCAGCAGGGCGGGATCGACCAGCGCCTCGCCGCAGCCGAGCAGCGCCTCACCCGCCTCGATCTTCAGGCCCAGGCCGCCGCCGGCAACGCCGCGCGCGCCGAGAGCCTGCTGATCGCCTTTGCCACCCGCCGCTCGGTCGAGCGGGGGGCCGAGCTTGGCTACCTCTCTGACCAGCTGCGCCTGCGCTTCGGCGACCAATGGCCCAACGCGGTCGGCACCATCATCGATTTCTCGCGCACCCCGGTCCGGCTCGACAGCCTGGTCGCCCGGCTCGAGGGCCTCGGCCCGGACCTCCAGCAAAGCAGCGAGGGGCCCTCGTGGGGCGCCTTCAAGCGCGAGCTGAAACAGCTCTTCATCTTCCGCCGCGAGACCACGCCCTCGCCCCAGCCGCAAAAGCGCCTCGAACGCGCGCGCTGGGCGCTTGAACAGGGGCGTTACCAGGCCGCGATCGACGAGGTGCGCGGCATGCCCGGCGCGGCCAAGGCAGCGGCGTGGATCAAGGATGCGGAACGCTACAAGAAGGCGATGGACGCGCTCGAGGTGATCGAGACCGCCGCGGTGCTCGACCAGCGCGGCTTGCGTGATGGTGCCGGCAACCCGGTGCGCGGGCTCAGCCCGTATGTGGTGCCTTAGACTTCCGTCCCTCCCTGTTGCGCAGCAATGGGGAGGTGTCGCCGCGTAGCGGTGACGGAGGGGTCACTTCGCAGCCATTTCACCCCTCCGTCAGCCGCCTGCGGCGACTGCCACCTCCCCATTCCTTCGGAACGGGGAGGGACTTTGAGCGGGGCGTTAAGCCTTCAAAATCTCCGGCAAATCCCCCGAAACCCCGCGCGCCTCGTCCATGAAGAACTGCTTGAGCACCGGCGTGCGCTGCACCGCAGCCATGCCGAGCCGCCGCACCGCGCTCGCCGCCGCGCCGGGGACGCCGAACAGGCGGGTGAGGCCGTCGGTCGCCAGCGCCACCATGAAGCTGTCGAGCCCGCGCCAGGTCTCATAGCGCTTGAGCAATTCCGGATCGCCCGGATCGAGCCCCAGCCGCGCGCCTTCCGCCAGCACTTCGACCAGCGCGCCGACATCGCGCAGGCCAAGGTTCAAGCCCTGACCCGCGATCGGGTGGATGCCGTGGGCGGAATCGCCGATCAGTGCGAGGCGTTCGGCGGTGATCTTGGCGGTGTGGTGGAAGCCGAGCGGATAGCTCGACCGGTGCCCCACCGACAGCACCTTGCCCAACACGCCCCCCATGCGCTTTTCGACCTCGGCCAGAAACGCGCGGTCACCCAGCTTGGTCACGCCCGCCGCATCGGCCTCGGACACGGTCCACACCAGCGAGGAGCGGTGCGTGCCGTCCGCGTCGTCGTTGAGCGGCAGAAGCGCAAAGGGCCCGGCGGGGTAGAAGATTTCCCACGCGACATTGCCGTGGGGCTTTTCGTGGGTCAGTCCGGCGATGATCGCGCGGTGCTTGTAATCCCACTTGGCGATCGAGATACCGGCGGCATCGCGGGTCGGCGACTGGCGTCCTTCCGCGGCGATCATCAGCCGGCCCTTGAACTTGCGCCCGTCGGCGAGCACCGCGGCAACGCCATATTCGGAGCGCTGGCGTTCGACCACGGTGGCGAGCGGGGTCCACTCGATCAGCGGCTCCTTCGCCGCCGCCTCGAACAGCGCGAGGCGCAAGCGGCGGTTGGGAAACATCCGCCCCAAGGTGCCGCCGCCCTCGCCGGGGACGAAATCGAGGCGGCCGGGCTTCTGCTGGTCGGTCACGGCGATGCTGGCGATGTCGCATGCGAATTGCTCGAGGCCCTCGGCGATGCCGATATTCTCGAACAGGTGCCAGCTTGCGGTCGAGATCGCGGTGGCGCGGTCATCGAAGCCTTCCGCCGTCAGCTCGGCCGGGTCGGCGCGGTCGATCACGTGGGACGACAGCCCCTTCTTCGCCGCCGCCAGCGCCAGCGTCATGCCCACGAGGCCGCCGCCGAGAATGACGAGGTCGCGTGTATTGTCTGAAGTTGCTGTCACCTTGGCGGCTCCGATTGCGAATGAGGCCCGTCATGCCTAGAGGGTAGCCCGTGCCGCACGCAAGAATCTTCACAAGCGCGATCCGTCAATTCGCTGCATGGCTGCTTGCGCTTGCCGCAAGTCTGGCGCTGCTCGGCGCGCCCGGACACGCGCAGCAGGCCCAGCCCGGCGATCCGCTGATCGGGTCGGACAATATCGCGGTGACGCTCCATGCTGAGGGCCAGCCTGCCGAGGGCAAGGAATGGCTGCTCGCGCTGCATTTCGTGCCCAAGGGGCCGGAGTGGCACGGCTACTGGTCGAACCCGGGCGATGCCGGGGCGGGGATGGTGCTCAAGCTCGACCTGCCGCCCGATTGGGAAGTGGGCGAGCCGCGCTATCCAGTGCCCAAACGGCTGGTCGTCAGCGGGCTGATGAACCACGTCTACGAGGGGACCTACACCGTGCTGGTGCCGGTCACCCCGGGGCCGAGTGTGAACCTCATCGATATGGGGCCCGTCGAAGGCACGGTCGATTACCTCGCCTGCACCGACCAGATCTGCGTGCCGCAATTCGCGCGGCTGGTGGCAAAGCAGGGCGGCGATTTTTCGCGCTGGCGGGCGGAAGTCGCGCCGCTGCTCGATGCGCGCGCGACCTTCGCGATTTCGGGCAAGACCCTGCGGATCGGCATCCCCTTGCCCGAGGGGCTGAAGCTGGCCGACCCCTACGTCTTCGTCGCCAACAAGCAGCTCGTCTCCTATTCCGCCGCGCAGACCTTCCGCCGCAAGGGCGACATGCTTGTCGCCGAGATCCCGCTCGACGAGTTCGGGACGGGGAAGGCGGATAGCCTCTCTGGCATCCTCGCGTTCGGAGACGGGAGCGGGGTGCGCTTTGCCGCCGCGCTCGGCACCGTGCCCGGCGGCGGCGAGGTGATAGCGGGCCCCGCGATGGGCAAGAGCGCGCCGATCTGGACGCTGGTCCTCGGCGCGCTGCTCGGCGGCTTGCTCCTCAACATCATGCCCTGCGTCTTCCCGATCCTGAGCCTGAAAGCGATCGCGCTTGCCCGCGCCGGCGAGAGCGAGGCGACGGCGCGCGCGGAGGGCCTCGCCTATACCGCAGGCGTGGTCATCGCCTGCGTCGGCCTTGGCGCGTTGCTGCTGGCACTGCGCGCGGCGGGCGAGCAGGTTGGCTGGGCGTTCCAGTTGCAGCAACCCGGCGTCGTCGTCGGCCTGTTGGTGCTGGCGGCCGCGATCACTGCCAACTTCGCCGGATTGTTCGAGCTGCCCTCGCTCTCGGTGAACATGGGCGGCGAGAAGACCGGGGCCTTTGCCACCGGGCTGCTCGCGGCCTTCGTGGCGACGCCCTGCACCGGCCCGTTCATGGCCGCGGCGCTGGGCGCGGCGCTGCTGCTGCCCGTGCCGCAGGCGCTGCTGCTGTTCGCGCTGCTCGGGCTGGGGCTGGCGCTGCCTTTCCTCCTCCTCGGCTTCGTGCCCCCGCTGCGGCGGATGCTCCCCAAGCCCGGCGCGTGGATGGAGCGGTTCCGGCGGATCATGGCGATCCCGATGGGCCTCACCGCGCTCGCGCTCGTGTGGCTGACGGTGCAGCTTGGCGGGCGCGGCTTTGCGGCCATTGCTCTGGTGCTGGTGTTCGGGGTGCTGCTGGGACTGTTTGTGGTCGGGAAGCTGCAACGCTCGGGCAAGATGGCGTGGCCCGCTTTCGGCTTGCTCGCCGCGCCCTTCCTCGCCTTCGCGCTGATCGCGCTCCCCAATGTCTACGAGGCCAAGGCGGGCGAGGTGCATGAGAGCATCCTCGAGGCCCAAGCCTTCAGCGAACAGGCGCTGGTCGATGCGCGCGGTTCCGGCAAGCCGGTGTTCCTCTACTTCACCGCCGACTGGTGCGTGACCTGCAAGGTCAACGAGGCCAGTTCGATTGAGCGCGAGAGCACCCGCGCCGCCTTCGAAAAGGCGGGCGTGATCACCATCGTCGGCGACTGGACGCGGCGCGATGCGGCGATCACCCAGTTCCTGACCGAGCAGGGCGCGGCGGGCGTGCCGCTTTACCTGTGGTATGCGCCGGGAGCGGACAAGCCCGAGCAGCTGCCGCAGGTGCTCACCCCGGACTTGCTCGCGGCGAAGGCCTCAGCGGCCCGGTAAGAGAATCCGCGGCATCGGCTGCAGGACCGGCGGTTTTATCGGCGGTGGTGGTTCCGGCACCCCCCGGCAGGCCTCGACCATCGCCATCGGCAGCGGGTTCGGGTTGAGCTTCAACAGCCCTGCGCCCGGCACCGTCACGGTCGCCTCGCGTTCGGGCTTCAAGGCGTCCCACTCAGGCGTGAGCGCGGGGGCCTCGCCCTCCCACACCCGCTGGCCCCTGAGGCTCGCCGCCTCGACAGGGAAGCGGCCGATAAAGCCATTGCCGATCAGCGCCAGTAGCGCGCTTGCGCCCGGATCGGCCGGGGCATGGCGGGTGATCTTGAGTCGCGCCTCGGGGGCGGCGGGATCGAGGCATTCGAGCGCGAGCAGCACCGGCTGGCCGGGGATGCCGTAGACCAGCCGCAGCGGGTTCGCCGTCGCCGCCCACACCGCGCCGGTCACATCGGGCGAGGACAGCGGCTCGGACGGCCCACCTTCTGGCGCAAGCAGCGACACCCGCGCCGCAGCGCTATCGGTCGGCGGCGGCTTGCACCCGGGGAGCGTTGCATAGAGCGCCGCGGCGGCAAAGGTCGCAGCGAGGAATCGGGCGTTCATGGGAGGAGGCAAGTGACAGGCTTGTGACGCGCGTTCAAGGGGTGCGCCTAGGGCTTCCCACCCATCTTCTTGTAGCGCGTCTTGCCATACCGCGTCTTGCGCGTCCCCGGCTTGCCCTCGTTGCTCCGCCCCACGATGGGCGCGCGCTTCTCGCCGTCCGGGATGCCGAGTTCGTCTGCTTCCAGCCGCCGGATCTCGTCGCGCAGCCGTCCGGCTTCCTCGAACTCGAGGTTCGCGGCTGCATCGCGCATGCGCTTTTCGAGGTCTTCGATGTAGCTGCGCAGATTATGCCCGACGAGGTTGTTGCGCTCGTCGTCGCCGGTGTCGATCAGCACCGAATCCTGCGCCGCGGTGTGGGCGACGATGTCGTGAATGTTGCGCTTGATCGTGGTCGGCGTGATGCCGTGCTCCGCGTTATAGGCTTCCTGCTTCGAGCGCCGCCGGTCGGTTTCGGCGAGTGCGCGCTCCATCGAGCCGGTGATGCGGTCGGCGTAGAGGATCACGCGGCCATCCACGTTGCGCGCGGCGCGGCCGATGGTCTGGATGAGGCTCGTCTCTGAGCGCAGGAAGCCCTCCTTGTCGGCATCGAGGATCGTCACCAGCCCGCATTCGGGAATGTCGAGGCCCTCGCGCAGCAGGTTGATGCCGACCAGCACGTCATAGACGCCGAGCCTGAGGTCGCGGATCAGCTCGATGCGCTCCAGCGTCTCGACGTCCGAGTGCATGTAGCGCACCCGCACCCCGGCCTCGTGCATGAACTCGGTCAGGTCTTCGGCCATGCGCTTGGTGAGGGTGGTCACCAGCGTGCGGTAGCCCTTGGCAGCGGTGGCCTTGCATTCGGTGATGCAGTCCTGGACCTGGTCCTCGACCGGGCGGATCTCGACCGGGGGGTCGATGAGGCCGGTGGGGCGGATCACCTGTTCGGCGAAGACGCCGCCGGTCTGGTCCATTTCCCAATGGCCGGGCGTAGCGCTGACCGCAAAGGTCTGCGGGCGCATCGCGTCCCATTCGTTGAAGCGCAAAGGGCGGTTGTCGATGCAGCTCGGCAGGCGGAAGCCATATTCGGCGAGCGTCAGCTTGCGGCGGTGGTCGCCCTTTGCCATCGCGCCGATCTGCGGCACGGTCTGGTGGCTTTCATCGACGAACAAGAGCGCGTTTTCGGGGAGGTATTCGAACAGCGTCGGCGGGGGTTCGCCGGGGAGGCGGCCAGTGAGGAAGCGCGAGTAGTTCTCGATGCCGGCGCAACTGCCGGTCGCCGCGATCATCTCAAGGTCGAAGTGGGTGCGCTGCTCCAAGCGCTGGCGCTCCAACAACTTGCCTTCCGCTTCCAGTTCCTTGAGCCGTTCCTCCAGCTCGAATTTGATCGCGGCCGCCGCCTGCTTCATCGTCGGGCCGGGCGTCACATAGTGCGAATTGGCGTAGACGCGGACCTTCTCCAGCGCGGCGCCCTTGGTGCCGGTGAGCGGATCGAACTCGGCGATCGCCTCGATCTCGTCCCCGAAAAAGCTGACGCGCCAGGCCATATCCTCATAGTGCGAGGGGAAAATCTCGAGGCTGTCCCCGCGCACGCGAAAGCAGCCGCGGGTGAACGCGGCATCATTGCGTTTATACTGCAGGGCGACGAGTTTGCGGATCAGCTCGCGCTGGTCGACCACTTCGCCCACCTTGATGTCGAAGATCATCGCCGAATAGGTCTCGACCGAGCCGATCCCGTAGAGACACGAGACCGAGGCGACGATGATCACATCGTCCCGCTCCAGCAATGCGCGGGTGGCCGAGTGGCGCATCCGGTCGATCGCCTCGTTCACGCTCGACTCTTTCTCGATATAGGTATCGGAGCGCGGGACGTAGGCTTCGGGCTGGTAGTAGTCGTAGTACGAAACGAAATACTCGACCGCGTTTTCGGGGAAGAAGCTCTTGAACTCGCCATAGAGCTGCGCGGCGAGGATCTTGTTGGGGGCAAGGATCAGCGCGGGGCGCTGCAGCGTTGCGATCACCTTGGCCATGGTGAAGGTCTTGCCGCTCCCGGTGACGCCCAGCAGCACCTGCGTCTTCTCGCCCTCGAGCGCGCTTTCGCACAGCTCGGCGATCGCGGTCGGCTGGTCGCCCGCCGGCTCGTATTCCGAGACCAGCTTGAAGGGGATGCCGCCCATCGACTTGTCGGGGCGGGCGGGGCGGTGCGGGACGAAATCGGCGCCGGTTTCGGGCTCGTCCAGTCCGCGGCGGATCACGAGTTGGGACATGCGCCTTGT
>JAIYEK010000297.1 GCA_027487015.1 Erythrobacteraceae bacterium | reverse complement strand
TGATGTCGCGTTCTGCCGCTCCGAGCGGGTTGTCTGGTTCGTGCTCCGTCAAAACCGTCGCCCCTCGACTTAGCCCTTCGCGTGGGGCGGCGTGTGCGATCCTGTGCTCTGCCCCGTCTCTGTTCCGAGTTTCATCGCAGATCGCGCTAAACATCGGGTTAATCGGCGGGGCTTGGCGAGAGGGTCGGGTGCGGTCTATCGGGGCGCGTCACTCGCATGGGAGCACGCGCTGGAAATGGCCTACTGGCTGATGAAATCCGAACCCTTCAAGTACAGCTGGGACGACCTTGTCGCCGAGGGCGAGGGGACGTGGGACGGGGTGCGCAACTATCTGGCGCGCAACAACCTGATGGCGATGCAGCCGGGCGACGAGGCGTTTTTCTACCACAGCCGCGAGGGGCTGGAGATCGTCGGCATTGCCGAGATCACAGTGAGCGGGATCGGCGATCCCACAGATGAAACCGGCAAGTGGGCGGCGGTGAAGCTGAAGGCGAAGGAGAAGCTCGCAAAGCCCGTCACCCTCGCTGCGATCAAGGCCGAGCCGCGGCTCGCCGAGATGCAGCTGATTCGCCTCTCCCGCCTGTCGGTCTGCGCGGTGACGCCGGAGGAGTGGGCGGTGATCCGCGAGATGGCCACCACCTGAGCACCGCCTGCCACTGTTTCACGTGGAACAGGGAATGACCGTGCAACCAGTGCGCAACGACTGCGCAACGACATGGGGGCAGCGGTGGCCCGCCTCCAGCTGGGCGGTCCGGCCGGTTCGTCTCCGCCCGCCTTGCGCCCGCCACCCCCTGCCTTGAAGGCTGGAACGCATTGTCCGTTCAGCGGTAAATTTCCTGAAAGGCCAATAATTCCATTGGCTTAACACAGGAGGTTATCATGGGTGAATTCACCGACAAGGCCAAGGGCGCCGCGAAGGAAGCCATCGGCAAGATCAAGCAGCATTCGTCGAACCCCGAAACCCGCGCCGAAGGCCGGGCCGAGGAGCTCGAAGGCAAGCTCGACAAGGCCAAGGGCTCGGTCAAGGGCGCGCTCGGCGACCACATCTGATCTGACGCCAATGCAGATCGAAAGGCCGCTCTCCCCGTTGGGAGGGCGGCCTTTTCGCGTGTCAGGCGGTGCGGTTTGCCCGCGCGCGCAGGCCGGTGATGGTTGCGCCGCTGGCGGCGATGCGTTCGAGATCGGTGAGCGCATGGATCAGGCGGATACCGCTCCGGCCCTTGGCCTCCTCGAGCGCGGCGATGAATTCGGCGGTGGTCTCCACCCGCGCGGTCCACGCGCCATAGGCTGCCCCCAGCATCGCAAAGTCCGGATTGGCGAGCGCGGTCGCCGAAACGCGGCCGGGATATTCGCGCTCCTGGTGCATGCGGATCGTGCCGTAGGCGCCGTTGTCGACCACCACCACGATGAGGTTCGCGCCGTATTGGGCGGCGGTCGCAAGTTCCTGCCCGTTCATCAGGAAGTCCCCGTCTCCGGCGACCGCGACGACGGTGCGATCGGGAAAGCGCAAGCTCGCGGCGACCGCGGCAGGCACGCCGTAGCCCATCGCGCCGCAGGTGGGCGCGAGCTGGCCGGGATAGGCGGCGTAGCGCCAGTAGCGATGCCACCATCCGGCGAAGTTGCCTGCGCCGTTGCAGATGATCGTGTCGTCGGGGAGCATCTCGCGCATCGCGCCAACGCAGGCGGCAAGGTCGATTGCCGCGTCCGAGGGCTGGGGCGTGGCCCATGCGAGCCACTCGGCATGCGCCTCCGCGCCCGCATCGAAGGGGATGATGTCGGAGTGATCCCACAGCGCGGCGCACTCGGCGAATTCGTCCATCGAGCAGCACAGCGCCAGATCGGTGCGGTAGACGCGGCCGAGCTCCTCGGGGTCGGGATAGATGTGGACGAGCGTCTGGCCGGGGTGTTCGAGGGTCGGCACCGTGTAGCCATCGGTGGTCGCCTCGCCGAGCCTTGCGCCCACTGCGATGACGAGATCGGCCTGCCGCACGCGCTCGACCAGCTGCGGGTTCGGCCCATAACCGAGGTTGCCCGCATAGACCGGCGAGTCGGGCGCAATCGCGTCCTGTCGGCGGAAGGCGGTCGCCACGGGCAGCCCGATGTTTTCGGCGAATTGCTGGAAGTATTCTCGCGCCTTGGCGTTCCACCCCGCGCCGCCGATGATCGCGATCGGGCTGGCCGCGTCAGCGATCAGGTCGAACAGCGCGCGCATCGCATCGGGGCACACCGCCTGCGCGGGGCGCAAGGCTTCGGGGCGCGGGGCGAGGGCGGCGGGCACCTGCTCGACCAGCATGTCCTCGGGCAGCGCAAGCACCACCGGGCCGGGCCGCCCGCTGATCGCGGTCGCATAGGCGCGGGCGATATATTCGGGGATGCGCAGCGGATCGTCGATCCGCGCCGCCCATTTGCAAATAGGGGAGAAGAAGGCGGTGAAATCGACCTCCTGGAACCCCTCGCGCGCCTGCATGCCGCGCGCCACGTCGCCGACGAAGAGGATCATCGGCTGCGAATCCTGATGCGCCACATGCACGCCGATGCTGGCGTTGGTGGCGCCCGGGCCGCGCGTCACAAAGGCATTGCCGGGCCGCCCCGTCATCGCCCCGTCGGCGCAGGCCATGAAGGCGACCCCGCCCTCCTGCCGGCAGGTGACGACCTCGATAGCAGGCTGGTCGGGCAGGGCATCGAGCACGGCGAGGAAGCTCTCGCCCGGCACAGTGAAGATCCGGCTCGCGCCTTGGGTGGCAAGGCAATCGACCAGCAGGGCTGCCGCTGTCTGGGTGCCATTGGGGCGCGTTGAATCGGCCATCTCGAAACTCTCCCGTCGTCCAGTCACGAGCCTCTATCCCCGGACGCGTGCCTGTGCAAACTCGCCATGTCCCACGCTGCGACACACCCGCCGCAAACCATTTTCAATGGTTAAGAAAGTCTTAAAGCTGGCCCCACCTGCCAACTGGAGACTCGCGAAAAATGCGCCGCAGCCTGGTCCTGACTGATGAGACCGCCCGCCACTGGTTCCGCATGAGTCTCCCGCCGCACGTGAAGCGCGATCTCATCCCGATTCCCGCTGAAAGCCTGTGGCGGCTGACGATGGAAGACGTGCGCGGGGTCGCGAGCACCTATGTCGCGGTGACGCTCGCGGTGCTTGCCTTCATTATCTAGGACGCTTGTCAGGCGGGGAGCGGGGTCCGCTGCTGCTCGGCCCGGTAGAGCTTGCGCGCAAGGTGCGCTGAAACGAGGCACAGCGCGAGGCTCAGCAGCAATTGCTCGGCGAGCGGAATGCCGAAGAAGCCGAGCACGCCGGCGATCCCCGCTCCCAGCGCCATGAACACCGAGGAAATGAAGTTGTTCGCCGCGACCGAGCGCGAGGCTTCGGACTTCTCCACCCGCGTCGTCAGGAAGGCGTAGAGCGGCACCACGAACATGCCGCCTGCCACCGCGATCAGCAGCAGGTTGGCGACAAGCAGAAGCGCGAGCGGCTGGGCAAGGAACTCGGTGACGGTGAACAGCTCGCCCGCGGGCTTGAGGTCCCAGGTCCGGCAGATCAGGTAGAAGCCGATCAGCAGCACCCCCATCACCAGCACCGAGATCGGCGAGTGGCGCGCGGAGATTTCGCCCTTGAGCAAGGTGTTGATGGCGACCGATCCGATCGCGATCCCGGCCGAGAAGGCGACCAGCATCACCATCGCCACCTGCTTGTCAGCGAGCAGCACGTTCTTGGCGAGCGGGAAGAACTGGACGCCGAGGATTGCCGCGATCGCCCAGAAATAGCTGATCGCCAGCACGGCGTAACGCAGCTCGAGATTGCGCATCGAGAAGCCGATCAGCGACTTCGACGCGCGCAGCGGGTTCCATTCCACCGTGACGTCGGCGCTCTGCGGCGGGGCGGAGGGGACAAAGCGGGATACCCCGTAGCCGATCACCGCGATCACGATCACCGCGACCGTGCTCTCGCCTACCGATAGCACCGCGGCCAGGATCATGCCGGTGAGGATCGCGACGTAAGTCCCGGCTTCGACCAAGCCCGTGCCTGCGAGCACCTCGTGGTCTTCGAGATGCTGGGGGAGGATTGCGTATTTGATCGGGCCGAAGAAGGTCGAATGGATGCCCATCGCGAAGAGGGCGACGAACATCAGCGGGATTGCGACATTCTCGACCATCACCCCGCGTGTCGCCATCAGCAGCCCGGCGGCGCCCGCGCTCATGATGATGATCTCGGCGAACTTGATCCAGCGGATGATGCTGGTCTTGTCGCGCATGTCGGCAAGCTGGCCCGAGGTGGCCGAGAACAGCACGAAGGGCAGCACGAACAGCGCGGTCGCAACCCCGCTCACCAGCGTCTCCATCTCGGGCGAATCATAGAGCTGGTACACGATGAACAGCACCATCGCGTTCTTGTAGAGATTGTCGTTGAGCGCGTTGAGCAGCTGGGTGACGAACAGCGGCGCAAAACGGCGCTTGCCCATGAGTTGGAGCGATGTGGTCATGCGATCTTTACGCTGGGGCTTCCCTGTCAGTTACCAGCGACATAGCGCGGGCCTGAGGTTTCACAAGTGCGCAAACGGAAAGCCCGCCGCGCGCAGGCTGTGCGCGTCTTTCTCCGCGCGGGGGTTTTGCGGCAGGCCGCAAGCCGCTAGAGGGGGCAGGGGAAACCTATGTCGAGCCTGCCCAACATCCTTACCGCCTCGCGCATCTTCGCGGTGCCGCTCTTGGCGTTCTTCCTGTGGTGGCCCGAGTGGCGCGCCGGGTATCTTGTTGGCTTCGTTCTCTATTGCATCATCGCGATCACCGATTTTCTGGACGGCTACCTCGCCCGCGCGCAAGGGACGGTCTCCAAGCTCGGCATCTTTCTCGATCCGATTGCCGACAAGATCATGGTCGCAGCGGTGATTCTGGTGCTGACCGCGCAAGGCTATCTGCGCGGGCCCTATGCGGGGGATATCCACGTGATTGCGGGCCTCGTGATCCTGGTGCGCGAGATTGCGGTCTCGGGCCTGCGCGAATTTCTTGGCGGCATTCAGGTCTCGGTGCCGGTTTCCAAGCTCGCCAAGTGGAAGACGACCTTCCAGCTGGTGTCGCTCGGCGCGCTGATTCTCGGTGGGGCGGTGCATGGCCAGCCGTGCCAGTCGGTGGGCGAGGCCTGCGGGACCATCGCGCAGAGCTGGGTGCACCTTGTCGGCCTGGTGTCGCTGTGGACCGCTGCGGCGCTGACCCTGATTACTGGCTGGGATTACCTGCGGGTTGGCCTCAAGCATATGGATTGAGGCGGGCGCGGCTTCAGGTTACAATGTCTCACATGGGACCGGAAACATCGCGCGCCGATGGCGCCTTCGTCGGACAATTGGCGGATCATGCACGCCGCCTCCAGCACGATGCGCGCGAGGCGATTGCGCGCGGCGACTACGCCCGCGCCGCCGCGCTGATCGGGGATGCCGAATTGCTCGCCGATGACGTCCACAGCCTCGTCGATGATCTGGCGCACCGCGATGCCGAGCGCCTGATCGGCCACGCCGCCGCAGAGACCGAGGCCCGCACCCGCGCCCCCCACCGCCCGTCGCCGCCGCGCCGCAGCCTCAGGGTTGCGCTCGGTGCGAGCCTTGCGATGACCCTCGCACTGACCGAGTGCTGAGCCTCAGCGCTCAGCGCGCTGCTTAATGATCGCCAGCACATTGTCCTCGACATCGCCGAGCATGCGTTCGCCCCACAGGCCCGCATACCAGCCGAGGCGGCTGCGCATCCGGTAGGTGGTGGCAAGGCTCACCCGGACCCGGCCGCCCTTCAGTGGGGTAAGCGTGTAGCCGCCGCGCGCGATGTTCAGCATCGGGCCGTCGGGCGAAATGTGGTGATCGGTATAGGCCTGCACCGAATTGTCGGGGAAGGCGAAGTCCCACGCGATCCGCCGCCCGGGCTCGAGCGTGGTGACGCGTTCCTCGAACCGGATCGCCTCGCCCCAGCGCCCCTCGCGCACCAGCTGGCCGCCCCGCTCCACCAGCCGCGCTTCGGCGGGGCGGGGGATACCGGCGAGATCGTGGGTGAAGGTCGCGATCCCCTCGTCAGGGCCGACCGCGGGGATCGAGAGCAGCAGCGGCCACACATCGCACGCATCGGCCGCGATCACCACGCTGCGCTCGACCGTGCGCTCCTCCCACGCGGGCGGGCTCGCTTCCTCGGCATAGAGCACCGCGAAGGGCAGAGCGACGAGCGCCACCGCCTGCACCCGCGTTGCGCCGCCCGCCGCTGCGGCGCGGCGCTGGCGCCGGTCGATGAACCATGTCGCCAGCCCTCCGCCAAGCCCAGCGGTGAGCCAGAAGGGCAGCACCATGAGGATGCAGATCAGTCCCTCTTGTCCGGTAAAGCGCATCACCGCGAACACGACCGCGAACAGCCCCGCTGGTGCGGCGATGCAGCCGATGTTCCAATAGATTTGCAGCCCCGCGCCGGTAATCAGCGCGCCGATGGCGAAAGGGATGAGCACCATGAAGGCAAAGCCCGAGTAGGAGCTTTCGAGCACCCCGCTGTTGAGCAGCAGGATGCCCCCCAGCAGCACCCCCAGCATCGCCAGCATGAACCCGGCCCCCGCGCGCGTCGGGGGAGTGCTGGCGGGGTCGGGCATAGGCTGCTCGTCAGGCGCGGACATGAGCGAAACCTAGCCTGATTTCCTCGCGGCCTCAACGGCTTCCCTGCGCGCGGTCACAGGGCCCAGCCGAGCTGCATCAGCAGGCGCTGCGCATCGCTGCCGAAGCTGCCCGCCACGTAGTTGGCATAGCGCGCCGACAGGGTGACCTTGCCCCATTTCGCGCTCGCTAGAAGATCGACCTCGTTGCCGTAGACCCGCGCGTTGCGGTCGGAGGTGAAGTGGCGCAGCACGGCTTGCAGGCGCACGGTCTGCAAGGGGCCGACGCGCTTGAAGGTGTGTCCGGCGGCGGCATTGAAATCGCGCACGCCGTCAGGAGGCGTGGGGAGGAAGCGCCCGATCAGCCCGAGGAACTTCACTCCTGACGACAGCGGCGTCTGGAAGGAGGCGAAGGGTTGCCCGCTGTCCGCGCCGAGGCTTTCGAAGCCAGCCGCCAGCCGCCAGCCGCGATGTTCGAAGGCGCCCTCGGCCTGCAGGTAATCGGCGGCGTAGCCATTGGGGTTGCGGCCGTAATCGGACTGGCGCGCGTAGCTTGCGGTGTAGCCGAGCGTCGCTCCGGGCGCGATTGTCTGGGTGCCGGTAAGACGCACCCCGTAGGTCTGGCTCGACAGGCGGAAGTTCTGCACCGCGGCTTCGTCGAGATCGACGAAATAGGCAAAGCCGGTAAGCGTGCCCGCCGGGCTCTTCCACGCGGCGTTGACGAAGACCTTGTCCCCGCCGATCGCCTGCTGGCGCGCGCCCGTGCCGTCGATCCCCCAGATCGTGCGAAAGCTCCATGCATAGCTGACATCGAGCTTGATGTCGGGCGCGGGCTTCCACACCATCCGCAGCGCGTCGAAGGTCTGCGCGTTCTGGCGGATCGGGGCGGTGCCGACGAAGCGCTCGTCGTCGAGGCTGATTTCCTGACGGCCGAGGGTCGCTGTAATGGCGGGCGAAGTGTAGCGGACAAAGCCCTGATAGAGCGCGATGTTTTCGGGATCGGGGACGATAGGGCGGTCGCTGCGGCCATTGAGCCCGTTGTTGTAATCCTCGACAATCGCAAGGTTGCCCTGGCCCTCGATCCGCAAGGCCCAGCGCCCGCTGGTCGCCTGTGCCCCGGCACGAAGCCGCACCATCAGCGCCTCGGAGCTTTCGGGCAGATCGTCTTGCGCAGCAGTCTCGCGCTGGAGGCGGATGTCGGCGAGCGGGGTGAGCGTGATCGGATCGGCCAGCGCGGGGGCGGCAAACGCGCCAGACCCCAGCGCAGCCCAGAGCCGCCACCTCGCCCCGCGCCCGCGCATCATCCCGCCCGCAGTTCTTCCGCCAGCAGCAGGAAGTCGGCCTCCCTCGGCGAGTTCTTGCGCCACGCCAGCACGATTTCGCGCTTGGCGGTGGGGCTGTCGACGGGGCGCGCGACCACTTGGGTGCCGGCCAGAATGCCCGCCTTCAGCGCCATTTCGGGCAGCATGGTGAGGCCGAGGTCATTGTCGACCAGCTGCACCAGCGTGTGGAGGCTCGTGCCGATCATCGCCGCGCTCGCCCGCAATTCGGCGCGGTTGCACGCGGCGAGCGCATGGTCGCGCAGGCAGTGGCCGTCTTCGAGCAGCAGCAGGCGGCCCTGATCGATCATATCGGGCTTGATGCTCGCCGGAGGATCGCGCGGGTCGTCCTTGGGGAAGGCGATGAACAGCCGGTCGTCGGCAATATGCGCGATCGCGGCATCGCCGGTGTCGAAGGGCAGGGCCAGCAGCACGCAATCGACCCGGCCATGCGAGAGCGATTCGAGCGCATCGTGGCTTGTCTCCTCGCGCAGCAACAGCTTCAAATCGGGCCGCTCGCGTTTGAGGCGCGGGAGCATGCGCGGCAGCAGGAAGGGGGCGATGGTGGGGATGACGCTCATGCGCAATTCACCCGAGAGCGGCTTGCCCGAGGCCTGGACGAGATCGGCGAGCTCCTCGGCCTCGCGCAGCAGCCGGTTGGCCTTAGCCACCACTTGCTCGCCCAAGGCGGTGAACCGCACCACCCGGCGCGAGCGCTCGACCAGCGTCACCCCGAGCAGCGATTCGAGCTCGCGGATCCCGGCGGACAGCGTCGATTGCGACACGAAGCTGGCGTCTGCCGCCTTGCCGAAATGCCCGTGCTCGTGGAGCGCCACGAGATATTGCAGCTGCTTGATGGTGGGGAGGTAGGTGGACATGGTGTTACCTCCTTAACCCGTTCGCCCTGAGCTTGTCGAAGGGCCGCACTTCACTTCCGAAGGGAAGGCCAGGGCTTCGACAGGCTCAGCCCGAACGGATTTTAGGCCAGTCACTCCGCCGCCAGTTCGTCAGGCTCCGCCGCGGGCGCTGCTTCCGCCGCAGGCTCCGGCTCCGCAACCACCACATCGTCGATATGGGTCATCTTGAGCTTGCCGCGTTCCACCGCAAACGCCAGCTTGCCCTCGACCAGATCGAGCGCGTCCTTGCCGAACACCTCGTAGCGCCAGCCTTCAAGCACCGGCAGCTTGCGCACGCCGGCCGCGAGCGCTTCCATCTCGTCGGCGCGGGTGAGGAGGCGGGGGGCGACGTCGATCTCGCGGGCGCGGATTTTCAGCAGCAGCTTGAGGAGGTCGGCGACCAGCGCGCCCTCCTTGCCGAGCGGCGCGCCCTGCTTGATCTTCTCGGGCATTTCGCTCTTGGGGAGCGGCTCGGCGTCCGCGAGCACCTTCATCAGCCGCTTGCCGATATCATTGTCCTTCCAGGCCGGGCTGAGCCCGCGCACCTTGGCGAGATCGGCCTGCGTCTTGGGCGGGTGGCTGGCGATGTCGGCGAGGGTCTCGTCGCGCATGATGCGGCCGCGCGGGATGTTCTTGTGCTGCGCCTCGCTCTCGCGCCATCCGGCGAGCGCCTTCATGCGGCCCAGCACCTGCGGGTTGCGCCCCGGCTGCCGGATGCGCTTCCACGCGACACCCGGGTCGGTGAGGTAGTTCGACGGATCGGCGAGCTTTTCCATCTCGGCATCGAGCCACCCGCCGCGCCCGGTCTTGATGAGCTTCTTCAGGATGCGGGGGAAGATGCCCGCAAGGTGCGTCACATCGCCGATCGCATATTCGATTTGGCGCTCGGTCAGCGGGCGGCGGCTCCAGTCGGTGAAGCGCGCGCCCTTGTCGATGGTGAGACCGATCCAGGTCTCGACCAGATTGGCATAGCCGATCTGTTCGGACTGGCTGATCGCCATCATCGCGATCTGGGTGTCGAAGATGGGGTGCGGGGTCTTGCCGGTGAGGTTGACGATGATCTCGACATCCTGCCCCCCGGCGTGGAAGACCTTCAGCACATCCTCGTTCTCGCACATCAGATCGAGCAGCGGGGTGAGGTCGATGCCATCGGCCATCGGATCGATCGCGGCGGCTTCTTCGGTATTGGCGATCTG
>JAIYEK010000077.1 GCA_027487015.1 Erythrobacteraceae bacterium | reverse complement strand
GGCGGGCAGCCGGTCATTCTGGTGAACGGGATCCGCATCGGCTCCTTCCGCGAATTCGCCAACTACCCGCCCGAAGCGCTCGCCAAGGTCGAGGTGTTCCCCGAGGAAGTCGCCCAGCGCTTCGGCTTTCCGCCTGATCGGCGCGTCATCAACTTGATCCTCAAGGACAATTACTCCAACCGCCAGGTCGATCTCGAGTTCGAGGCACCCTCGCGCGGGGGCTATTCGCGCAACGAGGAACGGCTCGGCATCCTCAAGATCGCGGATGGTGGCCGGATCAACGCTAGTGTGCAGGTCGAGGACACCACGCTCCTGACCGAAGCCGAGCGCAATGTGCCGCAGACCGCAGGCTCGCAGTCGCTGGTCGCGGGCGATCCCGATCAAGCCGATTTCCGCAGCCTGCTGGCCGACAGCTTCGGGCTCGATGCCAACGTTTCGTGGGCCAAGGCGATCGTCGAAAGCGGCACGTCGCTGTCCGCCAACCTCAACTATGCGCGCAATGAAAGCCGCAGCCTCGACGGGCTCAACACCGTCACGCTGACGTCGCCCACCAACACCAGCGCGCTGCGCACCTTCGGGGCGGACACCCCGCTGGCTCGGCGCACGTCGAGTGACACGATCTCGGGCGCAGGCTCGATCAACCAGCCGATCAATGCCTTCCGCCTCACCACCACCTTCGATGGCTCCTTCAGCGAGACCGAGACCGAGATCGACCGGCGGCTCGGGACCGCGCAGCTTCAGGTGTTCCGCGACGCCGCTGCGGCTGGCACGCTGGCGCTCAACGGCCCGCTGCCGACCAGCACCGACAACGGCTTCGACATCGCGCGCCGCCGGACGATCACCACCGAAACTCAGGCGACGCTTGAAGGCCCGCTGGCGGAACTTCCCGCAGGCGAATTGCTGGCGACCTTTGATCTCGGCCTCGACTGGCGCCGGATCGAGAGCAGTGACACCCGCTCGCTGACCGGCGCGCAGCTCACCCGCCGGAGGCTTTCGACCGGCGCCAACCTTGTGGTGCCGCTGACCAGCGGCCGCGAGGAGTTCCTCGATGGCTTGGGCGATTTCACGCTCAACCTTCAGGCCGGGCTCGAAGACCTCAGCGATTTCGGCATGCTCGGGGATTGGAACGCCGGGATCACCTGGGCTCCCATCGACGGGCTCGACCTGTCGGCGACTTATATCTGGCGCGAAGTCGCGCCCTCGCTGTCGGCGCTGGGCGATCCGCAGATCGACAACCTCAACGTGCCGGTGTTCGATTTCGTGCGCGGCGAGACCGTGCTGGCGACCGTGCGCACAGGGGGCAATCCCGACCTGCCGCCCGAAACCCAGCGCGACTGGAAGTTCTCGGCCAACTGGGAGCTGCCGTTCTGGGAGAACTCGCGCCTCGCGGTCGATTACATCATGAACCGCTCCGATGACGTGGTGAGCGCCTTCCCGCAGATCACCGCCGAGACCGAGGCAGCCTTCCCCGGCCGGGTGACGCGCGATGCGAATGGCCGCGTGGTGCGGGTTGACCGGCGCTCGGTCAGCTTTGCCGAGACCAAGGCGGACCGCATTCAGTTCACCTTCTCGACCAATGGCAGCATCGGTGCGCCTCCGGGCGGCGGCGGCATTGGCGGGCCGGGTGGCGGCGGCGGTCGCTTCGGCAGTGGTGGAGGCGGCGGCGGCGCGCCTGCTGCTTCGGCTGCGGCCCAGCCTGCACCGCCCACGACCGGTCCTGCGCCCGCACCTCAGGGCGCTCCGGCCGCGGGCGGACCCGGCGGCGGCTTTGCGCCGAGCGCCGAACAGCGCGAGCAGTTCATGGCCTTCCGCGCGCGGCTGTGCGCCGATGACGGGCAGGCCTTCCTCGAAAAGCTCGTCGCCGCAATCGATAGCGGCGCTGACATCTCCGCTGATTTCCCCGGCATCGATCCGGCCCGCCTCGCGCCGATGCTGGCGCGGCTGCGCGGCACCGACGGCAAGGTCGACCCGGCGCGGCTGACCCAGTTCCGCACCCGGATCTGCGCCATCGACCCTGCGATGATGGGCGGCGGCGCGCCCGGCGGCGCACCTTCGGGCGCTCCGGGTGCACCGGGTGCTCCGGGCGGGGGCATGCCGCCCCAGTTCGCCGCCTTCCGCGAACGCGCTTGCGGGCCCGACGGCAACGCCGCAATCGCCGCGCTGATCGGCAAGATCGAGCGCGGTGAGGATGTCTCGGCCGAGCTTCCGGGCGTCGATCCCGCCTTCATCAAGATGGCGCTCGACCGTTCGCGCCTGCCCGATGGCACGCTCCCGCCCGAGGCGATCGCGCAGTTCCAGCAGCGCTTCTGCGCCGCTGCGCCTCAGGGCGGCGCTCCGGCTGGCGGCGCACCGGGCGGCGGCGCGCCTGCGGGGGGACCGGCCTTCAACCCGCTCGCCCAGCGCAGTTTCCAAGGCTGGCGCTACTTCTTCAACGTCACCCACACGATCGAGCTCGCCAACGAGATCCTCGTGGCGCCCGGCCTCCAGCCGCTTGACCAGCTCGATGGCGAGGCGACCAGCGCCTTCGGGCAGCCGCGCCATTCGAGCCGCCTCGAGGCCGGCCTGTTCGGCAAGGGCGTGGGCTTCCGCCTCTCCGGCGTCTACACCGGGGAGACCAGGCTCGACGGAACGCTTGCCGCCAACGACCTGTTCTTCGACGATATCGTCACCTTCAACCTGCGCGTCTTCGCCAATATGGGCGAAGTGACGGGCAAGAACGAAGGGCTAATGAAGGACCTGCGGATCAGCCTCGTGGCCGACAACGTCTTCGATGCGCAGCGCCGCGTGCGCGACGGGTCGGGGGTCACGCCGGTCAACTACAATGCTTTCGTGATCGACCCGCTGGGGCTGTATCTCGGGGTGGACCTGCGGAAGTTGTTCTAGGAACGCGGCTGGGCGAGCGCCACCGCGCAGGCATGTGCGCTCGCCCAGGCCCATTGGAAGTTGTAGCCGCCGAGCCAGCCGGTCACGTCGACCGCCTCGCCGATGGCGTAAAGGCCGGGGACGCGTGCGGCTTCCATCGTCCGGCTGGAGAGTTCCGCCGTGGCGATCCCGCCTGCGGTGACTTCGGCCTTGGCATAGCCCTCGGTGCCGTTGGGGGCGAAGCGCCAGTCGGCGAGCTTGGCTTGCGCGGCGCGCAGGTCCTTGTCGGAGAGGTTGCCCAATTCGCGCTCCAGCCCGAGCCGGTCGGCCAACGCATCGGCTAGGCGGCCGGGCAGGCGTTCGCGCAGCAGCGTGCGCAGGTGCGTGCGCGGGCGGTCGCGTTTGGCCTCAAGCAGCCAGTCGGTTGCGGCCTCGGGGAGGAAGGTGATCCCTACCAGCTCTCCGTGCCGCCAGTAACTCGACACTTGCAGGATCGCCGGGCCCGAGAGCCCCTTGTGGGTAAACAACGCCGCCTCGGTGAATTCGGTCTTGCCCGCGCGCGCCCGCACCGGCGCGGCGACGCCCGAGAGCTCGCGGAAAAGCGCGTCCTCGCCGCCGAGTGTCAGCGGGACGAGAGCGGGGCGGGGCTCGACCACCTTGAGCCCGAACTGCCTCGCCAGCCGATAGGCAAAGTCGCTCGCGCCCATTTTCGGAATGGAGGGCCCGCCGGTGGCGATCACCAGTGCGGGGGCCTGCCATTGGCGACCATCGGCGGCGGTGACGGTGAAGCGGCCGTCCTCGCCCCGCGCCACTTCCGCCACATCCGCCCCGCACGTGAGCGTCACCATGTCCGGCGGGCATTCGTCCAGCAGCATCGCCACGATCTGCTTGGCCGATCCGTCACAGAACAGCTGGCCCAGCGTCTTCTCGTGCCACGCGATCCCGTGCTTCTCGACCAGTGCGATGAAGTCAGCGGGGGTGTAGCGGGCCAGCGCGCTCTTGGCGAAATGGGGGTTGGCCGAGAGGTAGTTCGCTGGCCCCGCGCCAAGGTTGGTGAAATTGCAGCGCCCGCCGCCCGAGATCAGGATCTTCTTCCCCGGCGCCTCGGCCTTCTCGAGCAGTGCCACCCGCTGGCCCCGCTGCCCCGCCTGCCCGGCGGCAAACAGCCCGGCCGCGCCTGCGCCGAGGATGATGACATCGCTTTGTTCCACAGGCCTGCCGATAGGGGCCCGCGCGGGAATTGCCAATCGCCCCCTCTCGTCCCTATCTGACCCCCATGGCCCGAACCCCCGCAGGCACCCCCCACGATCCGCGCGGCGCGGAGCGCTTCAACGAGGAGCGCGCCGCCTACACCGTGTCCAGCGCCCAGCCCGATCTGGACGCCGGAGTCGCGGCGATCCGTGACACGGTGAAGGTGCTCAAGCCCTCGCCGGGGGTTTACCGGATGCTCGATGCGCGGGGCGAGGTGCTTTACGTGGGCAAGGCGCGCAGCCTCAAGGCCCGCGTCGCCAACTACACCCAGATCGCCCAGCTTTCGGGCCGCTTGCAGCGGATGGTCAGCCAGACCCGCAGCATGGAGATCATCACCACCAATTCCGAGGCCGAGGCGCTGCTCTTGGAAGCGCAGCTGATCAAGCGCTTCCGCCCGCCGTTCAACGTGCTGCTGCGTGACGACAAGAGCTTCCCCTTCATCCTGCTGCGCGCCGACCACGCCTTCCCGCGCATCCAGAAGCACCGCGGTGCGCGGCGGGCGAAGGGCAATTACTACGGGCCTTTCGCCAGCGCGGGGAGCGTCAACACCACATTGAATGCGCTGCAAAAGCTGTTTCTGCTGCGGAGCTGCACCGACAGCTTCTTTAACAATCGCGACCGGCCGTGCCTGCTCTACCAGATCAAGCGCTGCTCGGCGCCCTGCGTGGGGCGGATCGACGAGCCGGGCTATGACGCGCTGGTGCGGCAGGCGAAGGATTTCCTCTCGGGCAAATCGGGCGCGGTGCAGGCTGATCTCGAGCGGCAGATGGCGGACGCCGCGGCGAACCTCGATTTCGAGACTGCGGCGATGCTGCGCGACCGGCTGCGGGCGGCGACCTTCATTCAAGGGTCGCAGGCGATCAATGCCGCCGGGTTGGGCGATGCCGACGTATTCGCGCTCGCCGCCAAGAACGGGCAGATGAGCGTCCAGTCCTTCTTCATCCGCGGCGGGCAAAACTGGGGCCACCGCGCGCTCTTCCCGCGCCACACCAATGACGTGGAAGAGGCGCAGGTGCTCGCCGACGTGATGCTGCAATTCTACGAGGAAGTGCCGCCGCCGCCGACCATTCTGGTGGACCGCGAATTGCCCGAGGCCGAGCTGATCGAGGCGGCGCTTTCGGAAGTCGCCGGGCGCAAGGTGCGCCTCTCGATCCCTGAACGCGGTGACCGGCGCAAGCTGATGGAGCAAGCGCAGCGCAATGCGGTCGAGGCGCTCGAACGGCGGCTGGCCGAGACCGGCACCAAGGCGCGGCTCAACCGCGAGCTCGCCGAGTTTCTGGAGCTCGATGCACCCCCGCAGCGGATCGAGGTCTACGACAACAGCCATATCCAGGGCACCAAGGCCGTGGGGGCGATGGTGGTGTCCGGGCCCGAGGGCTTCGAGAAGGGCCAGTACCGCAAGTTCAACATCCGCGAGGCGCAATCGAACGATGACTTCGCGATGATGCGCGAGGTGATGGCGCGGCGCTTCCGCAATTTTGCCGAAGGCGAGGAAAACCCCGAGGCCAAGCAGGGCGGGCACGAGACCATCCTCCCCGATCTGATGCTGATCGACGGCGGAAAGGGCCAGCTCTCCAGCGTGATGCGGGTGCTCGAGGAGATCGGCATCGCCGATGAGATCGCGGTGATCGGCATTGCCAAGGGGCCGCATCACGGGCGCGATGGCCGCGAGGTGTTCCACTTCCCCGACGGGCGCGAGAAGCTGCTGCCGGTGAACTCGCCGCTCCTGTTCCACTTGCAGAACCTGCGCGACGAGGTGCACCGCTATGTCATCGGCGCGCACCGGGCGAAGCGGTCGAAGGCGATCACCGCGAGCCCGCTCGACGAGATCCCCGGCATCGGCCCGTCGCGCAAGCGGGCGCTGCTGCTGCATTTCGGCACCGCGAGCAAGGTGCGCGCCGCGGCATTGGAAGACCTGCAACGCGCCCCAGGGGTCAGCGCGCGGATGGCGCAGCTGATTTACGATTTCTACCACTCCGGCGGGTAAAGCGGCTGCATGTCGCAGCTGCCCTTTGCCCTCCTATCGATGTTCGGGGTTCCGGCGGCGATCATCGCAATGCTGCTGCTCGCCCATCGCCTGACGCCTCCGGCGATCTGGAAGACCTTCGCAGTCCAGACGGTGGCGACGCTCGCGTTTCTGGGGTGCGTCGCAGTGCCTTTTGCGATCATGCGGATCGACAGCCAAGGCGACTTCTTCGCGGATGAAACCGCATTGGTCAGCGAGGCCTTCGCCCTGCCTGCCGGCGCCAAGGTTGACCATCAGCGCGACAAGACCCTGCGGCTGGGCGATTGCTGGCGCAATGCGGTCAATTGGCGCTCCGCGGTGACCTTCCCCAACGCCGACACGTTCTACCAGTGGTACTACGGCAAGGCCTACAGGCAGGGGATCGTCGATCAGGTCGCGGGCTATTTCGCCCAATCGCCTGCGCGGGTGAGCATCGCTCCCGGCGCGCTTGACCTCAGCGCGCGCGATCCGCAGCATGTGCTGTCCGACGAACCGGGCTCCTACGAGAACAACGTCCGCATTCTGCAATTCACCAAGCCGTTCGTTTGCACGGCGATCGATCGGGGCAAGGATGGCAGCATCAGCTTGCGCCGCTGCGATCCGATGGCCGAAGGCGGAGATGTGGGCAACGCGGGGCAGGTGATCCTGAGGCCCGATGCGGCGAAACAGACGCTCGAAGGCCGGATCTATTACGCCCGCGGGCCGTCCACCTGCACCAATCCGCTGCGCCGCGCCGTCAACGATACGCTGGGCCTGCCGCATCCGGAGGGCGAGAAACCCAATACCCGCGTCGCCGGAACTTTCCCGATCCGGTAAGGCGGGAATGGCTGCGGCGACCCGCCGGGCCGCCGCAGCCGATCACGTCCCTTACTGCCCGTCGAGCGCTTTGCTCACCAGCACGTTGACCGAAACGCGGCGGTTCTGCGCACGGCCGGCGGGGGTGGTGTTGTCGGCGGCCGGGTCGGCGGTGGCCATGCCGGTGGGGGTGAGCATGCGGTAGGGCTTCCACTTGCACACCTGCTGCAGGTGGTTGACCACGGCGGCAGCGCGCTTTTCCGAAAGGGTCTGGTTGGCGTCCTGCGATCCGGTCGAATCGGTGTAGCCCAGCACCAGCATCAGCGAATTCTCGTTGGCATTGGCGGCCTGCGCGGCGGCGCACAGCTCGGCCTTGGCGGCCGGGCTGATCACCCATTTGCCGGTGTCGAAATAGACGTTGGTGGTGCCTTTGAGGTTGTACTTGTCGATATCGCCGAGCCGGCCGCGCAGCGCTTCGGTGGCGGCGGCATTGGCCTGGATCGCCGCGCCCTGCTCGCCGAACTGCTGCTGGGTGCCGCCGCGGATCATCGCCGCGATCTGGCGGTCGTCGCTGGTGAAGCGCACTTCGCTCGCGACGAGACCTTCGCCGTAGCGCACGGTCTTCACGCTGACCGGGAGGCCGTTGATGAGCGCGCTCTG
>JAIYEK010000308.1 GCA_027487015.1 Erythrobacteraceae bacterium | reverse complement strand
TGGTGCTGATGCTGATGGCGGTGGTGACGGTGAATGACATTATCTCGCTCCCGATCTTCGGCAGCTGACGCAGGCGGTGGATACGCAAGGCAGCGCGGCGCGCGCGGCTTGATTGCGCAGGGCACATGGGGCAGAGGCGTCCACAAGGGCAGGACAGTGCGACGTGGGGAGCGCACCATTAAACTGGCAGGTTGCCGCGGCATCTCTCGCAGATGGTGCGGCGCACAGGGTTGAGAACGGGATTTTAGCTGCATGAACCGATTGAGCGAGACGGGCCTGGCGCCGGTCAACTGCATTGCCGCTCCCGCACGCGCGCCCCTGCGCCTGGCGAGCCTGCTCGCCTGCGGCTCGATCCTCGCCGGCGTGCCCTCGCTGGCCGAGGCGCAGACCCAGCCGGCAGCGCCCGCGGCCCAGCCTGCGGCCACGCCCGCGCCGGCGCCCGCACGCACCGCCAACACCATCCGCACCATCTCCGTGGTCGGCGCCGAGCGGCTCGAGGCGACCACCATCCTCTCCTACATCCGCCTGCGCGTCGGGCAGGAATACACCGCCGCCGCCGCGGACGAGGCGATCAAGGACTTGGGCGCGACCGAGCTTTTCGCCAATTCCTCGATCCGCAATGATGGCGGCAATGTCGTCATCACGGTCACCGAGAACCCGGTCATCAACCGCATCGTTCTGGAAGGCAACAAGCGGCTCAAGAACGACAAGATCGTGCCCGAGATCAAGCTCGCGCCGCGTCAGATCTTCACCCGTTCCAAGGTCCGCGCCGACGTTGCGCGCATTATCGAGCTCTATAAGCGTCAGGGCCGGTTCGCCGCCAAGGTCGAGCCCAAGCTGGTGCAGCTGCCGCAGAACCGCGTTGATATCGTGTTCGAGATCACCGAGGGCCCCAAGTCCAAGGTCCGCCAGATCAACATTCTGGGCAACGAGAAGTTCTCCGACGGCCAGCTGCGCGGCGAGTTCGTGACCAAGCAGTCGCGCCTCACCACCTTCTTCAGCTCCAACACCAGCTACGACCCTGACCGTCTCGCCTTCGACCAGCAGAAGCTGCGCCAGTTCTATCTGACCGAGGGTTATGCCGATTTCCGCGTCGTCTCGGCGGTGGCCGAGCTGACGCCCGACCAGCGCGACTTCATCATCACCTACGTGGTCGAGGAAGGCGAGCGCTACACCTTCGGCGAGGTCAAGGTCGACAGCCAGCTGCGCGACTTCGACAGCGAGGTGATGAGCACCCAGCTGCCGATGAAGGAAGGCGATTTCTACAACGCCAAGACGGTCGAGGACACGGTCGAGCAGCTGACCGAGCTGGCCGGCCGCTTCGGCTATGCCTTTGCCGACGTGCAGCCGCGCTTCAAGCGCGATCCCGAATCCCGCAAGATGAACGTGACCTTCACCCTGCGCGAGGCGCCGCGCGTCTATGTCGAGCGGGTCGATATCAACGGCAACACGCTCACCCAGGACAAGGTCATCCGGCGCGAGTTCCGGCTTGCCGAGGGCGATGCCTTCAACAGCCTGGCTGTGCAGCGCACCAATGCGCGCGTCAATTCGCTCGCCTATTTCCAGGAAAACTTCGAGGTCAAGCAGGTCGAAGGCAGCGCGCCTGACCGCATCATCCTCGAAGCCAACGTCGAAGAAAAGCCGACCGGCGAATTGCAGTTCTCGGCGGGCTTCTCGTCGATCGAGCAGTTCATTCTGGCCGGCTCGATCCGCCAGCGGAACTTCCGCGGGCGCGGGCAGACCATTGGTCTGAGCATCAACTACTCGCAGTTCTCGCGCTCGGCGCAGGTGAGCTTCAGCGACCCTTACATCTTCGATCGCAACATCTCCGGCGGGATCGACATCTACCGGCGCGATTTCAACAGCTTCAACTTCACCGGCAACGACCGCAACACGACCTTCCAGCAGGCCACCACCGGCTTCTCGATGCGTGCCGGCGTGCCGCTGACCGAGTATATGTCGCTCGTCGGCAGCTACACGCTCAACTACGATGACGTGTCGCTCGACGAGACGCTGTTCTTCTCCGATTTGAACGGCGACGGCACCACCGAATGCGACCCGCTGCGCGCTGGCCGCTTCCTGTGCGATTCGATCGGCAAGCGGCTGAGCTCGATCGTTGGCCTCAGCCTCAACTACAACTCGCTGAACTCGCGCATCCGTCCCTCGCGCGGGCGCACCGTGAGCCTCAGCGGCGAATTTGCCGGGCTGGGCGGGGACGTGCGCTACGTGCGCTTCCGCGGCCGCGCGCAGCAGTTCTGGAACGTCGGCAACTCGGGCTTCATCTTCTCGCTCATGGCCGAGGGCGGCACCATCATCCCGCTCAAGGATCGTCCGGGTGCGGGCGTCGATGACGTGCTGCTGACCGACCGCTTCTTCCTCGGCGAGCCGCAGTTCCGCGGCTTCGCGATCCGCGGCGTGGGTCCGCGCATCCTCACCCAGCAGTCGATCCTCAACGGCGTCGGCCAGCCCACGCTCGATGCGAACGGCAACCCGACCTATGTGACCGCGCGCGATCAGGTGCGCGACGATGCGATCGGCGGGCGCAATTACTACCTCGGCCGCGCCGAGCTCGAAATCCCGCTCGGCTCGGGTGCACGCGAGCTTGGCCTCAGGCCCTCGATCTGGGCTGATGTCGGCGCGCTGTGGGGGGTCGAGACCCCGGTGCTCACCGTCAACCCCGGCGGCAACCAGCAGCGCAACACCGATGGCCAGCTGCTCTACAGCACCGGCCTGTGTGCTGCGGCCGGCGCCGTGACGACCAGCCCGACCCAGGCGGACGGATCGGCCAATTGCCGTCTGATCGTGGGCGGCACCAACCTGCGCGAACTGTTCCTCGGCAATTCCCCCAGCCCGCGCGTCACTGCTGGGATCGGGGTCAACTGGAACTCGCCCTTCGGACCTTTCCGCATCGACGTCTCCCAGACCATTCGCAAGGTCGAAGGCGATGACGAGCGGCGCTTCACCTTCAACGTAGGAACCCAATTCTGATGACACGTCTTGCCAAGTTCATTGCGCCTGCCGGCCTGATCCTTGCCGCTGCCGCCGCGCTGCCCGCGAGCGCGCAGGTGCAGGGCAACATCGCCACGGTCGACATTCCGCGCACCATCATCGGCACCACCGCCTTCCAGACCGCCTACGAGCAGGTCAACACCACCTACGCCCAGCAGAACGAACTGCGCCGCACCAAGGCGCAGGAGCGTCAGACCATGCTCGCCAAGTTCGACAAGAACGGCGACAAGCAGGTCGACGATGCCGAGCAGGCAGCGATGCAGAAGTCGCCCGACTTCGCCAAGCTCCAGACGCTCGAGCAGGAAATCACCGCGCTCAACAACCAGATTGACGGCGCGCGGGTGTTCGCGGTCGAGCAGATCATCATGCAGTATCCGTCTGCGCTGCAGGACGTGACCACCAAGGACCAGATCAAGTTCGTGATCGATCCGGGCTCGCTGCTGTTCGCGCCGCCCGAGGCCGACATCAGTGGCAAGGTCACCACCGCGCTTAACACCCGGGTGCCCGCGGTCGGCGTGGTGCCGCCGTCGGGCTGGCAGCCGAGCCGCGAAGGCGTGCAGATCTATCAGGAGATCCAGCAGCGTCTGATCGCCGCCACGATCGCGCAGCAGCAGCAGCAGGCCGCAGCAGCGCAGCAGGGCAATCCCGCCGCGCCCGTGGGCCGCTGATCGCGCGGAAAGGCTGACAGATGAGCGAAGCGGGTTGCGCGGCTGTCGAGCCGCTCGATTATGATATCGTCAAAATCCTCAAGGCCTTGCCGCATCGCTACCCGCTGCTGCTGGTCGACCGGGTGAAGGCGATCACCCTTGGCGAGCGGATCCACGCGGTCAAGGCCGTGAGCATGAACGAGCAGTTCTTTCAGGGCCACTTCCCGGGCGCGCCGATCATGCCCGGCGTCCTCCAGATCGAGGCGCTCGCGCAGGCCGCGGGCATTCTCGGGATCGAGACGATGGAGCTCGCCGGCACCGGCAAGCTCGTCATCTTCATGGGGATCGAGAACGCCAAGTTCCGCAGCCCCGTGACCCCGGGCTGCCTGCTCGACCTCAACGTCGAATTCACTCAGAAGCGCAGCCGCGTCTACAAGTTCAAGGGTATCGCCAGCGTCGAGGGGAAGACGACCTGCGAGGTCGAATTCACCGCGATGATGACTGACGGTATTTGATGGCGAGGGCCCATCCGGGCCCTTGTCCTCGCTAGACGCGCAGCAAGCCGCGCCCGCTGCGGCTCGGCCGCGTGGCCTCGCGGTCGCTGAGCGACCGTTTCTCGGTCGAACATCCGAGGTTGCATTGCTTGGCGTTCGCCACTAAGGCGCGCGCTTCCCATTCATAGCTGCGCCGGTCGGAACCGGCGCTAGGCTGCAAAGGACACCGTCATGAAGGCCGAAGGTCACCCCGATTACCACATGATCACGGTCAAGATGACCGATGGCACCGAATTCAAGACCCGCTCGACCTGGGGCAAGGAAGGCGACACCTTGTCGCTCGA
>JAIYEK010000206.1 GCA_027487015.1 Erythrobacteraceae bacterium | reverse complement strand
CGGCTTTGCGCAGGCCTATATGCAGGCGCTGCTCGAGCATGACTGGATGCGCGAATGGATCGATGCAGCGGAGCAAGAGGAATGGGTGATCGAGCAGTTCGAGATGGTGCGCTGATGATCCGGCAACTGCTGGCCTATGCGGCGCTGATGCTCGCGCTCGTTCCGAGCCCTGCGCTGGCGTGGGGCGAATATGCCCACCGCCAGACCGCGACCATCGCGCTCGCCAATGTCTCGCCCGAAGTGCGCGCCAAGGTCGCAAAGCTGCTCGCGCGCGAGAAGGACCTCGGCACGCCGAACTGTCCCCTGACGACGCTGCAGGACGCGGCGGTCTGGGCCGACTGCGTGCGCGGCGAGGGCTGGCGCTGGGGCTACACCGCAGCGTGGCACTACCGCACCGCGCCGATCTGCAAGGCCTTCGATCCCAAGGCGAGCTGCCCGGGCGGCAACTGCGTCACCGCGCAGATCGCACGCGCGCAGCGGGTGCTCGCCGACGAGCGCCTGCCTGCTCCGATCCGCCTGGAGGCGCTCGCCTTCATGGTGCACTTTGCGGGCGACGTGCATATGCCGCTCCATTCGGGCGACAACGAGGATCAGGGCGGCAACGCGCGCAAGGCCGATTACGGGATCAAGCCGGGGCTGAACCTGCACTCGATCTGGGACGGGGCGCTGGCCGAACGCGCGATCAGCGATCCGGCCGATCCGGTGGTGCGCCGCTATTCCGCAGCCGAGCGAGCCGAGCTTGCTAGCGGCACGCCCGATGACTGGGGCCGCGAGAGCTGGGAAATTGCGCGCAGCTTCGTCTACCCCACCGCCTTCGATACCGAGGACCTGTGCAGCCAGCCGCTGCCCGACAAGGTCGCGCTGAGCCAGGATGACATCATCCGCGGCGTGCCGATCGCGCGGGCGCGGGTGGTGCAGGCGGGGCTCAGGATCGCGCGGCTGCTCGACGAGGCCTTCGCGCCCGGCCCGCTGGTGCCCGACGAACCGCGCCGCCGCCGGGGTTAAAACAGGGGCCTAGCCGAGGGCCTTGAAGAGGAACCACGCGGCCACCCCCAGCATCGCTACCGCCAGAACCCGCCGCACCATCCGCGCGCGGGCCTCGGCCATCAGCGCGGCGCGGGCGTGTTGGGCCAGCAGCACCAGCGACAGGTGGATCGCGGTCGCGATCCCAACGCTCACCGCGCCCAGCGTCAAGCCCTGCGCCAAGCTCGGCCGCCCGCCGGTGACGAATTGCGGCATCACGGTGATCAAGAACAGCGCCGACTTGGGGTTGAGCAGGTTGATGACGAAGCCCGCCAGCGCATGGCGCCCGGTGGCGGCTTTCGGCGTCGCGGCCTGAGAGCTTTCCCCGCTATCCCGCCACGCCTCCCACGCCAGCCACACCATCATCGCCGCCGCCATCACCGAGACGCCGCGCGTCAGCCCCGGCCCTTGCGCAAGGATCAGGTGTGCGGCGAGCACGCTCAGCGCGGCATTGGCGGCAAGCCCCAGCGCCACGCCCGCGATGGCCCCGAGGCCGGCGCGCCGCCCATCGGCCAGCGTCAGCGTCACCAGCCACGCCATGTTGGGGCCGGGGGTCAGCTCGATCAGCAGCACCGCGAGGGCAAAGCCCGCCAGATCGATCACGGGGTGCGGCGCGCTTCGTAGCGGGTGCCGTCCTTGCGGGCATAGCCCTCGGCGTCGAACACCATGTCGATATCGGGATATTCGCCGCTGTCGGCCTCGGCGTCCCCGGCGCTGATGGCGACGAAGACACAAGGCTGGTCGGAGCGGTTGTGGAGGCAGTGCCCGTTGGGCTCGCCCGCCGGGAAGGCGAGCACGTCGCCCGGGCTCACGGGGGTCTCGCCATGGTCATCGATCAGCACGGCCTCGCCTTCGAGCATAACCACCAGCTCGTCCTCCTCGCGGTGCCAGTGGCGGTGCGCAGAGAAGGCCCCCGGCAGCAGGGTGCAATGGCTTGCGCCCATGCGGGTGAGGCCCGCGACCGGCGCCAAGCGGCGATACCATCGCCCTTCGACCGCGGCATCGAAGGGCGCGGGGTAGCCGGTCGCATTGGTCTGGGGAATCGCGGCAAGATCAAGCTTGGGCATCGGCGGCAACTCCTGCTAGGCCTTGGAGCATGCTCGACGCAGCCGACCTTGCCAAGCGCCTGATCGCCGCGCCCTCCGTGACGCCCGCGACCGGCGCGGTGTTCGCGGAGCTCGAGGCGATGCTGGAGCCGCTGGGCTTCGCCGTCCACCGCTCCACCCGCGGCGAGGGGCCGGAGGGCTCCGAGGAAGCGCCGGTTGAGAACCTCTTCGCGATCCGCGCGGGGCCGGAAGGGTCGCGGCACTTCGCCTTTGCCGGGCACCTCGATGTGGTGCCGCCGGGCGAGGGTTGGGCGAGTGATCCCTTTGAGCCGCAAGTGCGCGGCGAGCTGCTCCACGGGCGCGGCGCGGTCGACATGAAGGGCGCGATCGCCGCGATGGTCGCCGCCGTCGCCGAGGTCCCGCATGATGCCGGCACGATCAGCTTCATCATCACCGGCGACGAGGAAGGCCCCGCGCTCCACGGCACCCGCGCGCTGATCGATTTCATGGAGGGCGCCGGACACCGCCCCGACCTGTGCCTTGTCGGCGAGCCTACCTCGGTCCACCGCCTCGGCGACATGGTGAAGATCGGGCGGCGCGGCTCGGTCAACATCTTCATCACCGTCGAGGGCACGCAGGGCCACGTCGCCTACCCGCACCTTGCCGACAACCCGCTCCCCAAACTGGTCGCGATCCTCGCCGAGCTTGACGCGCTGACGCTCGACACCGGCACCAAGTGGTTCCAACCGAGCAACCTCGAGATCACCGAGATCGCCGCCCCCAACAAGGCGCACAACGTGATCCCCGCAAGGGGCGAGGCGCGGATCTCGATCCGCTTCAACGACCTTCACACTGGCCACAGCCTGTCCGAGCGCGTCTGCGCCATCGCCGAAAAGCACGGTGGCCATGCGCGCCCGGTGATCTCGGGCGAGCCCTTCCTGACCGAGCCCGGCGCTTTCTCGAAGCTGGTGAGCGCGGCGGTCGAGGCGGAAACCGGCACCGCGCCCGAACTTTCTACCACCGGCGGCACCTCGGACGCGCGCTTCCTGCGCGCTGTGTGTCCGGTGATCGAATTCGGCCTTTGCAACGCGACGATGCACAAGCGCGACGAGGCGGTCGCCATCCCCGACCTCGCCGTGCTCGCGCGCATCTACGCCCGCATCGCGCACGCCGCGCTGGCGCTGGCGGACACGGAATAACAGCCGCGACGGCGGACGGGAGCACACATGGACCGCAAGCTTACCCTCTACATCCTTGCCGGCATGGTGCTCGGCGTGATCGTCGGCCAGGTGCTCAACCAGAGCCTGCCGGCCGAGGTGATCAAGGGTTCGATCGCGCCGTGGTTCAAGCTGCTCTCCGACATCTTCCTGAACCTCATCAAGATGCTGGTCGCCCCGCTGGTGCTCTCGACCATCGTCGTCGGCATCGCGCATATGGGCGACAGCGCCGCGCTGGGGCGCATCGGGGTGAGGGCGCTGACGTGGTTCATCACCGCGAGCCTCGTCTCGATTGGCTTGGGGCTGTTGCTCGTGAACCTGTTCCAGCCCGGCATCGGCGCGCCGATCCCTGATGTCGCGGAAGCCGCGGCCGCGGTGGGCGAGGTCAAGGAGCTGAAAGCGACAGAGTTCATCCTCTCGATCTTCCCCAAGAACGCGATCGACGCGCTGGCGACCAACAACATCCTGCAAATCCTCGTCTTCTCGATCTTCGCAGGGGTCGCGCTATCGGCCATCGGCGAGCGCGGGGTGCCGCTGGTCAAGGGCGCCGATGCGCTCGCGGAGATGATGCTCCAGATCACCGGCTACGTGATGCGCTTTGCGCCGGTCGCGGTGTTCGGCGCGCTGGCGAACGTGGTCGCAGCGAGCGGGCTGGCGATCCTCGGCACCTACCTCACGCTGCTGCTCGAATTCTACTTCTCGCTGGTGCTGCTGTGGGCGATTTTGCTCGGCGCAGGCGCGCTGTTCCTGGGCAAGCGCATCTTCGCGCTGGTCCGCTACATCCGCCAGCCGCTGATGATCGCCTTCTCGACCGCATCGTCGGAGGCCGCGCTGCCCAAGCTGTTCGAGCAGCTCGACCGCTTCGGCGTGCCGCGCCGGATTTCGGGCTTCATGCTGCCGCTGGGCTATTCGTTCAACCTCGACGGCTCGATGATGTACATGAGCTTCGCGACGATCTTCATCGCGCAGGCCTACGGGATCGAGCTGAGCATCGGCACGCAGATCATGATCCTGCTGACGCTGATGAT
>JAIYEK010000056.1 GCA_027487015.1 Erythrobacteraceae bacterium | reverse complement strand
GGGTAAGGCGGGGTTGTTTCACCATCGCGTGGAGGGATGGACGCGAAGCGGGGGGATTGGCAATTGCCCATCATCGGCGGGCTGGGGAGAACCGGACAAGCTTGTGCAAAGCCTGTGCAAAGAAACCCGGGGAATCTACTTAAGTGGTTGAACCACTTCGCCTTCATCGCTGAGCCACAGGAACACGTCGAGCCCCTTCTTCTTCAACTCGCGCACCAACGCCTCGGCCTTGTCGCGGCTGGCGACGGGGCCGATGACGAGGCGGTTGGTCGCCCCCCAGCGCGCGGTGTAGGGCTTGTAGGGGCCGAGCGATTTGCCGCCTTCCCTGGCGATGCGCTTCCAGTCGAAGGCGAGCGCATCAACCTTCTTGCCGGTCGCCACCTGCACCCAGACGCGGCTGGGGTGGACTGGCTTGGGGGGCGACTTGGGCTTGGGCTTGGGCTTATCGGCAGGCTTGGCGGCGGCCGCTGCGGGAGGTGCCGGCGGCGGGGCCTCGCGCTTCACTTCGATTCGCGACAGGTCGACCGCATCGCCCGATACGCGCGCATCGGCAGGCGGCGCGCCGAGATCGGCGAAGACGTCGGCAACACGCTCGGCCGGGCGCGGTGCAGGGGCGGGCGCGGTGCTGACGGCGACCGGCGTGACGGTCGCCACCCGCGCAGGCTCGGGCGCGGGCTGACTGCCGATCGTGGAGGCGGGCACCGGCGCGGTGTAGACCGTGGTCGAAGGCGGCGGCGTGGGCACGGCGGCGGCAACCTGCGCAGGCCGCGTGCCGAGCGGCGGGCCGGCAGGCGCGAGGCGGCTGTCGGCGCGCTCCTCGGCGGCAAAGCGCGCGAGGCGCGGATCGTCGCGCCCGATGTCGGCCGAGCGCGGGAATATCCCGAGATTGGCCGCCGCTGCCTGCTGCTGCTTCGTCAGGCGCGGCATGTAGCCGAGATAGGGCACCAGCCGGGTCGCGATGTCGCGCGGCATGACCTGCTCGACAATCGCCGCCGCCCGATCACTCTCGCCCATGATCGCGAGGCCAAACGCGCGGGCGCGCTGCGCGGCAAGATCGCGCCGGTCGAGCAGCGGGCGCAGCGTGTCCTCGAAGCGCGCACGGTTGCCGGCGATGGCATAGCTCATCGCGAGCCGCCGGCGCGCCTCGTCATTGGCAGGATCAAGCTCGAGCGCGCGGGCATAGGCGGTTTGCGCCGCTGGCCCCTCGCCCACCAGATCGAGGCTCAGTGCACGGTCGGACAGCACGGCGCGTTCGTCGGCCCCGGCAGCGAGCGCGCGATCGAACTGCACCAGCGCCTCGCCCGCCCGTCCGGCCCGCAGATAGACCGAGCCGAGCCCCAGCGCGACGTCGGGATGGCCGGGATCGACATCGGCCGCGCGCCCGAAAAAGCCGATCGCGGCTTCGAGGTCATCGACGCCCAGAGCCGCCTGCCCGGCCTCGACCAGCGCGGCGCGATCGCGCGGGGTCTTGGCGAGCGCCACCAGCGCCCGGTTCAAGCGCTGGACCTCGGGCGCGGGCAGCGCCTGGACCACCGGCTGGGACACGACGTCCTGCGCCGCCGCTGCGCCCAGCGGCAGCCATGCAGCGGCGATCACCGCAGCGCATGCAAAGGGGAAGCGCGACACCATCTTGCGTGCTCTATCAAGCCTTGCGCCGCAGGAAAGCGGCGTTGCGACGCGGCGCGGGGTGCGCGCGGTTACTGGTTGTTCTGGCGACCGAGGAAACGCGGGATGCTGAGCGCCGGACCATCGTCGCCCTCGTCATCCTCTTCGTCCTCGCGGGTCGAACTGCGCGACAGGTTGGCCATGCGTTCGAACAGCGTGCTGCCCGCACCGGGCGCGCCGCCGGCACCGCCGCCCGCACCGCCGCCGCCGCCGCCTTCGCCGCCGAGCAGCCCGCGACGCCGTCCGCCGCCGAGCCGCGCTTCGACCGGACGGCCGTCGGCAGCCAGCCGATCAGCGCTGGCGAGGAGATCATCCTGCACCGGCCCCTCGCCCCCGGCATCGCCATAGGCGGCGTAGCCATCATCAAGCTCGAGCGCCTCGTCATCGTCCTCGTCGTCCGCCGCAGGCGTGCCCGCGCCGAAGCCGTAGCGCCCGGCCTCCTCCGCGCCGCGAAGACCAGCGAGCGGATCGACAATGCCGTCGACATCGTCTTCGTATTCGTCACCATAGCCGTCCCCGGCCTGCATCCCGGTGAGTTCGAAGGGCGCGGCGGTGGGGTAATCGGCCTCAGCCTCGTCCACTTCGGCCTCGCCCAGATCGAGCATGTCGTCCTCGTCATAGCCGCCCGCAGCGCTCGCCGCCGGGCCGCCGAGATCGAAGGTCGGGGCGGGAGCCGGTTCGGGGGCAGGCGCGGCAGCGCCGTAGCCATCATCGTCCGACAGTTCGAGCACCGGCCGCTTGGGCGCACGCGAAGCGCCGAGCGAGATCGACTGCGTGCGCTCCGACTGCCCGATCGCGCTCTGCTCGATCCCGGTGGCGACCACCGAGACGCGGATCTTGCCCTTGAGGTCGGGGTTGAAGGCCGAACCCCAGATGATGTTCGCGTCCTCGTCGACCAGTTCGCGGATGTGGTTGGCAGCCTCGTCGACCTCGAGCAGGCGCATGTCCTCGCCGCCGATGATCGAGATGATGACGCCCTTGGCGCCGGCCATGCTGACCCCGTCGAGCAGCGGGTTGGCGATGGCTTGCTCGGCCGCGTCGAGCGCGCGGTTCTCGCCCTCGCCCTCGCCGGTACCCATCATCGCCTTGCCCATTTCGCTCATCACGGAGCGGACGTCGGCAAAGTCGAGGTTGATGAGGCCGGGCATGACCATCAGATCGGTGATCGAGCGCACGCCCTGCTGGAGCACTTCGTCGGCCAGCTGAAACGCTTCCTTGAAAGTGGTTTCCGCCTTGGCGACCAGGAACAGGTTCTGGTTGGGGATGACGATCAGCGTGTCGACGTGGGCCTGCAGCTCCTCGATCCCGGCCTCGGCAGCGCGCATCCGGCGGGTGCCTTCGAACAAGAACGGCTTGGTGACGACGCCCACGGTCAGCACGCCCATGCGGCGCGCGGCTTCGGCGATCACGGGCGCAGCGCCGGTGCCGGTGCCGCCGCCCATGCCAGCGGCAATGAAGCACATGTTGACGCCCTCAAGCGCGCGCTCGATCTCGGCGACGGTTTCTTCGGCAGCAGCCTTGCCCACTTCGGGCCGCGCGCCTGCGCCAAGACCGCCAGTGATATCGGGCCCGAGCTGGATGCGCTTTTCCGCCGGCGAGGTGCTCAGCGCCTGCGCGTCGGTGTTGGCGACGATGAACTCCACGCCCTCGATCTCGGCCGCGATCATGTTGGCGATCGCGTTGCCGCCGGCCCCGCCAATCCCGATCACGGTGATGCGGGGGCGCAGATCGTCGCTCGCTGCGGGTCCGATATTGATGCT
>JAIYEK010000234.1 GCA_027487015.1 Erythrobacteraceae bacterium | reverse complement strand
TACTGCATGCCCGAGCGCATGACCTTCCTCCCCAAGAAGGAGGTCCTCAGCCTCGAGGAACTCTACGATCTGGCCACCGGCTTCATCGCGCGCGGCGTCACCAAGATCCGCATCACCGGGGGCGAGCCGCTGGTGCGGCGCGACATCGTCGACCTGTTCAGCGCTTTGGGGCGCAGGCTAGGGCATGATCTGGAAGAGCTGACGCTGACCACCAACGGCACCCAGCTCGGCGAGCATGCCGAGGCGCTGGCAAAGGCGGGGGTGCGGCGGGTGAACGTCTCGCTCGACACATTGGACCGCACGCGGTTCGCCGAACTCACCCGCCGCGACAGCCTGCCGCAGGTGCTCGAGGGGATCGCGGCGGCCAAGGCGGCGGGGATCAGGGTGAAGCTCAATGCCGTGGCGCTGAAGGGCGTCAACGAGGAAGAGCTTCCTGACCTCATCGCCTGGGGCCATGCCGAGGGTCACGACGTCACCATGATCGAGGTCATGCCGCTGGGCGATGTCGAGGAGGAGCGGCTCGATCAGTATCTGCCGCTCGATGCCATGCGCGCGCGGCTGGCACAGCGCTGGACGCTGACCGACAGCGACCACAGGACCGGCGGGCCCTCGACCTATGTCGACATTGCCGAAACCGGCGGGCGGCTGGGCTTCATCACCCCGCACACCGGCAATTTCTGCGCCGGGTGCAACCGCCTGCGCGTGACCGCGACAGGCCAGCTCTACCCCTGCCTTGGCGGCGGCGAGCAGGTCGATTTGCGCAGCGCGCTGCGCTCCGAGAACCCCGAGGCGGCGCTGGCCGCCGCGCTTGATGAGGCGCTGCGGATCAAGCCCGAGAAGCACCACTTCCGCATGGACGCCCGCGGCGCCGCCCCGGCACTGGCGCGGCATATGTCGATGACGGGGGGGTAGGGCCGTGATCCGTGTCGTCTATCTCGGCAAGCTGGCAGACATTGCCGGCAAACCGGAATCCCAATTCGGCGCCAGCGACGGCGAACTCGATTGGCCCGATCTGGTCGAGGTGCTGCGCAACCATGTGAACCCCGCAATTTCCGAGGCGGTTGAAGACAGCCGAACCCGCGTCGCCGTGAATGGCGAACTGCTCGCGGACAAGACTTACCTTGTCGCGAAGCACGGCGATGAGGTCGCGCTACTTCCCCCCGTCTCTGGCGGCTGACCCGGTGCCGATGCGCGACATCCGCCTGCTCGACCAGATGTTCCTCCCCGGCACGCTGATCGGCCCCTTCACCAATGCCAACCCGGGCCTCGGGGGCGTGTGCACCTTTGTGGGCGAGGTGCGCTTCGATGACGGGGTGGAGGCACTGGAACTCACCCATTACGAACCGCTCACCCTGCCGGGGATGCACGCGCTGGCCGACCGGGCCTTCGCACGCTTCACGCTGATGGGCTTGCTGATGGTCCACCGTGTCGGGATGATGCGCCCGGGCGAGCCGATCGTCTGCGTCTCGGCCGCCGCGCTCCACCGCCGCGATGCGATCGACGCGGTCGATTTCTGCATGGACCACCTGAAGAGCGCCGCTTGGTTCTGGAAGCGCGAAAAGCGCGCGGGCGAATGGCACTGGATCGAGCCGCGCGAACAGGACCACAGCGACCTTGCCCGCTGGCAGGGCTGATTTGATCCCGGTCAAAGCGGGGCCCCCGCGCGCGGGTTAATTCCTTTCCAACAACGGAAAGGATCACCCCATGAGCCACATCGTCCACGACCTCATCGCCAGCGGTGATGCGCGCATTGTCGCGCAACCCGAGAGCCCGCAAGTCCGCCACCAGGTCGAAGCCGACCGCAATTTCGGCCTGCCATCTGCGCTCTACGGCGCGACTGTAGCGGGTTATCTCGGGTTTCTGCTGGTGGTCGGCAGCGCCTTTGCCAATCCGGTGCTGGCGATCCCGATGGCGATCTTCGTGGTCTTCATCATCGCCGGCTTCGGCATCCCGGCGATCTGGACGCGCCTTGCCGGCAACGCCAGCCAGCCGCAGACCCTCGGCGAGTTCGAGGCGCGCGGCATCCAGACCCACACCGGACGGCTCGCGGCCAAGGATGCAAGCATTCAGGTGCTGATCCTGCCGGTGCTCCTGGTCGTCTGGGGCCTCGCGGTCGCGGTGATCGCCGCGGTGGTGCGCTGAGCTGACCAGTCCCCCCTCGGGGCGGCGGCACCTCTCCCCCGCTGCCGCCCCGAAACTCGGGAGCACAGGACGTCCCGCGCTGTCTCCTCATCCGAACGCCAAGTGTACCATCGGGGTATGGCGGACGGGTGGGGAGACAGCGCGGGAAATCTGGCGTCAGCGCCCGGAGATATCCTGCAGCAGCCCCGCGTCGAGCAGCGCGATCCCGCGCTTCCCTTCGCGCTTGATCGCGCCCATGTCCTCAAGCTCGCCGAGCTTGCGGCTGACCGTCTCGATCGTCAGGCCGAGCATGTTGGCGATCTCGCCGCGGGTCAGGGGCAGCTCGAAATGCGAAGCGAGGTGGCACGAGCTCTCGCTCGCCGCTGCGGCGAAATCGTGGAGCAGTGCCGCCAGCCGCGCCTCGGCGCTGGCGTGGCCGGTGAGTTCGAGCAGGTTGCGCGTCGCCAGCAGATCGGCCTGGCTGCGGCGCAGCAGCGCGCGGGCAAGGGCTGGGTAGTCCTCGATCGCGCGCTCGATGTCGGTGCGGGCAAAGGTGCAGAGCCGGCTTTCGGTCAGCGCGACAACGTCGTGATGCGCAAACGGCGCGAAGAGCTCGCCGATGAAGCCAGCCGGGTGGACGAGGGCGAGGATCTGCTCGTTGCCGTCGACATCGATTGCCGAGACCTTGAGCGCGCCCGTCAGCAGCGTCGCGCAGGCGGCTTCCTCGTCGCCCGCGGCAAACAGCATCTCGCCGCGCTTCAGCGTGCGGGTGCGGCCGGCGGCAGCCATCGCGTCGCGCTCTTCCGGGGTGAGCACCGCGCAGGCGGCGGTCTCCTTCACCGGGCAGGTGCTGCACGCAAGGTTCATGAATCCATCACTCCCCAAAGCCGCGCAATGGTCTCGTCCTGGCGGGCGAGGGTGGCGGCAACCTCGGCCTGCGCGGCGGTCAGCGCCGAATCGGGGCTGAGCGCGCCTGCGGCCTCGGCGGCAAGGCTGTCGAGCGCGGCGAGCGCGATGGCGGTCTTGCCCCGCAGCGTATCGAGTTCGCCCAGCACGACCAGCGCTGCGGCATGTGTGCCGCTGTCAGAAGGCTGGCCAGCCGCCGCGCCGACCAGCGCGCCCGCTTCGCGCGAGCGGGCGGCAAAGGCACTGTCGGCGCTCGCGGCGGCAGCGCGCAATTCGGCAAGGCGCGCGGCCGGGGTTGCGGGGCGAATCGCAGCCGGTGCGGACAGCGGCGAAGCGGGCGCGGTGCCGTTCTCGAACGGGCGCATCGCCAGCGAGGGGTAGTCGCCCGTCGACCCCGCACAGGCAGCAAGCCCGGCGGCGCAAACGGCGATTGTGGCGGATTTTGTCAGGTGTGCGCGCATAAAGATCCCATGTCTTGTTACCATGACACTGTGCGCTGGCAAAGCGTCCTGACGCGTCTTCGGTTGCGACTTTTTGGTGCAGGGGGCCGCGCAAGGGGCGTTGACTTGAGCCTGCCTTTCCCCTAACGACCCGCATCCTTTACGGGGCTGCATCTGCGCAAGCCCTGCATTGCCGTTCGGTTTTTGTGGCGCAAGCGCAATGGTCGGACACTGCACAGACAAGAGAGTTTAGAGCCATGTTCGCTGTAGTGCGCACGGGCGGCAAGCAATATCGGGTTGCCGCCGGAGACAAGATTGCCGTTGAAAAGCTCGCAGGCGAAGC
>JAIYEK010000202.1 GCA_027487015.1 Erythrobacteraceae bacterium | reverse complement strand
CTCCACGCCCTTGCGAGCGCCGCCACCTGAAGACGGTGCGTCTACCAATTCCGCCATCTGGGCACGGGGCCTTCGGTCATCGCTGCCGCAGGCCGGGTAGGCGCGGGCCATTAGCGAAGCGCGCGGGGGGCTGTCAATGCAAACCTCCCTTTGCTCGCGCATTTCGGCGGTGGACCCGCGCGAGGCCTGCTTCGACCCCTTGCCTCTCCTGCGCGCTTGCCGCAAAGCAGCCCTCGCAAAGCCACAAGCAAGCCATCACGAGCGAGCACACCCCCATGTCTTCCTCCCCAATGACCCCCTCTTCCCCGTTGGCCGGCAAGCTGGTCACGATTTTCGGCGGGACCGGTTACATCGGCAACTATGTCGCGCAGGCCCTGCTTAGCCGCGGCGCGCGGTTGCGGCTTGCGAGCCGGGCGCCCGCCAAGGCGCAGAGCCTCAAGCCGCTCGCCAACCTCGGCCAACTCCAGCTGTTGCCGTGCGACGTGACCAACGAGGCCCACGTCGCCGCTGCGCTCGAGGGGGCAGACTATGTCGTCAACCTCGTCGGCGCTTTCGCGGGCGACCTCGTCAAGCTCACCGGCGAGGCGCCCGGCACCGTTGCCCGCCTTGCTGCCGAGCGGGGCGTGACCGCGCTCGTCCAGATCAGCGCGATCGGGGCCGATGCCGCATCGCCTACCGCCTATGCCCGCGGCAAGGCGCTGGGCGAGGCCAAGACCCTCGCCGCCTTCCCCAATGCCACGATCCTGCGCCCCTCGATCGTGTTCGGGCAGGACGACCAGTTCATCAACCTGTTTGCCGGGATGATCGAGCTGCTGCCGGTGCTCCCGGTGTTCGGGCCCGAGGCGAAGCTCCAGGTGGTCCATGCCGATGACGTCGCCGAGGCCGTGGCGCGCGCGCTCGAGAATCCCGAGAACTATGGCGGCAAGACCTTCGAGCTGGGCGGGCCCGAGCAGCTTTCCATGATGGAGATCCACCAGCGCATCGCGGCGTCTCAGGGCAGGAAGCGCACCTTCCTCGCCATGCCGGACGCGCTCTCGGCGACCTTCGCCGCGCTCCCCGGCACCCCGATGAGCCGCGACCAGTGGACCCTGCTCAAGCCCGGCAGCACGGTGGCCCCCGGCGCGCTCGGCCTTGCCGACATGGGGATCGAGGCCAAACCGCTGGGCCTGTTCCTCGACAAGTGGATGCTGCGCTACCGCAAGCACGGCCGCTTCGGCGCGGCTAACGAGCGGGCCAAGCAGCACAACTCCTGACGGCGAGGCCGAAGGCGGGGCGTTGCGCTTGCATAGGGTACCGTCCGCGTGCCCGTGCCGGCGATGATCGGCACGGCGCGCGCCGCCCATTTGGTCGGCAGGACCTCCAGTTCCTGTTGCAGATACACGTGCTCCACGGCACATCCTGCGATCGGTCCCCCCGCGGGAAGGGCTGGCGTGTTTGGAGGGTGAGCCACGTGTCATCGCATTCTCGCGGCCCGGTAACGATGCGCCGCAGACTCGCGCGCATCCGCTTTGCGTCGTTGGCGCTGTTGCTCCTGATCCTGCCCGCTGGCGCATGGGCTGACGCGGGCTTCGTCCACCCCGGCGCCATGAACAGTGCCGAACGTCTCGACGCTGTCGCATCGCAAGTCGCGCTGGGCCGGGAACCGTGGACCAGTGAGCTGCGCGAGGTAACGGACCTTGCGGTGCCGCGCCTCGCCGCGATTGCGCAAATCGACCCGCGCGTTCGCGCCGAGGCCGATGCGTCCAAGCGCCTTGCGTTCAGCACCTATTCCCATGCGCTCGTCTGGCGCCTGACGGGATCGAAGCGCCATGGCCGCGAGGCGCTTCGCCTGCTTGATGGCTGGGCCGGTTTCTCGGGGTTCACCGGCGGCACCGATCAGGACAAGCTGCTAGCAGGGTGGCTTGGCTCGTTGCTCGGGGAGGCTGCGGAGATCATGCGGCAGCATCCGCGCTGGTCGGCGCGCCGGCAGGCGTCCTTGCAGGCGATGTTCCGGCGCAGCTTCTACCCGCATTTGACGCAGGCCAGTCCATGGAACGGCAATGTCGATCTCACGCAGGTCAACGCCCTGCTGGCCATCGCGGTGTTCAACGAAGACCGGGCCGCATTCGATCTGGGCGTCGAGCGGTTGGAGCGGCGCAGCGCGGCCTATTTCTATCTGCAATCAGCCGGCACGCCGCCCCCGATCGCGGGCGATGGCGGCAATGTCAGCGCCTTCTGGTCGCAGCCAGCGCGCTGGGTTGACGGGCTGACGCAGGAAACTTGCCGCGACAATGGTCACCATGCGCAATATGGTCTCGCCTCCGCCTTGCATTCCGCCGAGATCGCCTGGAACCAGGGCGTCGATGTCTATGCCCGGCAGGCGGGGCGCTACGTGGCGGCGATGGAGCTTTTGTCGCAGCAGCTGCTGACCGGCGACATGCAGGGGACCTGCAACGATCCGGCGGCGACCCCGAACGTCTTCGACACCTTCGAGGTGGGCTTCCATCACTTCCATCACCGCAAAGGGATGGCGCTGCCCCACACCCAGCGGCTGATCATCGAGCGGGTCAGACCGCAGGGCCTGTCTAACTGGAACATCTTCCACGAAACGCTGACCCACGCCCAGTAGATTTCGTGCAGGCCCTTCCCCGTCCCGGATCACGTCCGGGACGGGGAAGGGCTGATGATCAGCTAGGCGAGCGCCGCCTTGTACAGCGCCAGCAGATCCGTCTCGCCCTTGGTTGCGGCGGCGACGTTGTAGGCGGGGCTGTCGGGGACCATCCAGCCGTGGTCGCCGGCGTAGACTTCCACCTTGGCGGTCACATCGGCGGCCTTTGCGGCTTCGGCGAAGGTGGTCTTGTCGGCGGGTGCCTTGGCGTCATCGTCCTGCGCGACGGCGATCAGCAGGCTGGCGTCGACTTTCCCGAGCACGTTGTGCGGGCTCATCGGGTTGTCGGGACGCACGAGGCCGCCGCCGTGGAAGCTGGCTGCGGCCTTGATGCGGGCGGGGACTGCGGCTGCGCTCCACACGGTGAACGGCCCGCCCATGCAATAGCCTTGTGTGCCGATCCCGCGGGCGGTGTCGACGCCTTCTTGCGTATCGAGCCATGCCACGATCGCACCAGCGTCGCGCATGATCGTCTCGGCGTTGAGCTTGCCGCGCCACGGGCCGACCTTCTGGAACCCGCCCCCGGCGATGAAGGCGGCGAAATCGGCGAATTGTTCGCCCGCGACGTCGCGGTAATAGGGGTTCACGACCAGCACGGCATGGCCCTGGCTCGCCAGAATCCGGGCGATGTTGCGCTTGGACTCGCGGATGCTGGCGATGTCGGGCCACAGGATCACGGCGGGGTGCTTGCCGGTGTCGGGCTGGACGAAGAACCCGTCCATCGTGCCGTCGGGGGTGGCGAAGCTGACGCCTTGTTCCTTGAGGCCGGCGGTGACGGTTGCCTTGCTCTCGCTGGTCCCGGAGGCGCAGGCCGCCAGCGCCGCCGCGCCGCTCAGCGCGCCGAACTGGCGGCGGCTCAGGGTCTCGTGGGCCCAGGTTTCAAGCTGTTTTTCATCGCACATGATCGGCGTCTCCCGGTGTCGGTGTAGCAAGAGCTTACGGCATCTACGCAAACCAGCGAAAGCGCGCCGCGTTCCCTCGCTTCCACCCTCGCGACGGGAGACTTAGGTCAGACGCGCCGGACCGGCTCCAGACGGTTCAACGCCCACTTTGGCGTGCCAATGCCCGCCTTCATATTCACCTGCTGATGCTTGAGCCACCAGGTCGCAACACGGGCATCGTTGGGAACCGAGCGCGCATCGCCGCTGCTGCGGTCGATCACCAGCACCGCATAGCCCTTGGCCGCCAGTTCGCGCGCCTCGTCACGATCCGCTTCGGTCATCGTGTCGCCGCTGCGCCAGCTCACCACCCCGGGGTGCTTGCCGCTTTGGGGGCGGACGAAGTAGCCCATGGTCGGATTGGCGGGATCGCCCATCGAAACCGGCTGACCGACCGTCGCGAGCGTGCCGCGGGGCTTGTCGAGCAGCGCCATGCCTAAGATCCCGGTCCCGATCACCGCGATGCCGGCGGTGGCACCGAACTGACGGCGCGATACGGTCGTGCCCGTGCGCCTGCGCGACGTTGAACGGTTAGCCATCTGAATTCCCCCTTGCTGCTCAGCGCGCAAATCACGCGTCGAAAGTCGGTGTTAAGGACCGGCCTAAAGATATGCACATAACAAGCCGATGGACAAGCGCCCAGTGGCTCGGCAACATGCGGCAAAAGAATACAGGGGAGAGCGGGATTGATGGACTTGAGGCGCTGGACGCTGGGCGCTGCCCTGTTGCTGTCAGGTGGCATGCTGGCCAATTGCAGCCAGATTTTCGGTAGCGATGACGGGGGCGAGGGCGGTGTCACCACCGCGATGCTGGTCGGCGCCGATGGCGATAGCGCCAACTGGATCAGCCATGGGCGGACCTATTCCGAACAGCGCTTCTCGCCGCTCGAGGGCGTGAACCGTGAGAATGTCGGCCAACTTGGCCTCGCCTGGTATGCCGATATGGACACCGGGCGCGGACAGGAAGCCACACCGCTCGTCATTGACGGCAAGCTCTACCTCACCACCGCATGGAGCAAGGTGAAGGCCTTCGACGCCACCACCGGCGCAAAGCTGTGGGAATATGACCCCGAAGTTCCGGGCGAGACGGGGGTCAAGGCGTGCTGCGACGTGGTGAACCGCGGCCTTGCGGCTTACGGCGACAAGCTGTTCTTCGGCACGCTCGATGGCCGTTTGATCGCGCTCGACCGCAACACCGGCAAGGTCGCCTGGGAGACAGTCACGGTCGACCAGTCGAAGAGCTACACCATCACCGGCGCGCCGCGCGTGATCGATGGCAAGGTGATCATTGGCAATGGCGGCGCCGAGTTCGGCGTGCGCGGCTTTGTCGCGGCCTATAATGCGAACGACGGCGAGCAGCTGTGGAAGTTCTACACCGTCCCCGATGGGGGCGACGCCAAAGACCAGCCCGCCTATCTCCAGAAGGCCGCCGAGACGTGGAACATGGACGTCCTCGGCGCGACCGATGCCATCGGCGGCGGGGGCACGGTGTGGGATTCGATGGCCTACGACCCCGATCTCGACCTGCTATACATCGGCGTCGGCAACGGGAGCCCGTGGAACCGCGCCTACCGCAGCCCGGCCAAGGACGGCAGCGGCGGGGAGGGGGATAACCTCTACCTCTCGAGCATCGTCGCGGTTCGGGCGAGCACCGGCGAATATGTCTGGCACTACCAGACCACGCCCGGCGAGACGTGGGACTACACCGCCACCCAGCACATCATGCTCGCCGACATGGAAATCGACGGCAAGCCGCGCAAGGTGCTGATGCAGGCGCCGAAGAACGGCTTCTTCTACGTGATCGACCGCGAGACGGGGAAGTTCATCTCCGCCAAGCCCTATGTGTCGATCAACTGGGCGAGCGGGATCGACCCCAAGACCGGCCGCCCGATCGAGAACCCCGAAGCGCGGGTGGACCGCACCGGCAAGCCTGCACTGGTGATGCCGGGCGCGCTCGGAGGCCACAACTGGCACCCGATGGCCTTCAGCCCCAAGGAGAAGCTCGTCTACATCCCGGCCTTCGAGGCAGGGATGATGTACGCGCCCGAGCCCGATTGGAAGCCCGACACCGCGCGCGGGTTCAATGTCGGCTTCAACCTTGGCGCAGGCGATCTGCCGCCCGATGGCGGCTTCCGCAAGCAGGTCGCGGGCACGCTGCGCGGGATGCTGGTGGCGTGGGACCCGGTCGCACAGAAAGCGCGCTGGACGGTCGAGCATCCCGGGCCGTGGAACGGCGGGCTGCTGGCGACCGGCGGCGGCCTCGTATTCCAGGGCACTGCGGGGAGCGAGTTCAACGCCTATGATGCGGCCAGCGGCAAGAAGCTGTGGAGCTTCGCTGCGCAGACCGGCGTGGTCGCGCCGCCCGTCACCTACACCGTGAACGGCGAGCAATATGTCGCGGTGCTCGCCGGTTGGGGCGGGGCCTATGCGATCACGGTCGATGGCGACCTGCTGGCGAGGAAGGCGCCGGTGCGCAACATCAGCCGCCTGCTGGTGTTCAAGCTCGGAGGCAAGGCGCAGCTGCCGCCGCCGCCGGCGCTCGCCGTCCTGCCGCTCGACCCGCCGCCGAGCACTGCCAAGCCCGAGGTCATCGCCGTGGGGCAGGCCAAATATGCCCGCTACTGCGCGGTGTGCCATGCGCCCGGCGCGGTCGGCTCGACCGTACTCCCCGACCTGCGCCGCGCGGGCGCGCTCGAGAGCGCGGCGACGTGGAGCGCGGTGGTGCATGACGGCGCGCTGAAGGATCGCGGTATGGCGAGTTTTGCAGGCTCTTTGTCGAAAGACGAGATCGAGGCGATCCGCGCCTATGTCATCAAGCG
>JAIYEK010000256.1 GCA_027487015.1 Erythrobacteraceae bacterium | reverse complement strand
TCGCGGTACCAGCGCGCGGCGTAGAGCGGCTCGCCATTGGCCATCATCCCCACCCGCTCGCTGTCGCCCGCGGTGCGCGGGTTGCCGGTGTCGGCTGGGCCATAACCGCCAGTACCCGGCCGGATGCGCGCGCCGATCTTGGGCGAGGGCCGCGCTGTGGGTTGGGGCGAGGGCTGGGGCTCGGGCGGGCTGGGTGCAGGCGGCGGCGGAGGCGGCGCGGGCTGGGGCCGCAGCACCAGCGGCGAGGGCTTGATCGGCGACATCGGCACAGGCTGCACCTCTTGCGGCGTCTCGGGCGCATCGGCGGGGGCGGATTGTTCGGGCGCGGTTTCGGCCTCGGGCTCGGGCGGAGCGGCGAACTCCATCGCCTTGAAGGTGGTGACCTCCTCCTTGGCGTCCTCTTCGCCCACCATGGTTGCGCCCAAGCTGAGCAGCAGCAGGACGAGCAACACCTCGACGGCGATGGCGAAGGCGAGGCTCTGGAGCTTGCGCCGCCGCGACATGTCGCGCACGGCAGCCAGCCAGCGATCGAGGCCACGCGGCTCCTCGTATGCCAAAGCTGAAGGATCGTCGTAAATCGCCGCTGCGCCTTTGCCGGGGCCGGGGAGGGGGCGGCCCTGAAAGCGCCTCTTAGCCCGACATCAGCCGATAGGATAGCGCTTCGGCGATGTGGACGCGGCCGACCGTTTCGCTCCCCGCAAGGTCGGCGATGGTGCGCGAGACCCGCAGCATCCGGGTGTAGCCGCGCGCGGAGAGGCGCAGCTTCTCGGCCGCTTGCAGGAGGAGCTTGCGGCCTGCCTCGTCGGGGGTGGCGTGTTGTTCGAGCCGCTCGCCTTCCAGCTCGGCATTGGACCTGACCCCCCGCGCCACAGCCCGCTGGCGGGCGGCGGCGACCCGGACGGCGACTGCCTCGCTGCCCTCGGCAGGCGGGGGGAGGGTCATGTCCAAGGCGCTCACCGCGCCGACATGGACGTGGAGGTCGATGCGGTCGAGCAAGGGGCCCGAAAGCCGCGCCTGATAGTCGCCGATGCAGCGCGGATACTTGTTGCAGTTCCTCGCCGGATCGCCGGCATAGCCGCAGCGGCACGGGTTCATCGCCGCCACGAGCTGCACCCGCGCGGGGAAGGTCACATGGGCATTGGCGCGCGCGACATCGACCTTGCCTGTCTCCAGCGGCTGGCGCAGCGAATCGAGCACCGGGCGCTGGAATTCGGGCAGCTCGTCGAGGAACAGCACGCCCAAATGCGCAAGGCTGACCTCGCCCGGTCGCACCTTGAGCCCGCCGCCGGTCAGCGCGGCCATGCTTGCCGAATGGTGCGGCGCGCGGAACGGGCGGGCGCGGCTGATGCGGCCCGCCTCGAGCATCCCGGCGACCGATTGCACCATCGACACCTCGAGCGCCTCGCCGGGCGTCAGGGGCGGGAGAATGCCGGGGAGGCACGATGCGAGCAGGCTCTTGCCCGATCCAGGCGGGCCGACCATCATCAGGTTGTGCCCGCCCGCCGCCGCGATCTCCAAAGCGCGCTTGGCGGTCTCCTGCCCCTTCACTTGCCTCAGATCGTTGCCCCCCGGCGCATCCGCCACCGCACCGCGCGCCGGTTCGGGCAGCACGAGGCTCTCTTTCAGATGTCCCAGCAGGCTGGTGAGGTCACGCGGGGCTAGGACCGGCACGCCGCTCGCCCAGCGCGCTTCGGGGCCCTGATCGAGCGGGCAGATCAGGCCGCTGCCGACCGCGCTCGCATGGAGCGCGGCGATTAGCACGCCGGGGCTCGCCACCACCCGGCCATCCAGCGCCAGCTCGCCCACCGCGACCCAATCGCCGAGCTGTTCGGCATCGGTCACACCCATCGCCGCGAGCAGCGCCAGCGCGATCGGCAGGTCGTAGTGCGAGCCGTCCTTGGGCAGGTCAGCGGGCGAGAGGTTGACCGTGATCCGCTTGGGCGGCAGCGCGAGGCCCATGGCCGCCAGCGCCGCCTGCACCCGCTCGCGGCTCTCGCTCACCGCCTTGTCGGGCAGGCCCACCACGTTGAAGCGCGGCAGGCCCGGGCCGACGTGGCACTGCACCTCGACCTCGCGCGCCTCCAGCCCGAGGTAGGCAACCGTTCTCACCAGCGCGACCATCGGCAACCCCCCTTCGGCCCCCAAGTGCCTGATTGTGGAGCGATCCGAAGGGCTTGTCGAGCGGTTAGCGGCGGCGGAGCAAGTTGACGTAGTGCATACGGGGGGCCGGTTTGTTGATGGCCGCGTGTTGGAAAGCCCCTGCGGCGATCCAACCTGTAGGACTCTGCCCCGCGCGGATCATGCTTAAGCGTCCCTGCACCGCGCCCTCCGCACGGACGCGAAGGCTTTTCGAAAGCATATATCTTCGCGAAATCTGAAAGGCGCGGCGGGCAAAACTTTGCCGCATGAACCGCGCTCTTGCCCTTCTTTTTGCCGCCCTTGCGCTGGTGCTCCCCGGCACCGAAGTGCTGGCGCAATCGGGCGCGCGGGTGGTCTCGACCGTCAGTTGGGTCGAGGAATGGGATCCGGCCACCGGCGAGTGGGTGCGGGTCGAGGATAGCCCCTCGACGCTCGCCCCTGCCGCCTATGAGAGCGCCGCCACCACGGTCACCCGCGCCGGGGCGACCACGGTCACCCAAACCATCGTCGAGGAACCCGCTGCCCAGCCGGTGCGCTTCATCGCTCAGCCGTCGCGCCTGCGCGCCGATGCCGCCGGGATCGCCGCCTTCGGCCCGTTCCGCGTGATCGACGGCAAGCACGCCGCGCTCGTCGCGCCCACTGACGCTACATCGCCGCAGGCCTTTGCCGCGATGCTCGCTGCCTTCCCGGGGCTCGAGGTCATCGAGTTCGTCGATGCGCCGGGCACCACCCACGATCTCGCCAATCTGCGCCTCGGCCGCGCGATCCGCAGTGCCGGACTTGCCACCCATGTCCCGGCGGGCGGCTCGGCGCGTTCGGGCGCGGTCGAGCTGTTTCTGGCGGGCACCCGCCGCAGCATCGATCCCGGCGCGCTGTTCGCGGTGCATTCCTGGCGCGACGAGCGCGGCCGCGAGCCGGCCGACTTCGCGGCAGATGCTCCCGAAAACCGCCTCTATCTCGACTATTACACCGAGATGGGCATGAGCGAGGCGCAAGCACGCGATTTCTACGCGATGACCAATTCGGTGCCGCATGCAGGCGCGCTGTGGCTCGAGGGCGCGCAAATGGCCCGCTGGATCGCGCCTGCCGCGCGCAGCATCGACTCCGATGCCGCCAGCACAGTCCGCTTCGCGCTGGCGCGGTCGGGCGCGATGCTGGGCGCGGTGCTGCACGCGCCGCTCTTCGCCCAGCGCGCGCCCACGCCCTCCGCACCGCGCCTCGCCTATGCCGTTCAGGGCGCGGGGCTGCTTGACTCAGGGGTCGCTTTCCCATAACGGCGCCGGTCTGTTTACGGCTTGCGTGAATCGCGGGCCCCGGTGCTTATGCCGGTCAGCATTTTCGAGGATGATATGAAGCGTACCTTCCAGCCCAGCAATCTCGTGCGCGCCCGTCGCCACGGTTTCTTCGCCCGCAAGGCCACCCCGGGCGGCCGGAAGGTCCTGCGCGCCCGCCGCGCCCGCGGCCGCAAGAAGCTCAGCGCCTAATTTTCTGGCGCCCTCAGGCGCCCGGCGCGGGCCATCCGGCCCGCTTGGCTTTCGCGGCATAAGCCGCGGCGCGCGTTCGCGCTTGCGGGCTCCCTTGGGGAGCCCGTTGACTTTTGTCGCCGCTCCTGTTGGCGTATGGGCGACTTTCCATGATCTCCGTTCTTACGAAGCGCTCTGACTTTCTTGCCGCCAATTCGGGCACCCGGAATGCGCGCGCGGGGTTTGTGCTGCTGACCCGGCCCAATGACGGGCAGGGCGTGCGCTTCGGGATCACCGTTACCAAGAAGATCGGCAACGCCGTTGTCCGCAACCGCATGAAGCGGCGGTTTCGCGAGTTGCTGCGCGCCGCGCTGCCTGTGCAGGGCCTGCCGGATCACGACCACGTCCTTATCGGCCGTGCGGGCGGGGTCGAGCGGGACTTTCACCTGATGGCCGACGAACTCGCCAAGGCGCTCGAGCGCGCGCGCGAGGGGCGGGGCGATCCGTCCGGCGGACGGCGGCCGCGCAAGGGCAATCGCGGCGGCGGAGGCAAGCGGTGAAGCGCGTCCTCATCCTCATCGCGCGCGGCTGGCAGCTGGGCCCCTCGCGGCTCATTCCGCCCTCCTGCCGCTACTATCCCTCGTGCAGCCAATACGCGATCGAGGCGCTCGATAAATACGGCGCACTCAAGGGTGGATGGATGGCGGCGAAGCGTCTAATGCGCTGCCACCCTTGGGGCGGGCATGGTCACGATCCCGTGCCCTAGCCTCTTCTGAAGGGCTGAAATTCCCGGGGGTCTGGAAACGGGACCGCCTTACCCCCATAATACACCCATTGTCGCATTCTCTCGGGGCTTACACTTGGACAATCGCAATC
>JAIYEK010000292.1 GCA_027487015.1 Erythrobacteraceae bacterium | reverse complement strand
GGGTAGATAGTCGCATAGGGCACCCAGCGCTTGGCCAGCAGGTCGTAGTTGAGGAACATCGTCGCAAACTTGTCGACGTTCTGCAGCTTGAGCAGCGCGAGCACGCACATGCTGAAGGCAATGAACCATTCGGCCACGCGCATCGGCATCAGCGTGCCGTCTGCGGCATAGCCCGCCGCGAGCGCCATCAGCGCGGTCATGGCGAACAGCGCGATAACCGGGCGATAGGTGGTGGCCGAAGGGTCGGCGACCGTGAGCCCGAAGAAGCGCCGCAGGTCGTCGTACCCGCCGATGCGCACACCATCGATGAAGGTCTGCGGCGTGGTGGCGACCCCGTGCTCGGCCTTGAAGCGGTCGGTTTCCTCGCGGGTGGTGAGGTGGCGATCGTCTATATCATAGCCCTTGCGGCGCAGCAGATCGCGTGCCTTCAGACCATAGGGGCAGGTGTGGTCCGGCATCACCATGCGGGTGAGGACGGCGGTCTTGGGTGCAGAATTCATCACGATTGATCCCTTGAAGATTGCATGATGACCCGTATATAAGTCCCGTACTATGGTACGGTTTCAAGAGGTCAGGATGAAAATAGGCGATTTGGCAAAGGCAGGCGGAGTATCGGTCGAAACGATCCGCTTCTATCAGCGCCGCGGTCTGCTCCCCGAGCCGCCGCGCGCTACGGGGGCGAGGCGTTATGGCCATGCCGATCTCGAACGGCTGCGCTCGATCCGTGCGGCGCAGACCGCAGGCTTCACGCTCGAGGAGGCCGCTGTGTTGCTCGCGCTCAATCCCGAGAACCGCAGCGCCGCGCGGGCGCTCGCTGAAACGCGTATCGCCGCGATCGACGAACGCATCGCCACTTTGCGGGCGATGCGCGCCGCGCTCCATAACCTTGCGCAGGATTGCGCGCGCGACGAGCCCGGCCCTTGCCCGATTATCACCGCCTTCGGCTCGCCGGTGCAGGAATCGGCCAAGCCTGCAACCAAAGCCCGCGCCCGGAGCGTATAAGTATCATGATCCCTCCCCGTCTTTCGCGCCGCCGCCTTCTGGCAGGAGCCGGGGCTGCAACCGCTTTTGCAGCTATGCCCGCGTGGGCGCAGGGACACTCGATGCACCGTGGGCACGGCGGCTCGCCGATCCGCGTCGGCTTCGATCAGGTCTCGGGCGCGGTGATCGACCTTGCGGTGGGCGAGGGCCCGCGCATTGTGCAGGGGCGAAAGGGTCACGGCATCGCGGTCAACGGCTCGGTGCCGGGGCCGCTGGTGCGCTTGAATGAGGGGCAGAATGTCCGCCTCAACGTCACCAACCACTTGGCCGAGGATACCTCGATCCACTGGCACGGGCTGCTGCTGCCCTTCCAGATGGACGGTGTGCCGGGGATCAGCTTTCCGGGCATCAAGCCGGGGCAGACCTTCAGCTACGAATTCCCCATCCGCCAGTCGGGCACCTATTGGTATCACAGCCACTCCGGCCTTCAGGAGCAGCAGGGGCATTACGGCCCGCTGATCATCGATCCCGCAGGCGCGGAGCCGCACGAATACGACCGCGAATTCATCCTGCTGCTCAGCGAGTTCACCCCGCTCCACCCGCACACAATCATGGAGCGGCTGCGCAAGGGCGAGGGCTATTTCAACTACCAGCAGACCAGCTGGAGCGACGATTACAAGTTATCCGCCGAGGATCGTCGGATGTGGGCGCAGATGCGGATGCCCGCGACCGATATCGCCGATGTGACCGGCTCCACCTACACCTACCTTGCCAACGGGCGCGGGCCGGAGGAGGGGCTGGAATACCTGTTCGCGCCGGGTGAGCGCATCCGGCTGAGGATCATCAACGGCTCGGCGATGACCTTCTTCAACGTGCGCATTCCGGGCCTCGCCATGACGGTGATCGCTGCCGACGGCCAGATCGTGAAACCGGTCCAGGTCGACGAATTCCAGATCGGCGCGGCCGAAACCTACGATGTGATCGTCGAGCCTCGCGCAGAGTCCTATGCCATCGTTGCCGAGAGCATGGACCGTTCCGGCATGGCGCTCGCGATGCTGACAAGCCGCGCTGGTGCACGCGCTCCCGTCCCGGCCCTGCGCAAGCCCCCGCTGCTCGACATGGGCGACATGGGGATGAACCACGGTGCTGAAGGCGGCTCACACAGCATGGACGGCATGAAAATGCGTGATCCGCTGCTGCTGCCGCCCGACGTGGAAGTCGGCCCCGGCATCGACATGGTCTCGATGAACCCGGTCGACAAGCTGGGCGATCCGGGCCTCGGCCTGCGCGATGTCGAGCACCGCGTGCTCACCTACAAGATGCTCAGCGCGCTCGAGCCCAATCGCGACACACGTGAGCCGTCGCGGCTGCTCGAGCTGCACCTCACCGGCAACATGGAACGCTATATGTGGTCCTTCGACGGCAAGATGTACTCCGCCGTCAGCGACCATCCGATCCGCTTTGCGTGGAACGAGCGGGTGCGGGTCAAGCTCGTCAACAACACGATGATGGCGCACCCGATCCACCTGCACGGGATGTTCTTCGAGTTGGTCAACGGTGAGGACGCCGCGCACCAGCCGCGCAAGAACATCGTGATCGTTCAGCCGGGGGCGAGCGTGCAGTTCGATCTCACCGCCAACGAGCCGGGCGACTGGGCGTTTCACTGCCACCTGCTCTACCACATGCACGGTGGGATGATGCAGATCGTGACGGTAATGGCGCCGGAGAGCGGCACGTGAGAACCGCCCTTCCGCTGCTCGCCCTGCTGAGCGCCGCGCCGCTCGCCGCGCAGCAGGACCCCCACGCGGGGCATGATATGCCCGCGCCCGCGCAGGACCCGCACGCGGGGCACGACATGGGCGATACGGAGCAACACGCCTCGCCCGGCCCGACAATGGAGACCCCGCCGCCGCCCGAAGCCGGCAGTGGCCCCCCGCGCGCTGCCGATGCGATCTGGGGGCCTGAAGCGATGGCCGCCTCGCGCGAGGAGCTGCGCCGGACCCACGGTGACTTCCCGGTGTTCTGGTTCCAGGGCGACCGCATGGAAGCGCAAGTGCGCGACGGAGCGGACGTCTACCTGTGGGACATCCAGGGCTATTACGGCGGCCCGACCGAGCGCCTGTGGTTCAAGAGCGAGGGCGAAGGCGAATTCGGCGGAAAGCCCGATGACGCCGAGGTGCAGGCGCTCTACGCCAAGGCCTTCGCGCCCTTCTGGGACGTGCAGGCAGGCGTGCGCCACGACTTTGCGGGTCCGGACACCACTCACGCGGTGATCGGCGTGCAGGGCCTTGCGCCCTACCTCTTCGAGATCGACGCCGCCCTGTTCCTCTCGCACCGAGGCGATGTGACCGCGCGCATCGAGGCTGAGTTCGACCAGCGCATTACCCAACGCCTGATCCTCCAGCCGCGCGTCGAGGCCAATCTGTCGGCGCAGGACGTTCCGGAACTTGGCATCGGCGCAGGGCTTGACCAGATAGAGATCGGCGCAAGGCTGCGCTACGAGATTGCCCGCGAGTTCGCGCCCTATGTCGGCATCGAGCAATCGTGGCAGACGGGCGAGGGCGCCGACTTTGCGCGGGCACGGGGCGAAGACCCTTCCGTCACCAGCCTCGTCGCTGGTATCCGTTTCTGGTTCTGATCAACAAGAAGGACGTAATTCCCCCATGCGTATTCCCGCCATTCTCGCCGCACTCTCGCTCACGATCGTGGCCCCCGCGGCGCCGCTGCTCGCCCATGTGAAGCTCGACGCCTCGACCCCCGCTGCCGGTACCGCGGCTAAGGCGCCCAAAGCGATCACCCTCACGTTCAGCCAGCCAGTCGTCCCCGCCAAGGCAAGCGCCGCAATCATCATGACCGCGATGCCCGGCATGAAGGACCACGGCGAGATGGCGATCCGCAACTTCACCCTCGCATGGTCGGCTGACGGCAAGACCCTGACACTGACCCTCAAGAAGCCGCTGCCCACCGGCTCCTATGAAGTGCGCTGGCAGGCCGCCGCCGCAGACGGCCACGCGATGAGCGGCACCGTCGGTTTCGAGGTGAGCTGACCACCATAGTGTTGCCCCTAGGCGGTCGGCATGCAGCGAGGCGCGGGAGCCAACGCGAGTCTTAAATGGGGTCGCTAGCGGAATGGCGGCTTTTGGGTCAAAGATCGCAGGAGCAGACATACTGATCCGGGTTTTGACCGGGTCGCTTTCCGAACGCTGATCCTTGTGAAAGCACGTTGGCTTTGAAACTGGCGAAACACGCTGGCTACCGAGTTTGGGTTGTCTGTGGGTCGGACCAGCCGCAAGGCCAATTTCAGACAGCAACTATATGAAATAAAATCATTTATAAGATCGCTTCAGCTAAATTCGTAATGATGGGGTCACGTGTTCGAGTCACGTAAGCGGCACCACCT
>JAIYEK010000128.1 GCA_027487015.1 Erythrobacteraceae bacterium | reverse complement strand
GGGAGCGCCACCGCGCCCAGCACCGGCGCGCCATCCACGCTGAGCGCGACATGCACCGCCCAATCGCCGCGCCCCTCGCTGTATTCGCGGGTGCCGTCGACCGGATCGACGATCCACACCCGCGATTTGGCGAGGCGGACGGGATTGTCCTTCTCCTCCTCCGAAAGGAGGCCGTCGTCGGGCCGCGCCGTGCGGATCGCATCGCACAGATAGCGGTTTGCCGCCGCATCCCCCGCCACACCGAGCGCCTTGCCCATCAGGCCCGAGCCTTCGCGCACCGCGATCAGCAGCCGCCCCGCTTCCGCGGCAAGGTGCGCAGCCAGCGCGGCGTCGGTCATCGCTGTGAGCGTCATTTGAGCGGCAGGATCTGCTGGATGATGAAGCGCGCCGCTTCTTCCGGGGTCATGTCCACGGTGTTGACGCGGATCTCCGGTCGCTCGGGCGGCTCGTAGGGGCTGTCGATCCCGGTGAAGTTCTTGAGCTGGCCGGACCGCGCCTTCTTATAGAGGCCTTTCACGTCGCGTCGCTCGGCGACTTCCAGCGGGGTGTCGACGAAGATCTCGATGAACTCTCCCTCAGGAAGCATCTTGCGGACCATCTCGCGCTCGGCGCGGAAAGGGCTGATGAAGGCGGTGAGCACGATCAACCCAGCATCCGCCATCAGCCTGGCCACCTCGCCCACGCGGCGGACGTTCTCGATCCGGTCGGCCTCGGTAAAGCCCAGATCGCGGTTGAGGCCGTGGCGCACATTGTCGCCATCGAGCAGGAAGGTGTGCCGATTCATCAGGTAAAGCTGCTTTTCGACCTCGTTGGCGATGGTCGATTTGCCACTGCCCGAAAGCCCCGTGAACCACAGCACGCGGGGCTTCTGGTTCTTCATGCCCGCATGGTCATCGCGGGAGATGCTGACCGGCTGCCAGTGGACATTGTCCGCGCGGCGCAGGTTGAATTCGATCATTCCTGCCGCGACTGTGGCGTTGGTGAACTTGTCGATCAGGATGAACCCGCCGAGATGGCGGTTGGCAGCATAGGGCTCGAAGGCGATCGGGCGATCGGTCGCGAATTCGGCGACCCCGATGGCGTTGAGGCTGAGGGTTTTGGCCGCGAGATGTTCGAGGCTGTTGACGTCGATCTCGTATTTGGGCGGCTGGACGGTGGCGGTGACCATCTGCGTGCCGAGCTTCAGCCAATATGCGCGCCCGGGCTTCAGCGCTTCCTCGTCCATCCAGACGAAGGTGGCGCAGAACTGGTCGGAGGCCTGCGGCGGATCGCCCGCGGCAGCGATCAGGTCGCCGCGGCTGCAATCGACCTCGTCGGCAAGAGTGAGAGTGACCGACTGGCCCGCGACCGCTTCGTCCAGATCGCCGTCGAAGGTGGTGATCGCCTTGACCGTGCTGGTCTTGCCCGAAGGCACGATCCGCACAGGGTCGCCTGCCCGGATGGTGCCGCTGGCGATCTGCCCGGCGAAACCGCGGAAATCGAGATTGGGGCGATTGACCCACTGCACCGGCATCCGGAAGGCCTGAGCTTGCGAGGCGGCGGCGTCGACCTCCACCGGTTCGAGATGCTCGATCAGTGCAGGGCCGGAATACCAAGGAGTATTGGCGGACAGCGCGGTGATATTGTCGCCCTTGAAGCCTGAGATCGGGATCGCGGTGAAGGTAGTGATGCCAATGCTGGTGGCAAAGGCGCGGTAGTCGGCAAGGATGGCATCGAACGTCGCCTGATCATAGCCCACCAGATCCATCTTGTTCACCGCCAGCACCACATGGCGGATGCCGAGCAGGTGGACGAGGTACGAATGCCGCCGCGTCTGTTGCAGCACGCCCTTCCTTGCGTCGATCAGGATCACCGCGAGGTCTGCGGTCGAGGCGCCGGTCACCATGTTGCGGGTATATTGTTCATGTCCCGGCGTATCGGCGACGATGAACTTGCGCTTTTCGGTGGTGAAGAAGCGATAGGCGACGTCGATGGTGATCCCCTGTTCGCGCTCGGCGGCAAGACCATCCACCAGCAGCGCGAAGTCGATCTCGTTCCCTTGCGTCCCATGCTTGATGCTGTCGCTTTCCAGCGCGGCGAGCTGGTCTTCGAAGATCATCTTGGAATCGTACAGCAGCCGCCCGATCAAGGTCGACTTGCCATCATCCACGCTGCCGCAGGTGATGAAACGCAACAGGCTCTTGTGCTGGTGCTGTTCGAGATAGGCGTCGATATCCTCGGCGATGAGGGCATCAGTCTGAAAGTTGGAATGTTTGCTCATTGTGCCTCATTAGCCCGGCAATGGCCGAAATCACGTTAGGTAATTCTTTAAAAAATATAATCCCGATCAGATGCGGCTTGTTTAAAATCAATTGCCTGCAACGTTCACTATATCGAACGATTTTCGATCGGGAAGTATGGTCATCACGATGAATGCAACATCATTGAAGTTACTTTGCCGAACCAAAAAATAACATCATATATACATTCTGATATAGGATCTGTAAGCGGCAAGGACACTTTGGAGATCGAACCGTTCGACGAGGGTCCGGGATTGCATGGCACTGCGCTACACGCTCCTCCGCATGAAACAAGCAAGTTTGGCTTTGCGAGAAGATGCTGCGCCTATTCTACACTGGGACTTTGAGAACATCCTGTTCTGCCAATCGCCTCGCCCAACCGAAACGTCACAGGCTGTCGCCTCATCCGTCTGTTTGGCTTAGTTAACCGCCTGCCTTGGTGTGCACCACCGGAGACTGGCGAAAGGAGGCGTGAAGGGGCAGCAGGAAGCTAATCGGGTGATAAGCAGCGCTCCGCCGCTCGATTGATCAGGGTGACGAAGCGGTGCCGCAACTTTACATCTGTCGGCATACCGAGTTTCATAGCGCCAGCTGGATCTGTTTGAGGATAAACCGCCGCGGTAGCGGTATCGACAGCGAGTCCACACAGCTCAGTTGGAAATCGAGGATCATTTGAGACTGCGATCGCATTTTCTCGATTTAATGCGGCTAGCCCATTGTCGGCACTCCGGCATCAAATTCGTTTCGGCATGTCCTTTTGAGTGCCCATAAGGGGCAGGCCTTACAGACAGCGGAGAACTTGAGCGGGTAACACAAAGAGCATGACCATACGTCAGAAAGCAGCTTTTGCATGGTTTTCGGCAAAGCAAATCGCTTTACTCGGCCGACCCCGCCCCACTCCCCACTAGTCCCCAACCAAATCCAAAGGACGGACCTCGTCCATGCCATTTGATCTAGGATACCCTCCAGCCAGATCGCGTCTTGCCCGCCCTGGCTACGATGGAACTTGCCTCGAGGATGTCGCAAGTCACTTCGCCACAGAAGATGCTTGCCGGGAATATTTGATGGAAGTGCGCTTCGGGCAAGGTAAGATCTGCTTAAAATGCGGTGGTATTAGTCAGTGGCATCAGAGATCAAATGGCCGTTATGTCCTACTATGCTGCGGGGTATTTGTTTCGCCGACTGCTGGCACATTATTCAACTACACTAAGCTGCCGCTACGCTTATGGTTCTACGCGATGCTGCACTTTGCAAACTCGCACGAGGGCGTGGGCGCGGGCTTCCTCGAACGCCATCTTGGAATTGGTCATGGTGCTGCTTTCCACATGGCACAAAGAATCCGTTGGCATCTCGCCGAACTCGAGCGCAGCACCCCGATTGCAAAGGCGGGGCAGGCTGTCGAGGTGAGGGTCGAAAGCCTATATCGCGTCCGGTCCGGCACTTCCGCTCGTAATCGCGCCAATATCCTGTTCGCTGCGTGTGACGGCAAGGTAGTTTGCGAGGTGATAGGATATTCACGGCAGCGAATTGCACTTGAGGCCTTGGCAAAAATGGTGCCCGATCACGGCGAACTTTTCACGACATCTTACCGTACGGCGCGGTTGTTTTCAGAATATGGCACTCGACCACCCCGCGCAACATATCGTCCATGCTATTACATTGAAAACGAGCAGGAAACAGACGCAATCAAGGGCTTCTTGTCCTATTTTCTCTGGCCGTTTCAGACCCACCACAAGTTTGCGTCGCGGGCTCACGCATGGCTCTATCTCAGCGAGTTTCTGTTCCGGTATAATCGACGCCATCGATCGGCGCAGATTTATTGGGACATGCTCAGAGCCTTTCCTAATCTGACGATGCGGACCGACAACCCGGTCGACACCGAAGATCTTCGGAGCAAATGACGTGGCGCAGGGACTCAAATCGTTCGGAATTGCCCAGTTCTTCGAGCGGTTTCCGAACGAAGAGGCCTGTCTCCAGCACATTTTCGACGCAAGATTTGGAACCCATTCGCCTTGTCCACGCTGCGGTAAGCTTGGTCACTGGTCTCGGATCAAGGGCACCAAGAAATGGCGCCATGCCTGCGGAAAGCAAGTCTCACCACTCAAGGGGACCGTAATGTATCGGTCCAACCTTTCGCTTATGGCGTGGTTTTATGCCTTCTTTCTTTTCTCCAACACGTCGATTGGAGTGCGCGCGGGATTTATACGAAGGCAACTGGGGATCGGTCACAAAAGCTCGAATCGGCTCTGCAGAATGATCAGGGTGCACATGGCAGCTATGGTGCGGCCGGATAAGCTAGGGGGCGAGGGCAAGACCGTTCATATCGATGAGGTACATCTCCGTTACATTGCAAACACTGCGGGGGAGCCGAACGACGCCGTTATCGTTCTTGGCTTGGCATGCGACGGTCAAGTTCTGTCGGCAATCATACCTGATCGGAAGTCAGGAACGCTCATTCCGCACCTCGTGGCCCGCATCAGGCCAGGTTCGAAGGTCGTAACTGACATGCTGTCTGGCTATCGAACGTTGGCGCAACGCGGATTTGAACATATCCAGATCAACCATTCCGTCGCGTTTCATGATTTTCGTGGCCATACCAATAATGAAATTGAAACTTATTGGTCGACGGTGCGCCGTATGCTTCGCGCAGCGAGGCAAGTGTCGCGCGCTCACATGTGGACCTTCCTCGCTGAGATCGAGTTCAAGTATAATCGGCGCCACGCCAAGCACACCATATTCGAAGAGCTTATCTCGCACTTCCCACCGTATGGTCCGGAAAGCAGCCGCCTCCTCGAGGAGCGCTTCGATTGGTCTCTATCAAGGCGGATACACTCTGATAATCCGGTAAGCGCGGTGCATAGCCATCCCATCTCGTGATACTCGTTTGCCGGCGACAGAGGTTCGGACGGGGGAAAGCAAAGACGGCGTGAGCTTTGGGCTTTGGCTGGTCAGCTCACGGTAGCGATCAGTTCGGCAATTCGTGTGCTGGCCGTGCCGTCGCCATAGGGATTATGTGCTCGGGCCATGTCCTGATAGGCTTGCGGATCGTCAAGCAAGCGTGTCGTCTGCGCAACGATGGCACCAGCGTCCGCGCCAACCAGCAGCGCTGTTCCGCCAGCGACGCCTTCAGGTCGCTCAGTCGTGTCACGCATGACCAGCACCGGCTTGCCGAGGCTGGGTGCTTCTTCCTGGATGCCGCCTGAATCGGTCAGCACGATGTAACTCGCTGCCATCATCGCGACAAAATCTAGGTAATCCAGAGGATTGATCAGCGCGATATTGTCAAACCCGCCAAGCGTCGGGCGCATCACCTCGCCGACATTGGGATTGGGGTGGAGCGGATAGATGATTGCAACATCATCGCGCGACGCAAGCGCCTGCAATCCTTTGGCAATCTCATGCATTCCCGCGCCAAAATTCTCGCGCCGGTGGGCGGTCACCGCGATGATCCGTTTGCCCGCAAACCGTTCCTTGAGCGGGGCGATCGCAGGCGCGAGCGAGGGGTCGGCGGCGATCCGGCTCTGTGCGAAGAGCAGTGCATCGATCACCGTGTTGCCGGTGACGCGAATGGCGCTGTCAGGCACATTCTCGGCGCGCAGCGCGGCGGCGGCAGTTTCGGTGGGGGCGAAGTGCAGATCGGCGATCACGCCGGTGACCTTCCGGTTCACCTCCTCGGGCCAGGGCGAATAGATGTCGCCGCTGCGCAGACCCGCCTCGACATGGCCGACCGGAATGCGCCGGAAATAGCACGCGATGCCCGCCATCATGGTGGTAAGCGTATCGCCGTGCACCAGCACACGGTCCGGCCGCAAGCAGTCCAGCGCCTCGCCGAAGCGCGTCAGGATGCGGCTCGCGAGACCGTCGAGCGACTGGTCGGGCTGCATCAGGTCGAGGTCGATGTCAGGGGTGATCCCGGCGAGCGCCAACACCGAGTCCAGAAGCTCGCGGTGCTGAGCGGTGACCACCACCTTCACGTCGAACCGCCCGGTCTCGCGCAGGGCGAAAACCACCGGGAACATCTTGATCGCTTCGGGCCGGGTGCCGAAGGTCACCACGATCCGCGGCTTCCCCCCGGATGCGCTCCCCGTATAGCTCATCGCCGCAGCATGCCCCGCGTGTCGAACACGAGCTTGCCCGTGAGATCCTCGGGGCCAAGATGCTTGAAGGCGGTGTGATCGACCAGCACGACGACAATCTCCGCCTGCCGCAGGCCTGCGTCAAGCGTCACCAGCTCAGTGCCCGTGCCGGCAAATGCCTTGGGCAATTCATCGGTGAACGGTTCGACCACGAGGATGCGGTCCCCGTGGGTGTGGGCCAGAGCCTCGGCGATCTCAAGCGCGGGGCTTTCGCGGAAGTCGTCGATATCGGGTTTGAAGGCGAGGCCGAGGAGCGCGACCTTGCCATCCGGCGCGGCATCGAGCAGCGCGCGGATCTTGCCTTCGGTGTGGACCGCCTTGTGGTCGTTCACCTCGCGTGCAGTGCGCACCAGACGGGCGGCTGAAGGCGAGCCCGCCACCAGGAACCACGGGTCAACCGCGATGCAGTGCCCGCCGACGCCCGGGCCGGGTTGCAGGATGTTGACGCGCGGGTGGCGGTTGGCGAGGCGGATCACCTCCCACACATCCACCCCGATCACATCGGCGATCATCGACAGCTCGTTCGCAAAAGCGATATTGACGTCGCGGAACGAGTTTTCGACCAGCTTCACAGTCTCGGCCACGCGCGCGGTGGTGTAGAGGCAATCGCCCTTGACGAAGCTGGTGTAGAGCACCGCTGCCCGTTCGGCGCAGGCGGAAGTGACGCCGCCGATGACGCGGTCATTGTGGACGAGTTCATTGACGATCCGACCCGGCAACACGCGTTCGGGGCAATAGGCGAGCGCGATGTCCGCCTCGTCATCGCCGCCATCGCGCGGGACGACCAGATCGGGGCGCAGTTCGGCGATGATGGCAGCGACCCTTTCGGTAGTGCCAACCGGCGAGGTGCTCTCGACGATCACGCAAGCGCCGGGCAGGATCTTGGGCGCGATCGCGCGGGCGGCGGCTTCGACATAGGAGATGTCGGGCGACTTGCCCTCACCGAGCGGGGTCGGCACGGCGATCATGTAGAAGCTTGCGGTGGGAACTTCGGTGGAGGCGACCAGCGTCTGCGCGGTGATCGCATCATGAACCAGCTTGTCGAGATCGCGTTCCTCGATATGCACGCCGCCCGCATTGACCGTGTCGACCACGCGCTGCGACACGTCTACGCCGCAAACGCTCCAGCCGTAGGAAGCGAGCAGCGCGGCGGTGGGCAGACCGATATAGCCGAGGCCGATCACCGCCACCTGGTGATCAGGCGCCGGTGAGCTAAGCGCCTTGCGCCCGAGCGCGGCGGCGGCATCGAAAGGAGCGTTCATGCAATCATCGTCCCGTTTTCACGGGGCCGGTGATGGCTGCAAAGCCCTTAAAATCGCGTTAGGCTTGTTCAGCTTTTTACCAAGAGTTTGTTCTGCAAACTGAGTTGAAGAAGGAAAGCAAAGCCCTTGGCTGAGCCCAAGATTTTGTGTTGCTGAGCGATTGGCTGATGGTGACCATCACATCGGCGCCACGGTCAGCGCTGCCTTGCCTGCCGGTGGTCCGGTTAGCTCACGATGTTTTGCGTTTCCCTCCTCGTGTTAGTCTTCGATTTTCTGGCTGGCGCGTCATTCGGGCCGTGGGCATCCGACGATCACCATTCTTTCACATCATCGGCTGCCTGCGCACTCGCGCCCTTGGCGCCTTCCGTGACAGCGTCCAGGCGCGATCTCGCGCCGCCTATCGCCTGGCGACCGGCCGCCCGAGTTCGCTGTACCTCACCCTGGATGTTACCCGTGTCCACCTGAGGGACCGTAACTGGATTTCCTCCACCCATCTGCGCCCGCCCGCGCACTGAGCTTGCGCCAGAGATCGAAGGACGGGAAACGGACTGTCCAGCGGGTAAGGCAAGGCGATCTTCGATCCCGTCGCGGAGTTGCCCGGCATAGCTTTCGATGAATTTGCCCTGCAATGCCTGGCCTTCCGGGCTAAGCTGGAAAGCGACGTCGTCGAACCGCGCGGTGCCGTAGAAATCGCGATTGCCCTCGATTTCGGCCAAGCCCCAGTCACGATAGGCTTGCGACAGGTTGAGGTTGCCAGCTGCGCTGTCGCCTTCGAAGAACGATGCTTGGCTTTCGAGGCGATTGGCAAGCTCTTCGGCACGCCGCGCTTCGACTGTGTAGCTTTGTGCTTCTGTCAAAGAGGCATTCAAGCCGCTCGCGGTGCTCGAGATTGTCGAGCTAGACGAGGTGCTGACCGATCGGACGAAGCCATCGCGCGTGCTAGACCAGTTTCTGCTATCCGACATTTGAGACAGGCTCCCGAAGATCCGAGAACGGTCTTCCGAAGCAATGCCAACGTCACTGTCGGTCCAGGTCTTTGTACCTCCACCTTTCAATCCCACCTTAGCCGACGCCACTCCATTCGTCAGACCAGCATTCGCACCTGCCTCGCCGCCAAGGAACCATGCGGTAGAGATGTCATCAGCCGCTCTGCGCGACAGACCGAACTGCCGCTGCAGGTTGGTCGAAGCCTGATCGACCTCACTGAACGCGGTCTGGATGCTGTCCGAGGTCGAAGTGCCGATGGCGCTCTCGAAGGAATTGCCCTTGCTGAACTGCTCCCTGAGCTCGCGGAACCTGCTCACCGCACTGCTGGTCGATTCCGCGGCGACGTTGGCATAGCTTTCGCTGTTTGCACGCGCCTGCGAAGCCATGGTCGAGAGCCGCGATGTGAATTCCTGCCCCAGCGTCGGGCTGAAAGGATAGCTCGAATTCGGAAGCTGATCGTAGCTTGCCTCCCCGAAGCTCGTGGTCACCGAGCCGCTGTCGCTGACCGTGCGGGTCTGCGGCGCGCCGTAGGTGAAGCTGGGGGCCACGGTCCCTTGCGCGAACTGGCGGGTTAGCACGCTCGAATTCTCGAAGCTGGTATTGCCGAGCGAGACATTGCCGGTGCTTGCCTCGCGGGCGGCCTCTTCCGCCGCGTTCTGGCTCGGATTGAGGTAGCTCGTGGTATGGTGCGAGATCGCCATCGCGCCCTTGGCGACGCCGCCGGCAAGGAACGGGACCGAGGCGATGAGATATCCCGCCAGAAGGCCGATATCGCTGTTGACGTCGGCCATGCCGGTGAAGCTTGCCAGACTGATGCCGTTTGTCCCGGTTGCCGCCGTCATGTCGGCCGATCCTTTGACCATCAGGATCATGTGGAGGATCACGAACAGCGGACCCCACGCGGCAAGGTAGAAGAAGCCGGTGATATAGCCCTTCAATGCCATCGGTCCGGTCTTCGGCATCAGGAACAACGGGAAGAGCACGGGGAACAGGGCGTAGAACAGGACGGTCAGCACGATATTGAGCAGCGGCACCCACTTCATCGCATTGCTGGCAATCGAGCCATAGGTCCGCTCGGTCTGAATGTCGGCGCGGGTCTGGGCATAGACATCGACGTTGCCAGCACCGCTCGTCGCCGACATCGAATGCATCGCCTGGCTCATCGCATTGATGGTGAGCGTCTGTTTGAAGATATCGGTCGCGCTCGACGAGACCCCGGTGAGGTACTGGTAGGCGACCGGCAGATCGGCAAAGAGTTTGGCCCTGGCGAGGGTCGCCGTCTGGTTCGGATAGAGCTGACGGCCGAACACCGTCCCCATGCTGTCGACGAGGCTCGCCCACTGGGCATTGAGCGCGCCATAGGCCTCGCGGCAGGTGACGATGTTGGCCGTCACCGCGCCCGATCCCGCATCACGGGTGAGAAAGCGCTGCGCCCGCGCCTGACTGCCCGGGGCAATTGTGTTCCAGATGTCGCCGCTCTCGGCCAGTTCCTTCATCGAATAGCGGCCGAGGAGCACGTCATAAAAGACGCATTGCCGGAAATGCTCATCGAGGTTGGCCGCAAATTCCGGGTCCGAGATGCGCAGCGAGCGCGCCGCGTCATAGAGCCGCGCGCCGTAGATCATCCCGTTCTTCGAGTAGTTGAGATCGCCCGGCAGGGCGAACACGATCTCGGCCGAGCCCGTGAGGTAGTCTCCCACCTGGCTGGTAAAGCTCGCCATCAACGCAAGGCCGAGCGGCACATTGCTGACCGTCGCCGGTGCAAGGCCGGGGTTTATCCGGTCGGTGACGCGCACATCAAGGCGCGGCACCATAAGGCACGAATAGATCAGCGTGGCGCCAAGGAACCAGTTGATCCAGGCGCGCCAGTCCTGATTGAACGCCAGCGTGATCGCCGACAGGGCAAGGCCCATGACGAGCACGACCTGCAGCAGGCTCTTGTAGCCGCCATTGCCGGTCCAGGCCGCCACCGCCTGAAAGACGTTGGCGAGGTAATCGCCGCCGCCAACCGTAAAGATCTCGACCATCGTGCTGCGCTCCTCGCGAGGCGGCCTTGCGGCTAAGGTTTACTGGGAGAGCGCGCGCGACTGCACGCCGCGCGACCAGTCGAGCGAGGCGGACATCCCGGGCGATATTGAGGCGGCGAGCACATTCTCGATGAAGGCGGTCTTCTCGATGATCTGCATGATCGCGCCGACCTTCAGATGCGTGTTGGCCTGCCGGTCTGCCAGCGCCTGCCGCACGACATTGACCTGACCCTGCCACATCGCGATCTTGGCTTCGTCGGCGCCGATAAAGCTCGACATCGAGCGGCCGGATTCACTCACGATCCGGTCGAGCACCGCGAACAACAGATCGACACTCGCGATCTCGGCGAGGGTCTCGCGGTCATCGGTCGGCATGCCGCGCCCGTAGGCCGCCTGAACGGTCAGGATTTTGTAAAGCGGGATCGAGGCGACTTGGAGCAGTTCCTTCTGCGCCTCGGTGATCGGCGTGTCTTCGCGGATCGCGTCCACCATCCCGGCGATCAGTGCTGATACGCGCGGCCGAAGCGCTTTGGATGCCGAAAGGCTCAATGGCTTGAAGCCGGGATCGAGGCATTTGTCGGGCTCGTCGCAGTCATAGATGAGCACATTGCTGCCGCTGGTGCCATCGAGCAGCGAGGTAACCAAGGTCGAGGAGGCATCGCCTGCGATCGGCACGAACTTGCCCGGTTGATCATCGGTGGGCGGGATGTAGATGATCGTGCCGAGCAGCGTCATCGCATATTCAGCGAGTTCGCGGTCGAAGGTCCCGCCCGGCGAGAAGAAGGCCGACTTCTTGAGAATCGTCCAGGTGTAGTTTCTGGCGACGCCCGGATTGACGTCGTCATACTTGCCGGCCCCTTGCGCCGTGGTGCTCGCCCGCTGCCCCCTGGTGCCGCAGCCATGCTTGGCTGCGGCATAGTCGGTGAAGATGCCCTCGGAGTTGCCGATCGCCTCGCAGATCGCCTTGTCCGCGAGGTCGCCCTTTGGCCAGATCCCGCCCACCAGACCCTGCGCCATCTCGCAGGAGTTGATGTTGAGGTTGTTCATGAGCTGCGCCTTCTGGGCAAACTCCTGCATGATTTTCGAGCACTCGGGGCAGACAGTGTCGATCGCGAGGCTGTCTTCCCTGGCGGTATAGCCGACATTGCAGGTTGCCATGTATCGCGCGCCGCCGCTGCTGCCGGGCGGCAAAGGAACACAGCGCCCCGCCGCGCCGGTCACGGCCAGACCACTGGTGTAGGACATTGGATCGGCGCTGATACGTGCACTGCGGGCAATGACACCATCGAGGTCCTCTGGAGCGAAGCGCGCGCGCCGCTCCATGGAATCGCGCATGGTGCGATAGCCCGTGTCGCCGTTGGCCTGGCGTGCCCCTTTGCGCTCCATGTGCGCCGGATCATCGAAGTAGCGGGTTTCAGCCGGCGCATTGCTGAAGTTCGGGATCCTTTCGGCGTCCGGGCGGGTAGTCGCCGCCTGTTGCGCTGCCGCAGCCTGCTCCCGTCCAAAGGCCTTGCCTTCGGCCTTGGCAGCCTCGGTGGTTTTAGGTCCCTGCGGCGCGGTCTGGGCCTGTGCGGCGGGGGCGAGGCAGGCGCCGAGGGCTGCGACGCCGAAGAGGATGCAGCGCATCATTGCCCGGTCCTTTCAAGGCGGCCAAGATATTGGGAGGCGATGCGCGCCGCCGGACCTTGCCCTTGGGCGATGGTCTCAAGCGCGAAGGCGGGTTTCACGTTGCCGCTGATGCGATCATGCGGTGGCACTGTGGTCTGGCAATCGAACCCGTCGCACAGGTCGAAGTCGCTGCTCGCGACCACATAGGTCGGGACGGCCGTCACATTGAACGCGCGGAACAGCCGGGGGTCGATCCCCACCTGTCCGAGCGTGTCCTGATCGAGCGCGAGGTTCCCGAGCGCCTCAGTGAACGCCTTGGCGCTCCCTTGTGGAAAGCCACGCAGCGCGACCACACCGCCTGCAGCATTCACGTCGCGGATCATCTGTTTCAGGGCTGCTGGCGGCATTGCGAGCGACGCAAAGGCAATGAAGCGCGGTGCTTCGCCGAACTCGCTTTTTGCCACTGTCCCGGCATCGACCACCATCCGGTCGAAATCGAATATGTCGTTCGATGGCGGCTTCGCTGCCGCTATTGCCGCCTGCGCGTAGTTCTGGCCATGGGTCTGCGCCGCACGCACACTCGCATCGGCCTCCTCCATGACGGCCTTGGCTCGCGCACGGGCCGTAGCAGCAAGCGCCTCGGCTTCGCCTGCATCACTCTGTGCCTTTGCGCGAATGGCAGCGAGATCGAGCTCGGGGCCGAGGGTCTGCGCAGCCGCGCCGCAGATTGCCGCAAGGCTTATGAAAATCATAAGTACAGGAAAGGTGCAGAGCTTTTTCATAGGGCGCAGCAATTCCGTTTGCGCCAGACCAAGTAGCCCATATCCTCGCCAATGGCGGGGTAGACCTGACCTGCTGACATGAAGGTGGTGGAGGCGCCAATCGGCGCGCAGGCATAGCGGCCCTTGGTCTGGGGATTGGGGTTGGTGCCCTGGAAGCGGTATTGCTGCTTCCTCATCACAGGCATGAGATACTTGCCGCAAAGACCCTTGCTGCCCATTGTGCCCCAGGCGACGAGCTGGCGATGCAGCTTGTAGGAGAAGCGCGACAAAGCGAGGCGAGAGGCCTGGACATGGCCGATCGTCGCCGAGACATTGCCATTCAGCGGATACATCGAGCCCTGGCAGCCGGCGCACCAGAACAGGTCGTCGCTCGGCAATTTTGATGTAGCCGCGACACAATCTGCCGCACAAGCAGCCAGTGCCAGCGGATTTGCGAACAGCACGCTCTCGGGGTTGATGATCGCGGTGAGCTCGCTGTCCTGCCACAGCGGATCGATCTCGCTCACATAGAGAATGTCGACCGAGCCTGCCTCAAGGCACAGGAAATCGGCAACGAGTTCCATCCAGTAGATCAGCGGGTAGGCGTACCAGTGGACATGCCACTGCGAATGGTACTGGGTTGCGCCGCCCACCGCCGAAGGCCCGGCCATTGTCTTGAACCCGATGTCGAAACCGGGGTCGATCTTCATCCCGCCCAGGTTGACGAAGCACCATGGCTTCATGCTGACGTCGGCAAGCCGCACGGGCTCCCAGAATCCCATCGCGATCCCGGGACGGATCCCGCACAGGCAAACCGGAAGATCGGGGTTGTCGGGGTCCGGACGGTTTGATGGCCAGATTTTTAGACTGCCGACCGAGATCGGGAACAGGCACGACCAGCAGATGTCGGTGATCGGATCGACGAACTTGCCCGTGCATTTGCCCGGGCCGGCATCCGCGCTGGCTGGGACACTGAGGCCCAGTGTCAGAAGCGCGCCACAAATCCATGTGAGAAAACGATTTCTGGGGGTCATGATGGCTTGCGCTCCCGGGGTTTGATCGGAACCTCGCTGACGCGGAGCACGCGGCCCTGCTGCTCGACCACGGCCGGAACGGCGCGGATGCCGAAGTGCTTCACGAGGGTCCCGCCCTGGTCGAAATAGAAGCGGCGCTGGCGCGCTTTCATCAGTGCGAGCGGCGCGCCGCGCACCAGAATGAACTTCGCCGACGTGGTCCCGTAGCGCTGGTTCGCCCAGGCGAGTTGCGCCGGGTCGTCGCCGTCGAGAAACACCAGGGAGCTGCGCAGGCGCACCGTGTCGAGCGGATTGACCTGCGTGCCGACCGCTATGATGATGCGGCCCTTTTCGTCAGCAATGTCCCGATCCGCGCTGATCGTCGGATCGAAGTCCCACCTCCGGGCGGTTAAAGCGTTCGTGATACCCGCGACCGGCTCGGGACGATTGACCCGCGCAATCGTGCGCTGTTTCAGTTGCTCGTTGAGCCGCGCGGTCTCGCCCGTCTTTTCGAGGTGGGTCAGCCGCGCTTCGATCTGCGTGAGGAGATCGGGCTCAATGACGGGCCAGAGTGTCCCATGCTGGCCATAGTCGCGCGCGGCCGCTGGCGCGCTAAAGGCGAGGCATAGTGCTGTGGAAGAGAGGAGCGCCTTCACAGGATCGGCCTCCCGACCCCGAGGATGCGTGATTTGCAGACCCATCCGATCGCCACGTAGCGGCTGTCGAAGCTGTCATTGTGCGGCGTGGTCACGAAATAGCAGCCCTTCGGCACCGTTCCGGTTGGGCCGAGCGCAAGCGCCTCGCCGCGGCGGCTCACCGGTTTGGCCGTCGCCACTAGGCGTCCGTTGACGAAGAAGGCGCGGTCCTTGCGGGTCACGACATCGCCGGGCACCCCGCTCACCACCTTGCCGAAGGGCTTGGGCTCCTTGCCGAAATGCGCCTCGAGCAGCGGGGAGGGCGGCGGCACAAATAGGATGATGTCGCCGCGCTGCGGGACCGCGCCTTTTGTGGCCCAGAGCGCCCAATAGGGGAGGCTCGGGCTCACATTGATCATCAGCGCATGGCCTTTGGCAAAGGCACCGAGCGCCGTGAGGGCGAGCGCGCCTGCGCCAAGGCCTGCGAGCAGCACAAGACGGCGCGCGGTGGCCGAAGAGGTGAGGATATCAGGGCTGCGCATTGCGAACGCCTGCCACCCGCCGCGCCACATCGGCGCGGACACTTTCGGTAAGGTCGGGCGCGCTGCCCGACACCACGGCTTCGGCGACCAGCACGGTGCGCCCGTCGCGGCCCAGAGCCTCGACCGAAGCTTCGACCGCCTTCAGATAGAGCTCGACGTTTTGCTTCGTCTCTTCGGACGGGCGACCGGCACGCGCCTCGGCTTCGATGAAGTCGCCCATGATGCGGCTCAGCTGAACCGTGACCACTTCGCGTTTCTGCAGCGTGAGCAGCGCGTCGGTCGCCCAGACGCCCCAGAGGGTCGAGCCGATCATGCTCACCCCGAGCACGATTGAGGTGGTGTTGAACGCGGGCAACCTGCGCCGCAGTCCATTTTTTGCCAATATGTTCTTCACCGTTTTTCTCCCGAGAGTTCGCGGCCCAGATCACGCAGGAAGCGCGGCAGGCGCCAGGCGATAAGCAGGGTGGCCAGCCCGAAGAGCACCACCTTGACCTCGCCAAGGAATGCGGCCTGCCGGGCATGATCGGCCGCCAGAAAGCGCTCGGCGATGTTGGCGATCTGCGCAAACAGCAGCCCTGCGTCTCCGCCGGACAGGGCAAGGAAGAACAGCAGCGGCGCGCCCAGGGCCATGAGGTAGCTCGAGGCGATGAAGGCGCTGGCCTTCAGCGCGATGAAGCAGAGGTCGCTGGCTCGCCGCTGCCAGGCGCTCTTGGGCGCGGATGTCGCCGATGCTTTGTCTGACTGGGGGAGCACCGGTGCTTGATGCGCCGGGTTGACGAGACGGAGTTCCATGGCGTTCGAGGGTCCCTTATCATGTTGTGAGAGCTGCGGTTCAGGACCGGCCGAAGGCGATCTGCTCGATCGCATCGGCAAGCTGATGGCCGCGCGAGACTTCGGCATCGATGGCCGCGAAGGTCTCGGGCGAGCTCGAGAACAAGGTCGCCGAGTACTCATCGAGCACGAGCCGACCGATCGCTTCCACCTCCGGGCCCTTGATGAACACCTCTGAGTAGTCGTTGCCCGAGCGCTTCAGGCTGCGGATCAGCGTCTCGGTCCGGTCATCCATGTCGAGGCGTTTGGAGGCCTTGAAGTCGGCAATCGTCTCGGGCTTCTGCTGGAGGATCAGCATCCAGTCGCTGTTCTCGAGCGCAGCGGTAGCCCCGTCTGACTTGTAATAGTCGTTCAGGGACTGCGTCGCTGTCGCCAGCGCGCCGCCATATTTGCGGCAGGTGCGGGCATAGGTCTCGACGAACTCGCCCATCGACCCGCCCTTGAGCATCGACCAGGCCTCATCGATGAGCAGCAGTTTGCGCACCTGGCGCGGGGTCCGGGTCATCGCCTGACTGGTCATGAACATGATCGCCGAGAGCACCACGGCACGCAGTTCCTCGCGCGCCGAGAGGTCAGACATCTCGAAAACCGTGAAGTCGCTGTCGAGCGCAAGGCTGGCCTCGCCCTCGAAGAAGGCGCCGAAGGTCCCGCCCGCCATGTAGGGGGCAAGCGAGGTCGCCAGATCGCTCGCCACATCGTGTCCAACACTGGCAAGCGCATGGCCGACGCTGGTGACGGTCGCGGCGCTGCCCGCCTCGTTCCACACCGTGTTGACGGCGCGGTCGATGAGCCCGCGCTCGATATCGGTGAGCTTGGCCGAATGCCGTGCCATCTGGCCTATGATCGCCTTGACCATCCCGAAGCAGTCGAGCCGGTAATCTTCGTCCTCGGCGGCGCGCGAGGCGTCGATCATCGAGAAGGGGTTGAGGCAGAAGCCTGCCTTCACCGTGAATTCGACGAAGCGGCCGCCCTGTAGCTTGACCGAGTGCTCGAAGCTGCGGCCATCATCGATGACCACCACCTGCGCGCCCGCACCGCGCAGCGCAGCGCACATTTCCTGCAGCAGCACCGACTTGCCCGATCCCGACTTGCCGCAGATCGCGACATTGTGATTGCCCGCTTGGTTCTCGAAGGGGGACCAGAAGAAGGGCTGACCGCGTCTGCCGATGAACAGAAGATGCGGATGGCCGCTGCCGAGATACTCGCCCTGCATCGGTGCCATGTTCGCGGCGGTGGTCGATAGGACAGTCCTGAAGCGCTTCAGGCGCTCCATGTCCGCCGCCAGTCCATCGGCCAGCGTCATCGGCATCGCGGCGAGTAGCCCCTGAATCTGCAGGAAGCGCTCGTCGGCAAGATCCCAGCCTGCCGCCTTGTAGATCGACTTTATCGCGCGCTCGTCGCTATCGCCGCGCCCGAGCGGCGAGAAGGTCGTCAGGCCATAGAACACCCGCACGAGCCGGCGTCCTTCTTGCAGTTCAGCCTGCACATGCTGCCATTCGGCTGCTTGCTCGCCGATCCTCGGCAGGAAGCGCGCACTGCGCGTTTCGGCAAGGCTGGTGGTGCGCATGAACTTGAAGCCTGCCTTCGCGGCCGCCGCCTCCTGATCGGGATAGACCAGGCACAGCATCGTTGCCGCCGGGCAGGGAAAGCGCAGCTTGTCAGTGAACAGATCGCCGATCAGCCGCGCGCATTCCCAGGGGGCCCAGCGCGACGGCGTGTTGCGCACGCCGAAGTGGCGCACATCGAAGGCGTCAGGGTAGATCGTCCCGATCTCTGGCACGCCGTCGTGAAGCTTGCCAGTCGGCCGGAAGCGCTCGGTGGCAAGCCGCATCCGGTCTTCCTGCACGATCAGTTCGATGTCATGCCGGATCGCCTGCGCCGCGATCGCATCGTGCGGATTATAGGGAACCGCATCTTCCTGCGGCGCCGTTGTGGGGGAGGTGAGGTCATCGATGATGGCGATGAGGGCTTCGGGCCCGACCTCGACCACGCCGAGGTTCAGCGATTTGAGCATGGCGATCAGGCCGTCGCGGGTCTGCCGAAGTTCCTCATTGCTGACCGCTTTTGCAGCCGGGACGCCAACCGAAACGATCACCTGATGGTGCCGGGCATGGAACGGCCCATCGGACGAGCCCGATTGCCACACCAGACCGTAAAGCCGCTTGGCGCGGTGGCGCGCAATCGCCTCATAGACCCCGCCTTGCAGATAGCGCGGGGCAAACCACGGCGCGATGATCCGACTGATGCGCGGCGAGGCAAGGTGCAGCACCTGCAGGCACGCGCCCGGTGGAAGCCCTTCGGAGAAAAACTGCCCTAGGATCTCGCCGGTGCGCTCGTCGGCTCCGATGAGCGGTGTGACCGAGAGGACAAAGCCCTTCGAGCGTGCATTGAGGTACAGCCGGTTTGCGGGATCATAGACCCGGTACGGCAGCCAGTCTGAAAGCTGATCGACCATCAGGGCAGGGCGCGCCGGTTCGGAATGTTCGGCATCGCCCAGAAGCCCTGCAAGGACCCGGTCGACGATCATATTGAGGCGCTGGGCCATCAGTTTCTCTCCTTCTCGGGTTGTGCCTTGCTGGCGGCTGCATCGCGCTTGGCATCCTCGATCGCTTCAATGCTCGGGAAGGTGAGCGGCGCGCGGGTGTTGGAAAGCCGGGGGGCTGGGTCATGCGGGGACGCGGTCGCATGGAGCCCCCCGGCCACCGGTGCATCAGCACCGGTCGCAGTCTCGTCCGCCGGGGAGGGGGATACCGGCGGCGAGACCAACGGGAAAAGGTCAGAATGGTTGTCGTGCTGGATGAGGAATTCGGGGTTAGGGGTGCTGTGGTCTGACTGGGCGGTGGTGGCTTCGTCCATGCTGTCAGCCGCGAGCATGTGGTCTGCCTGCGCACCGGTTTGGGCCGTGGCCTGCACCGCCTTCAGCTGCCGCTTCAGCTGTCGCATCAGCGGCGCGGCGGACTCTTGGCCAAGCTTGCGGCGCAGCTCTGCCGCCCAGCGCGGGTTCTCGATCACAGCCCAAGCAATGGCCTCGTCGTGCAGCGTTCCCGCCTCATCGACCCGCGCCGGGAACACGATCCTGAGCGTGCGCTCAGATGTGCGTGCCCGATCGCCTGCCGCGACGGCCATTGCCGGGCGCATGGCGTGCAGCGGGTTCTTCTCAGTGGTCATGTCGCTGGTCGCGCGGGCATCGAGAACCTGCGAGGGCGCGCAGTCGCCCTTGGGCGCGCGGCACTGGAACGATCCTTCGACATTGGTGCCGAAGGTCGCGCAGGCGCTCGCCATCACGGCAAGGCCGGCGCAGGCGAGGAAACGGAAGGGGAGCCGCATGGATCTATCCTTTTGTTTTGGAGGTCAGCGCCGGGGCGGAGGGGCGGAGGAATTCGCGCAGCACTGCCGCAGGCCGATAGCCTTCGAGCACCGCGCCGTCGGAAGGGCGCACCAGTACGGGCGTGCCGGTAAAGCCATTGGCCTTGGCGAAGGCCTCGTTGGCATCCAGACCTCTCGTGTCACAGGGCTTGGGATTGACGAGCGCGCCGCCCGAATAGGCGAGCCGGAGCGAGAGTTCAGGGCGCGGCGCACACAGCACCCGTTCGGCGTCGCGGCGGCTTTCGGCTTCTAAGATCGAGATCGGCCGTTCCTCGACGCGCGCGCCGATGGCCTTCAGTTCCTCTTCAAGCTTCTTGCAGTAGCCGCACTGGAAGTCGGTAAAGACCACCACCTTCGGCCCGTTGGCCGGTCCCCAGGAAATCGCGCCGTTGGCAGGTAGCCCAGCAAGCGAGACCTTTCTCGGCGCCGTGGGTGCGCCTGCCTGCGGGGCCTTCTCGCCAGGAGTTGCGCGTGGCGCACCTGCCGTGAGAAGATCGGGGTTCAGTTCAAGCAGCCGAGCCGCCGTCAGATCCTGACGCGCTTCCATGTCATAGACCCGGCCAATCACGAGGTAGCGCGCCGCCCGGTCGACGTAGAACAGCGTCGACTTGGAGGCGACTTCGCACAGGCCGCCGAGCCCTTCGCATGCGATCCGGTCGATCGGGGTTTTGGGCAGGCGCAGCTTGAGGGCGGCCCGCACGGTATCCGTATCGGGTGCCTTCATGGGCGAGGCGAGGCTCGCGACGGCCCAGCCTGTCGCGGCCGAGAGGGCGATCACCCCGGCGATCCCGGCTGCTGGCTTGATCCAACGCGTGCGCCGCTTTTGGGGGGGTGCGTTTGTTTCGCTGATCATTGGGAATTCCTCACGAAGACACCGTCGAGAAAGACGATCTCGACTGCGATGCCGGTCGGCATCTCGACGACGGGTTGGTATTGTTCTGCGCGCTCGATAAGGTAGCGGCTGACCGTATCGGCCGCTTCGCCCGCACCCTGGCCAAGGCCGCCCGCCAGAATGTCGGTTGCCGAGAGTGCCCCGCGCTGCTGGCCCGTGCCGACCTGGCCGGCAAAGATGCCATTGGCGTTGGCCGAGAATCCGCGCCCAAAGCCGCCGACAATCCCTGCAAGCAGCGCCTGGCTGACGAGATTGCCCTCGCGGCTGACCACGCGGCCGCGCACACCAGACTTGCCCGCAAAGCTGATGAAGCCCTTGACCTCGCTTACCGCAACACGCCCGCCGGGCTGGTCGCAGGTCATACGGGCAAGCTTCACATAGACTTTCTCGGATGAGAGATCGCCGCGGGCTGCGCCATTGACGATGCAGCCTTCGATCCGCGTGGTCAAGACCTTGCCGTTCTGCATCACCGACCGCGCCGGGCCCGTGATCCGCAGGACCACTGGAAGCGGATCGGTCTGGCTCGACACCCCTGCCGAGGCATCGACGCCCACGATCACGCGCGCCGGCGCATAGGAGTTAGGCGGCAGATAATCGGGCGAGTCCTCGACCACGACGGGAGGCGTCTCAGGCCTCGCTGTGCGCGGTCCTGCAGTGCCTGTCTTCTCCGAGGCAAAGCTCATCAGTTTGACTTCGCCGGGCGCAAAGGCAGGGCCGGCGTTCTCGGCCGTTGGACTGGCGGGACGAGTGCTCGCTGCTGCGGGGCCGCGGGCGTCGTAGCCTCCCGCTTGCGGGCCATATGCCGGTGGCGGCACGGCAGGAGGTGGGGCGGGCGGCCCACTGGCGAGCCGAGTTCTAAGCTCGGCATTCTCCGCCGAGATCGCATCAATTGCCGCCTGCCCGTCGGTGCGCATCGCCTGGTTCTCGGCCTTGAGCGCTGCCAGCTGCTCTTCGATCTCGCCGCGCGGCACGCTCGCATCGCGGAGCGCCTTCTGCTCGCGGGTCACAGCATCGATCCGGTTGCTGTAGGTCGCGACGAACTCGCGGTTAGCAAGGTCGCGGTTGACTATGCCAGCAGTGTCGATGGTCTGCGCGGCGTCAGGATCACTGCTGGCGGCGTTGTCGTCGCCGCCAAGAATGAACCAGCTGCCGCCCACAAGGACGAGAGCGCCGATTGCGCCCATGAGCAGCTTCTGGCGGCGCGCGGTGCGGGCGTTGAGCTCGGCGACCGGCGATGCCGATACAAGTTCGGCTTGGGCCGGGATCGCGGAGGGTGAGGGTGTTTTGTCGCTCATTGTCCGACCCCTTCGTTTATGCCGACGATGAGAGCCGTAGTGCTGCTGCCGGGGTCGAGTTCAGGATCGACAATGGTGATGGCCAGCGTGTCTGCAGGCGCGAGATCAGCCTCGGCCAGCGTGACGCGCTTGGGCCCACGATTGGCAATGCGGACGACCTGCCCAGCTAGGCTCGCGCCGCGGTAATCGGCGATCAGCCGGACCTCGAGATCGCCCACGCGTGTAGGCGGATTAGCGGACTGGCGGACCTCGAAGCCTTCGACCGTCTGGTCATTGGCCATCGCCTGAATGAGGCGCACCGCGCTCGTTGAAAGCGGGGTCTCGTGTTCCCAGTCCGCCGCCTTGCTGCGCGCAATCGCCGGGTTGGCGATGAAGACCTGAACGGCCGGGATCGGCTCGATCTTGCAGGCAAGCTTGTAGACATAGCCCTTGCGGGTGGTGGCAAAGAAGCTGATCGCGCGCGCCGCAAAGGTCTCGGGGACCGAGACGTAGATATCGCCGCGCAGCGGCTCGTTGGTTACCGCGAAATCATTGTAGGGCGTTCCGCTCGAGATCTTCGAGACGCTGGCGAACTGATCGTCGATCAGCGCAAAGCGCGTCAGCTCGCGCGCCGAGACAGCGCATTCGATGCTCGAGCCGTCGGCGGCCTGCCGGAACTGGTCCGCTGCCTTTGCGCTGGTGGCGCATGCCGCGAGCAGCGCGGCCGAGTAGAGCGCTGCGCGGTGCCTTCGGCGTGGAGATTGGCAAGCCATCACTTGGCCTCCTTCATCTGCTTGTCGGTGGGAACCTGGGCAAACCCGGCGAGCGCCAAGCGCAGGCCGCGATAGGTCCAGTGGAAACGGAACCGGCGATCATCGCTGGCAATGACCTGGGCGCCCACGAAGGTCTTGAGCGTGCCCGTCACTTCGGAGGTGAGCGCCTTGGGATCGACGGTCATCGAGCGGATCACGAACGCCTGGGTGACGTCCGACCCGCGCTGCTCGGCAACGATCCGCACCAGATCGGCCTTGAGCTGACCGTGGCTCGAAGGATCCGCGAGCTTCAGGATCTCGGCCATCCAGTAATCGAGGCCTTCCGGGCTGCGATTGAGGAGGACGAGGGCGGTGTCGCGAGTGACGAGCTCCAGATAGTCGGCCTCGACCCCTGCGCTGCTGACTGTCAGCGCGCTTGGCAGAGTCGGGAGCAGAACGACTTCGCGGTCCCGCGTGGCGGCGAGGCCGGCGGTGATCACCAGCGCGATCCCGAGCCCCGCGCTGGTCAGCGCGAACAGGTTGCGCTGGCGCAGAAGCGTCTGCTGTCGCTCATGAGAAATGTCGGCAAACATGGGTCTCTCCCCTTAACCGGCAAGCAGGCGGCAGTGGGAAGGCGGCGTCGCTTTGAGCCCGAGGATTCCGGCTGGCAGATACCAATATGCGGCATGGGCTACCCAGGAGCTGGCGCGTCCTGCTTTTGCCTTTCGCAGCGCGAACCAGGCGCCGAACGCAACAATGATGCCGATAAAGATATGCTGGCTGAG
>JAIYEK010000149.1 GCA_027487015.1 Erythrobacteraceae bacterium | reverse complement strand
CTTGCCGGATGGCTGGGAAGCCAATTGCCCGAGAGGGGCGCGCGGGTGGCAAGCTGGGCGGCCAAGGGCGAGCTCACCTGCCTGCTGCCGCTGGCGGCGGCGCGCGCCGGGCTGGTGCACGTACCGATCAACCCGCTGCTGAAGCGCGCGCAGGTCGCGCATATCCTTGCGGATAGCGGGGCGCAGATGCTGCTGGGGACGGCCTCGCGGCTCGCCTCGCTCGAACCGGGCGATGTGCCTTCGGGCTGCGCCTTGCTGGAGGAGGGCGAGTCGCTGGCGGCGGCGCAGGCCGCGGAGCTGGCGCCTGGCCCGTCCGTGGCCGATCCGGATGAACTTGCGGCGATCCTCTACACCTCCGGTTCGACCGGCCGTCCCAAGGGGGTGATGCTGAGCCACGCCAACATGTGGCTCGGCGCGGTGAGCGTCGCGCATTATCTCGGGCTGGCCGAGGATGACGTGACGCTCGGCGTGTTGCCGCTGTCGTTCGACTACGGACAGAACCAGCTGCTTTCGACGTGGTATGCGGGCGGAAGTGTGGTGCCGCTCGATTTCCTCTTCCCCAAGGATGTGGCGAAGGCCTGCGCCAAGCATGGCGTGACGACGCTCGCCGCAGTGCCGCCTCTGTGGGTGCAGCTGACCGAGGCGGAGTGGCCGGAGGAGGCCCGCGGCTCGCTCAGGCGGCTGACCAACAGCGGCGGCGCGCTGACGGTCGATCTGGTGCGCTCCCTGCGCGCGATGTTCCCCGAGGCGCGGCTGTTTCCGATGTATGGCCTCACCGAAGCCTTCCGTTCGACCTTCCTCGATCCCGCGTTGGTCGACACGCACCCCAGCTCAATGGGCAAGGCGATCCCCCTTGCCGAAATCCTGGTGGTGAACGACGCAGGCGCAATCGCTGCGGATGGCGAGGAGGGCGAGCTGGTCCACTGTGGCCCGCTGGTGGCGCAGGGCTATTGGCAGGACCCCGAGCGCACCGCGGAGCGCTTCAAGCCTGCGCCTGCGGCCTCGCATTATGGCGGGATGGCGGTCTGGTCCGGCGACCGGGTGCGGCGCGATGCGGATGGCCTGCTCTATTTCGCCGGCCGCCGCGATGCGATGATCAAGAGCGCGGGCAATCGCATCAGCCCGCAGGAAATCGAGGAGGCGGCGCTCGCCACCGGGCTAGCGGCGGAGGCGGTGGCGCTGGGTGTGCCGCATGCGCGTCTGGGGCAGGCGGTGCATCTTGTGGTGCGAGGCGATGATGCGGCGCGCGAGGACCTCGCGAAGCGGCTCCAGCGCGACTTGCCCAATTTCATGCAGCCGCAGATGATCCATTGGCGCGCGGCGATGCCGCTCAACCCCAATGGCAAGATCGACCGCACCGCTTTGCAAGCCGAACTCAACAAGGAATTTGCGGAATGAAGCCCGTCGGCCCGATCCCTCCCGGCTTCGATTGCGTAGAGGGCGAACTCGCCATCGCCGGGCGCCGCGTGAGCGAATGGGTGGCCGAGGCGGGGCGCACGCCGCTGTTCGTCTATTCCAAGGCGCTGCTCGATGCGCGGATGGCCGAATTGCGCGCGGCGCTGCCGGCCCGCGTCGGCGTGAACTTCGCGGTCAAGGCCAACCCGCACCCGGCTGTGATCGCCCACATGGCCCCGCTTGTGGACGGGTTCGACATCGCCTCGGCAGGCGAGCTCGCGATGTGCGAGGCGGCCAGGATCGATCCCCGGCGCATCAGCTTCGCCGGCCCCGGCAAGCGCGACGAGGAGCTGGAAGCCGCCATCGCGGCAGGCGTCACGCTCAATTGCGAGAGCGAGGGCGAGGGCGCGCGCGCGCTTGCTATCGGCCAGCGCCTCGGCATCGCGCCGCGCATCGCGGTCAGGGTCAACCCGTCTTTCGTCATGACCGGATCGGGGATGAAGATGGGCGGCGGGGCCAAGCAGTTCGGCGTTGATGCGGTGCGCGTCCCCGCCCTCGCGAAGCACCTGATTGCGCAAGGCGCCGAGTGGCGGGGCCTGCACATCTTCACCGGCAGCCAGACTCTCTCGGCTAATTCGATCATCGAGGCGCAGGCCAATGTGCTGAGCCTCGCGGCTGAACTGGCCGAGGCGATCGGCGCGCCCCTGCCAAAGCTCAACATGGGCGGCGGGCTCGGCATTCCCTATTTCCCCGGAGACATGCCTGTGGACCTGCCCAAGGTCGGCGCGGCGCTGACTGAGCGAGTGGCGGACCTGCCTCCGGTCCTCGCCCAAACCGAGCTATGCATGGAACTCGGCCGCTACCTCGTCGGCGAGGCGGGAGTCTATCTGACCCGTGTCATCGACCGTAAGGAAAGCCACGGAGTGACCTTCCTTGTCACTGACGGCGGCCTGCATCACCAGCTGGCGGCCTCGGGCAATTTCGGCACCGTGGTGCGCCGCAACTATCCCTCCGCGATTGCAACGCGTTACGGGGAGGAGGCAAGTGAGGAAGTCAACATCGTCGGCTGCCTGTGCACCCCGCTCGACCGCCTCGCCGACAATGCCATGATGCCGCGCGCCGAGGTGGGCGATCTGGTCGCGGTGTTCTGCGCCGGGGCTTACGGCGCTACCGCCAGCCCGAGCGCCTTTCTCGGCCATGGCCCGGCGGCTGAAATCCTCGTCTGATCCGGGCGGTTACGGCGTTAACCGCGCGCGTTAAGGCCCGCCCGGGCGCTGTCCCGATCCGGGATAGGGGCGCATTGGGCGCTGTATAACTAATCTTATCTTCACCATTTCCAGCCACAAGAAGCCCGTAATTCTGGGTGTTCCGTGTCGCAGGTCGCTCCTGCGCACCGGCGGAGCTCCCGGGCCAGGCCCAAGGATCCAAGACGCATGTTCCAGCTTTCCAACCTCAAGCGCCTTCTGGCTCTCGGCTTCCTGGCGACCCTGCTCGCCGCCTGTGCGGGTGGCAGCGGGCGCGAACTGCCGCCGGCCTCCTATGGCGATGGCAGCGTGGTGCCGAGCGAGGAATACACCATCGGCCCGCTCGACGAGATCACCATCCACGTCTGGCGCAACCCCGAACTCAGCGCCGACAAGGTCCGCGTG
>JAIYEK010000326.1 GCA_027487015.1 Erythrobacteraceae bacterium | reverse complement strand
TCGAACTTCCACGGGCTTTCGCCCACAACGACCTCAACGTTGCGCGTCTACCAGTTCCGCCACGACCGCACTCGGGGTTTGTCGGGGCAGCCAAAGCGCTGGCCCCGCGGTAGGAGCGGGCCCCTAGCAAGGGGTCTGGCTGCGTGCAAGCACTTTGACGCGTGGCTTTGAAAGCCCCCCTATCCGTGGGGGTCAGCGGTGCGCCCAGCCGATCGCGGCGCCTGCGGCACCGGCAGGAATGTCGGAGATAGCCTCGGTCACGGTGACCGTCTCGCCCGGCGCGAGGCGGCGCTTGGAGGGCACCACTTCCCAATCGCCCACCGGGCGGTCGCGGCGGTCGGAGAACACCACCAGCAGCTTGGGCACATCGAGACTCTCGCTCGCGGTGTTGCTGATCGTGCCGCGCACTTGGAAGATTTCCTCGCCGGTCGGGAGGGTCTCTTTCTTCTGCGCGGGGATCGGGAAATCGAGCTTCAGCCCGGGGCGGCCGATCCCGAAGGTGGCGCGCTGGAGCGGGAGCCATTCGGGTAGGCCGTAGTAATTGACCGCGACCGCGGTGCCGCCCGCGAGCAGCGCGAAGATGACCGCGGCCAGCGTCCACATCCGCAAGGGATTGCGCCGCCGGGTGAAGGGCGCGCGATAATCGAATTGCGAGCCGCCCTCGTCATCGCCGTCATCATCGTCGGCATAGGCCGTGTCATCGCCGAGCGGGGGGTCGGTGTAGTCGTCCTCGGCATCGGGCAGGTCGGGGAAGGCGGGGAGCGGCGCAGGCTCGGGCGCGGCGCGCGCCGGGGCGGCGGGCGGCGGCGGGGGAGGCGGCGGTGCAGGCTGGGCGGGGTTGGTCTGCCCCTGCGCATTGAGCCCGCGCCGCAGCGCGCGCATCGCGACCGAGGCGGCGGCTTCGCTATAGTCCGGGCTCACTGCCCCAGCACCGCCTGCCTCACCCGTCGATTCGGGGGTGCGCCAGTGACTGATCGAGGGCCCTTCGCGGCTCGGTTCGGGCACGGGTTCGTCGCGCCGCACGGGCGGCGGCGGAGGGGGAGGCGGGGGAGGAGGTGCGACCTGCGGGTCAGGCTCGGGCGAGCGGACCGGCGCGGCCTGAGGTGGCGGCGGCGAAGGCGGTGGCGGGGGAGGCGGGGTCTGCGGCTGGGGCCTCGGCTGCGGGGCGGGCGCGGCCTGCGGGACGGCGGCGTCAGCCTCGGGCGGGTCCTGATACCAGCTGTGCTTGCATTTGGCGCACCGCACGGTGCGCCCCTCGCTGCCGATGGCAGCGTCGGGCACCGCATAGCGGGTGCCGCAGGCTGGGCAGGCGATGATCATGTCACAATTCGCAATAGTCCTCGTGCCTTTTCGCACAAGAGCGCTTGGGCCGCACCCCCGCATTTACCCGCTGTTTTCCACATTGCGGCCAGATTGGACCAAGAATGACCCAAGATAGCGGGGTGTAAATCGGCAACTCCCGGCCTCGGGAGGCGATCTGAAGCTTTCCCGCGATGCGGCCCCCTGATAGGGGCGCCTCATGAGCGAAAACCTCGCCGGTCACGTGAAATTCGACAATGTCGGGCTGCGTTACGGCACCGACCCCGAGGTGCTGAGCAACCTTAGCTTCACGCTCTACCCCGGCAGTTTCTATTTCCTCACCGGTGCAAGCGGGGCGGGCAAGACCAGCCTCTTGAAGATGCTCTACCTAGCGCAGGCCCCCTCGCGCGGGGCGATCCGGATGTTCGGGCAGGATCTGGTCACCATGCCGCACAGCCGCCTGCCCGAACTGCGCCGCCGCCTCGGCGTGGTGTTTCAGGACTTCCGCCTCGTCCCCTACCTCACCGCCTTCGACAATGTCGCTCTGCCGCTGCGCCTTGCGGGGACCGAGGAGAAGAAGGTCCAGCGCGCGGTCGGCGACATGCTCGAATGGGTCGGCCTGTCGCACCGCGCCCATGCCGTGCCGCCGAGCCTGTCGGGGGGCGAGCAGCAGCGCGTCGCCATCGCCCGGGCGGTGATCGCGCGGCCCAAGATGCTGATCGCCGACGAGCCGACCGGCAACGTCGATCCCGACATGGCGTGGAAGCTGCTCCGCCTGTTCGAGGCATTGAACAACCGCGTCGGCACCACGGTGGTGGTCGCGACCCACGATGTGCACCTGCTCAAGAAAGTCCCGGATTCGCTGATCATGCGCCTCCACAAGGGCCAGCTCTCCGACCCCACCGGCGCGCTGCGCTATCCTCCCAACCCCGGCGGGAGCAGCGTTGGCGGGAGCGGGGCCGAATGAGCACGCTCCCCCCGCTCCCCGCCGAGACCGACGACACCCCGCTTGAGCGGCCGCGCGGGCGGGCCGCGGCGCGGCTGCTGCCACCGCAGCGCCTCACCGGGCCGATCCCCTGGGTGATCGCGATCCTAATCGCGCTGGTGGTGATTGCGGCCGCCGGGGGCTTGGCGCTGCGCAATCTCTCGCTGGCGGCGAGCGCCGGCCTGTCGAGCGCGGTGAGCGTGCAGGTGATCGAGCCCAACCCCGATCTGCGCGCTGACCGCACCGCCGCTGCCGTCAAAGTGCTGACCGGCCTCCCCGGCGTTACCGCAGTCCAAGCCGTGCCCGAGGCTGAGCTTGCCGCGATGCTCGAGCCTTGGCTCGGCGAGGCGGCGACCAGTGGCGATGTGCCGATCCCGGCGCTGATTGATGTCGAACTCGCCGCCGGTGCGGGGCCCGACGAAGTGGCGCGGATCGCCGCGGCGGTGAAGCAGCAGGTGCCCGGCGCGCGGGTCGATGCGCAGGGCGATTTCCTGCGCCCGGTGAACGACGCGCTTGCCGCGCTGCAATGGCTCGCGCTCGGCCTCGTCGCGCTCGTCGCATTGGCGACCGCAGCCGCGGTGTGGCTTGCCGCGAGGAACGCCTTTGCCGGGGCGCGCGACACCGTCGAGATCATGCACCTCTTGGGCGCCAGCCAGCGCCAGATCACCGCCGTCTTCCTGCGCGATGTGCTGCGCGAGGCGATTGTCGGTGCCGTCCTGGGCGCGGGCCTCGGCGTTGGGGCGGTGTGGCTGCTCGGCCAGCAATTCGCCGCGCTCGGCAGCGGGATGGTGAGCGGCGGCGGCCTGATGCTCGCCGATTGGCTGGCGATCGGCGCGGTTCCGCTGGCAGGCGTGCTGCTGGCGGGCCTCACCGCGCGCATCACCATTGCGCTTGCCCTCAAGGACATGCTCTAGGGCGGAAACGATGTTCCGGCGCATTCTCTCTTTGGCCGTTCTGGTCTGGGCCCTCGGGTTCCTGTGGTTCGTCGTCGCCTTGCCGAGGCCCGCCGACCCGGTGAAGACCGACGCCGTGATCGCGCTCACCGGTGGCCCGGGGCGGATCGCGCGCGGCCTCGAAGTGCTGGACCGGGGCCTCGCCAAAAAGATGCTGGTGAGCGGGGTCGACAAGGAAGTCCGCCCGCAGGAATTCGCCGCCGAGTTCGGGGTGTCTCCGCGAACCATGGCCTGCTGCGTCACGCTGGGCTTTGCCGCGGTCGACACCCGCTCCAACGCGTCCGAGACCGCCAAGTGGGTCGCGCAGAACGAGATCCGCTCGCTCCGCCTCGTCACCACCGACTGGCATATGCGCCGCGCCGCGGGCGAGCTTGACCGCACCCTGCCCGAATTCGTCACCGTGGTGCGCGACGCGGTGCCCTCGCAGCCCGACCTCGGCACGCTGTTCCTCGAATATCACAAACTGATCGCCAGCCGCGCGGCGGGGATGGCCGACCTTTGAAAACCCTGCTTGCGGCCCTGCGCAGCCTTGCTTTTTACGTGTTGTTCTATGGCGGCAGCACGCTCTTGGTGAGTGCCTCGGCGCTGGCGGTCACGGCGCGGCCCGGGTGGCTGGCCGAGATCGTGCGGCGCTGGGGGATGTGGCACCTGTGGTGCGTCGAGAAGGTGCTCGGCATCGAGGTGGTGCTTGATGGCGCGCTGCCGCAAGGCCCCGTTCTGATCGCGGTCAAGCACGAGGCCTTCTTCGAGGCAATCGACACCCCGCGCCTGTTCACCCACCCTGCGGTCTTCGCCAAGCAGGAGCTGTTCCGCATCCCCGGCTGGGGCTATTCGGCGCTGGTTTACGGCCTGATCCCGGTGGCGCGCGAGGAAGGCGCCAAGACCCTGCGCCAGATGCTGGCGCTGGCCAAGCAGCGGGTGGATGAGGGCCGCCCCCTCGTGATCTTCCCCGAAGGCACCCGCGTCGCGGTCGGCACTCGCCCGCCGCTCCAGGCGGGCTTTGCCGGGCTCTACAAGCTGCTGCGCCTCCCCGTCGTCCCGATCGCGGTCGACAGCGGGCGGCTCTATCACCACCTGATCAAGCGCCCGGGGCGGATCACCTACAAGGTCGGCGAGACCATCCCCGCAGGCCTGCCGCGCGAGGATGTCGAGAAGCAGGTCTACGCGGCGATCAACGCCCTGAACGGATAGGGAAGGGCTGCTTCAGCCGCCCAGCCACTGCGCGGTGAGCGTGCCCCGGTGCCCCTCGGGTGCGAGGCTCACGCGCAGCGCTTCGAGCAGCGGCGGCAGGTCTTGGGTGAAGGCATAGGGCGGGTTGATGATGAACAGCCCCGCGCCGTTGTAGATCCCGGGCTGATCGACATCGTAGAGCCAGTGCTCGACGTTCAGGAACTTCGGGATGCCGGTCTTGCGCAGCTTGTCCTTCCACAGCGCATGCGCGGGCCGTTCCTTGAGCGGATACCAGATCACCGTCACACCGTGCGCCCATTTCCGGTGCGCGGCGGCGAGGGTGGCGGTGATGCGGGCGCGCTCGTCGGTCTGCTCGTAAGGCGGATCGACCACCACCACGCCCCTAGGCGTCCGCGTTGGCAGCAGCGCCAGCCATAGCTCGTAGGCGTCGCGTTCGTGCACGGCGGCAGGCGTGCCGCGCATCGCGGCGCGCAGCGCAGCGGCGTCCTCGGGGTGTTTCTCGTTTAGGATCAAGGCATCTTGCGGGCGAAGCAGCTGCGCCAGAATGCGCGGGCTTCCGGGGTAGAGGCGCGGCTCGGGCCCTTCATTCACCGCCTGCACGGCGGCGCGGTAATCCTCCAGCAGAGGGCTCGGATCGGCAAGCGCGCGCATCACGCCCCGCTCCGCCTCGCCGGTACGCTGGGCCTGATCGCCGTGGAGGTCATAGAGCCCGCAGCCCGCGTGGGTGTCGATCAGGGTGAGCGCGCTGTCCTTGAGCTGAAGGCTGCGCACCAGCGCGATCAGCAGGGCGTGCTTGACGACATCGGCGCTGTTGCCGGCATGGAAGGAGTGGCGGTAATTCATGCCGCGATCTCCACGAACTGGCCCGGCGCGATGCCGTCGACCATCCAGTCGCCAATCGACCAGCGCACCAGCCGCAAGGTGGGCAGGCCCACGGCGGCCGTCATCCGCCGCACCTGCCGGTTGCGGCCTTCGCGGATGGTGATTTTCAGCCAACTGTCGGGGATCGCCTTGCGCACCCGGATCGGCGGATCGCGCGGCCACAGGTCGGGCGCGTCGATGCGGGCAACATCGGCGGGGAGGGTCATGCCGTCGTTCAGGCGGACGCCCTGCCGCAAGGGCTCCAGCGCCTCATCCTCGGGATCGCCCTCGACCTGCACGAGATAGGTCTTGGGCAGCTTGAAGCGCGGATCAGCAATGCGCGCTTGGAGTAGCCCGTCATCGGTGAGCAACAAGAGCCCCTCGCTGTCGCGGTCGAGCCGGCCGGCGGGATAGACGCCGGGGACCGTGATGAAATCCGACAAGGTCGCGCGCGCCGTCGGCGATCCGCGGTCGGTGAATTGGGAGAGGACCCCGAAGGGCTTGTTGAATAGGATCAGCCGGGCCATCGCGCGGGGTCGCAATCGCTAATGATCGCGCCCGAAATCGGGGCGCTCGTCGTCCTGCCCCTGTTCGATCACCGCGCGTCGGATCGCGCGGGTGCGGGTGAAGAGATCGAACAGCGCGTCGCCATCAGCGGAGCGGATCGCGCGTTGCATCGCGGTCAGATCCTCGGTGAAGCGGCCCAGCATTTCGAGCACCGCGCCCTTGTTGCTGAGGAACACGTCGCGCCACATCAC
>JAIYEK010000098.1 GCA_027487015.1 Erythrobacteraceae bacterium | reverse complement strand
TCCATCGCCTCGACGAATTGGTCCGCGAGGCGGCCGTGGGTTACCAGGATCAAGCCGATCATGTGTGAAAAAGGGTCCGTTAACTGCCCGCGCGTGGAGGGGCCTTACGCGTTTCTACCTTAACCGACAATGTGCCTTCCACTGCGGTGTGCGATTCCGGGCCGGGCGCTAGCGGCGATCGCCTTCGATCGCATCGGCTGCGCGCGAGCCGAGGTTGCGATGGCGGACAGTGGGCGAAAATCCCGCGCCGCGCAAGGCCTGAGCCATGGTCTCGGCGGTATAGACCGAGCGGTGGCGTCCACCGGTGCAGCCGAAGGCGACGTGGACATAGGGCTTGCCCTGCGCCGCATAGCGCGGGAGCAGCAGCAGCAGCAGGTCGCGGATCCGGGCGAAGGCCTCGGCGAAGGCGGGGTCCTTGGCGATGTGCTCGCCCACCGGAGCGTCCTGTCCGGTCTGCTCCTTGAGGCCCGGCACCCAGTGCGGATTGTCGAGAAAGCGCATGTCGAAGACGAGGTCAGCGAGCGGCGGCATCCCTCGGGCAAAGCCGAAGCTCGAGATGGTGAGAGTGAGCGCAGCCTCGGCCTCGGGGGCTGCGAAGAGCTCGCGAATCCGGGTCTGCAGGTCGTTGCTGGTCATCGCCGTGGTGTCGATCATCACCTCGGCCCAGCGCCGGAGCGGCTCAAGCAATTCGCGTTCGGCGGCGATGCCGTCGAGTACTGGGCGGCCATCGGCCATGGGGTGGCGGCGGCGGGTTTCGTTGAAGCGGCGTTCGAGCTCGCCCCCGGAGCAATCGAGAAACAGCGAGGTGAGCGCGAGGTCGGGGCGCTGCGCAAGGTCCTTCACCAGCGCGATAATGTCGGCCGGGACGAAGCCGCGGGTGCGCGAATCGAAGCCGATCGCGAGCGGCCCGCGCGCGTCGTCGGGCATGGTGACGAGGCGCTTGAGCATCCGCACGGGGAAGTTGTCGATGGTCTCCCAGCCGAGGTCTTCCAGCACGTCGAGCGCGGTCGATTTGCCCGCGCCGGCGAGCCCGGTGACCAGCAGCAGCGGGCGCTTGTCGGGGGCCTCGGGGGCGGTCAGGTCGGCGGTGGCGGTCATCGGGCCCAGTCTGGCGTCTCGGCGCGGCAAAGGGAAGACGCCTCTGACACGAGGCCATGTATGCGCAGCGCCCAGAGCGCCCGCGCGGCCGGCGCGATGGCGCCGGGTTCGAAGGCGAGCACGGGAACGGCGACCCCTGCAATGACGCGTGCGGGCAGCGGGGATTCGGGGAGGCGCTCTGGCACCGGCCCGCCGAGGGTGAGGATCAGGGCGACCGGGGCGGGCGGGGCGACGGGCAGGCTGGCAAGGCCTACCCCGCGCACCTCCAGCAGCTCGGCGATGTTTGGCGGGGGGCTGGCGATCAGGCGCCCCTCCGAAGGCGCAAGCGTCACCGCATCATCGCCGATCAGCCCGGCGCCTTGCTCGATCAGCGCGAGTGCGAGGCTCGATTTGCCGCTCCCCGGTGGACCCTCGATCAAGAGTGCGCGGCCTTCGATCACCACCGCGCTCGCCTGATGGACCAGCGCGGTCATGGCGCGCTGGGCAGGGTGAGGCGCAGGCACGCGCCGCTTGCGCCGTCGGCGCGAGCGTCGGCGACGAGGCTGCCGTCATGCGCCTCGGCGATGGCGCGGCCGATGGCGAGGCCGAGGCCGGAGTGATTGCCGAAGCTCTCGCCCTCGGGCCGGTCGGAATGGAAGCGGCGGAACACCGATTCGCGCGCGTCGGCGGGGATGCCGGGGCCCTCGTCGGTGACTTCGGTCACTACCATCCGGCCCGCCGGGCGCAGAGTGACCCGCACCGTGCCGCCTTCGGGGGAGAAGGAGACCGCGTTGTCGATAAGGTTTTCCGCCACGCGCTCGAGCTGGGTCGGCACGCCCATCACCCTGAGCCGCGTCCCCGGCGGCACTCGCGCGTCGAGTTCGAGCCGCCGCCCGCCGTTCATCCCCCGGTTCTCGCGGCTGCGGATGAGATTGGCAAAGAGTTCGGCCAGGTCCACGCGCTCCAGTGTCGCGCGGCTGATCTCGGCATCGACGCGGCTGGCGGCGGAGATTTCGGTGACCAGCCGGTCGATGCGGCGCACATCGTGGGTGGCGATTGAGATCAGCTCGGCGCGCAAGGCCGGGTCCTCGACCCGCGGCAGGGTGTCGATCGCACTGCGCAAGCTGGCGAGCGGGTTCTTGATCTCGTGCGCGACGTCGGCGGCGAAGCTGTCGACCGCATCGATGCGGCCGCGCAAAGCCGTGGTCATGTCCGAGACCGCGCGGGCGAGCAGGCCGATCTCGTCGCTGCGCTGGGGCAGGCGCGGCACTTCGACCTCGCGATCGCGCCCCTGTTTGACGCGCACCGCCGCGCGCGCCAGCAGCCGCAGCGGCGTGACGATCGTGCGCGCGAGGAACAGCGAGAGCGTCGCCGAGGCGGCCATTACCAGCAGCATCGCAAGGAACAGCGTGGTGCGTGCCGCGCGCACGCTTTCGGTGATGTCGACCGCGTTGCGAACGGTCAGTAGCGTTGCGCCCTGGAGGCCCACGGGCACCGCCGCGGTGATGACAGGGGTGCCGTCCTGCCAATCATAGAGCCGCACCTGCGACAAACCGAGTTCGCGCGCGCGGGCGAGTTCGGGCCAGGCGTTGGCTTCCTGCGCATCGGGCTCGACATAGTCCTGAACCGGCTCGGCCGAGACGATGGTGTCGATGGTGCGATCGAGCCAGACCGAGAAGCGCTGCTCCCAGTCATCGTCCGAGGTGTCGTTGAAGCGGAAGGCGGGTTCGGCGAGGGCAAAGCTGTCGGCGGTGAGCTTGCCCTTGGCATCGAAGGTGCGCAGCCGCATGCGCTGCTCCTTGCCGATCTGCACCAGCAGCGCCTCCTGCCGCTCGCGGCTCGCTCCCGCGAGCGCTTCGGCTGTGATCTGGGCCTCGATGCGGGCGAGCTTGAAGCGCTCGTTAATGAGCTGGGTGCGGTAGCTGTCGAGGTAGAACAGCCCGCTGCCCATGATCAGCAGCGGCAGGATGTTGACCGCAAGGATGCGGCCCGTTAGCGCGAACCGACCGGTGGCGCTCATGTGCTCGCCGCCCCCGTTTCTGGCCGCGTTTCTGGCCCCGTTTCCGGCGCGCCCCGGATCAGCCATCGGTGAAGCTGTAGCCCGCGCCGTAGAGGGTTTCGATTCCATCGAAGCTCACATCGACCAGCTTGAACTTGCGGCGCATCCGCTTGATGTGGCTGTCGACCGTGCGGTCGTCGACGAAGACATCGTCGGGGTAGGCGGCGTCCATCAGCTGGTTGCGGCTCTTGATGACGCCGGGGCGGATCGCGAGCGCTTCGAGGATCAGGAACTCGGTGACGGTGAGGCTGACCGGCTGCCCGTCCCACGTCACCTGATGGCGCGCCGGGTCCATGAACAGGCGGCCGCGGGTGAGGGTGGCGGGCGCAGGCTCGGGCGAGGTTGCAGAGACGGCGCCCGCGGCCAGCGGCTCGGCCCGGCGCAGGATCGCGCGGATGCGGGCGATGAGGAGGCGCAAGGAGAAAGGCTTGGCGATGTAGTCGTCCGCTCCCAGCTCAAGGCCGGCTTCCTCGTCGCTCTCGTCATCCTTGCTGGTGAGGAAGATGACGGGGAGGGGTGAATGAGCGCGCAACCGGCGCAGCAGTTCCATCCCGTCCATCTTGGGCATCTTGATGTCGAAGACGGCAAGGTCAGGCGGATTGTCGAGCAGCGCCTTCAAGGCGGTCTCGCCATCGGTGTAAAGGCGGGTGGCAAAGCCCTCGGCCTGGAGCGCGATCGAGACCGTGGTGAGGATGTTGCGGTCATCATCGACCAGCGCGATTTGCAGCCCGCGCGCCTCGGCCCCGGGGCTCTCTGCCGGCAGCGGCGCGACTTCGCCGGGGGCGGTGCCCTCGCTCGCCATCAGCCTTGTTCCGACCGCGTTTTGTCCATGGCGCATGGGTAGCGCCATCGCGGCCACGCTGCAACGCTTGGGCCGCGCGCCCATGCCGCGAGGCGCGAAAGCGGCGCTTTGGCGCTTGTCACAATTGCTATGTCGCACCCGGTTTGACGCTCGCGCCCGGGCGATTTATGGCGCTGTGCAGGGATCGGACAGGTTGGTGCGGTGGCGCTTCACCCAATGTTGCATACGTATGCGCAAGTGCTACGGGGTGTGACAGAGCGTGAGGGGATTCGCTGGCGGCAATCGGCCGGGTCCCCCTTCGCTATCCTATAGTCCCGCCGCAAGGCCACCCCGATGCTTCTACGCCAGGAGACGTAAGTTGACCCCGCTCGCAACCCCGCTGGCTGCCCAGAATCTCGCCACCCGTGCGGTGATCCATCCCAATCTCGGCACCTCGGCGCTGGTCGAACACGCGCTGAAGAAGGGCGAGGGCCAGCTGACCAAGCACGGCGCGCTGCTGGTCGATACCGGCCGCTTCACCGGCCGCAGCGTCAAGGACAAGTACATCGTCCGCGATAGCCAGACCGAGAACACGATCAACTGGGGTCCGATCAACCAGCCGATGAGCGAAGAGCACTTCGCCGCGCTGAAGGCCGATTTCCTCGAGGAACTCGAAGGCTCGGACGAGCTTTATGTGGCCGACCTGTTCGGCGGCTCGCAGCCCGAATATCGCGTCAACGTGCGCGTCATCAACCAGATGGCCTGGCACAACCTCTTCATCCGCACCCTGCTGGTGCGCCCGACCGCCGAGGAGCTGGTGACCTTCGCCCCCGAATATACCATCATCAACCTGCCCAGCTTCAAGGCCGACCCTGAGCGCCACGGCTGCCGCAGCGACACGGTGATCGCGGTGAGCTTCACCGAGAAGCTGATCCTGATCGGCAACACCGAATATTC
>JAIYEK010000205.1 GCA_027487015.1 Erythrobacteraceae bacterium | reverse complement strand
TTCGGGGCATAATGTTGGATCAAGCGCGCAAACTGACCGATCCGGCAGAAGGCCCGGGGGACGCCGGGGACACTCCGGGCGAAGAGGAAAGCCGCGCGCTCGCGATCGTTCCGCAGCCGATCGATCCCGCCGATGCGCGCGACCTCTTGCCCTATTTCCGCAATGCCGAGAAGCTCGCTCTGCCGACTTTCACCCAGCGCGCACGGCGCCGGCTGGCGGCACGGCTTGGCGGCTATGCGGCCCGTTACGAGGTGTGGCGGCTTGACGCCTCGCAGTGGTTCGACCGGCTCGATATCACCCCCGATCTCGCCGAAGACATCGGCAGCCGCCGCTGGCTGCGCGGACTGGGGACGATGGTGGGGCTCGGCGCGCTCGCGATTGCCTGCTGGCCCGACCTGACCCCGCTCGAAGCACGCCCCTCGATGCCGCGCGGCGAAGCGGTCGACAGCGAAATGCGCAGCCAGATGATCCTGCCGCTCGCGCTGGGCGCCGACAGCGGCCGCCGGATGGGGCCGACGCAGGCGGTGATCCCCTTGAAGAGCGCGCCCGAGCGCCCGCAGATCCAGATGGTGCTGACCCTCGCGCCGGGGGACAGCTTCGTCTCGATGCTGCGCCGCGCGGGCGTGGCGGCGGAGGATATCGATCGCGCCGCGGCCCTCGTTGGCCAGGCGGTGGCGGTCGGCGATATCCAGCCGGGTACGCAGATGGACCTGACCCTCGGCCGCCGCACCGCGCCGGGGCAACCGCGCCCGCTCGACAGCCTTTCCTTCCGCGCCCGCTTCGATCTCGAACTGGCGCTGACCCGGCCGGGCGTCGGCGAGGTCAATCCCGATGGCACTCCGGTGATCCCCGCCGGCCTGCTCGCGCTCCAGCGCAACGTGATCCGGGTCGACGAGACCCCGCTGCGGGTGCGCGGGTCGGTCGGCTCCAGCCTCTACCGCTCGATGCGCGCGGCAGGCGTCCCGGCCAGCGCGGTGCAGGAATACCTGAAGGCCCTCGACGCGCAGATCGACATGGACCGCGAGGTCCGCCCGACCGACGAATTCGACATCATCCTCGCCTACCGCCGCGCCGCCACCGGCGAGCGGCAGGCGGGGCAATTGCTCTTTGCCGGGGTAGACCGCGCCGGAAGCCCCCGCACCCAGCTGATGCGCTGGGGGAGCGACGGGCGCTTTTACGAGGCATCGGGCGTGGGCGAACAGCGCCGCGGGCTGCTCGCGCCGGTGCCGGGGGCGGTCACCTCGAACTTCGGGATGCGCCGCCACCCGATCCTCGGCTACAACCGGATGCACGCCGGGATGGATTTCAAGGCCCAGTACGGCCAGCCGATCGTCGCGGTCAGCGACGGGCGAGTGGTCAGCGCGGGCCGCGCGGGCGGCTGCGGGATCGCGGTCCGGCTCGAGCATGGCGGGGGGCTTGGCACGCGCTATTGCCATATGAGCCGCATGGCGGTGACCGCGGGCATGTCGGTGCGGCGCGGGCAGGTGATCGGCTATGTCGGCTCGACCGGCCTCTCGACCGGCGCGCATCTTCATTACGAGATGTATCGCGGCGGACGGGTGATCAATCCGGCAAGCGTCCAGTTCGTCAACCGCGCGCTGCTTTCGGGAACCGAGCTGATCGATTTCCGCCGCCAGCTGATCAAGCTGAAGGAGATCGAGGTCGGCGCCGCACTCAAGGAGCTCGCTCCGGCGGACAGCGAGGCGAAGGCTCCGGCGCGCGAGATCGAGAAGGTCGCCGGGCCGACCCCCTCTCCGAAGGGGCCTGCCCCGAAGAAGCCGTAAGGAGCGCTTGTCGTCGGGCGCAGATTGGGCGTAAGTCTCGCGTCCATGACTGGACATTTCCCCAACACCCGCCTGCGCCGCACCCGCGCGACCGGCTGGAGCCGCGCGCTGCACCGCGAGAACATCGTCACCCCGGCAGACCTGATCTGGCCGCTGTTCGTGACCGCGGGGGAGGGCGTGGAGGAGCCGATCGCGACCCTGCCCGGCGTCTCGCGCTGGTCGGTTGACGGGATCGTCACGCGGGCCAAGGAGGCGGCGGCGCTCGGCATCCCGGTAGTCGCGCTGTTCCCCAACACCCCGCGCGAGCTGCGCTCCGACGACGGGGCCGAGGCGCACAACCCCGACAACCTGATGTGCCAGGCGATCCGCGCGATCAAGGACGCCTGCGGGGACTCGATCGGTGTGCTGACCGATGTCGCGCTCGACCCCTATACCAGCCACGGGCAGGACGGGCTGATCGACGAGACGGGCTATGTCGTGAATGACGAGACCGTCGCCATGCTGGTCGATCAGGCGGTGAACCAGGCCAATGCCGGCGCGGACATCATCGCGCCCTCCGACATGATGGACGGCCGCATCGGCGCGATCCGCCGGGCGCTCGAAATGAACGGGCATCCCAATGTCCAGATCATGAGCTACGCCGCGAAATATGCGAGCGCCTTCTATGGCCCGTTCCGCGATGCGGTCGGCAGCGGGGGCCTGCTCAAGGGCGACAAGAAGGCCTACCAGATGGACCCCGCCAATGCCGACGAGGCGCTGCGCGAGGTGGCGATGGACATCGCCGAGGGCGCGGACAGCGTCATGGTGAAGCCGGGCCT
>JAIYEK010000164.1 GCA_027487015.1 Erythrobacteraceae bacterium | reverse complement strand
TCTTATCAGGATGGGGAAATTGTCACAGTCTGGCGTGAAAGGCGCGTTGCAAAGCGGGACAATTGCTGCCAGACCTAATAATATTAGCCGAGCGAGCCATCCGGCACGCCGGTTGTTTCATGGGGATCACAATGCACGGCCTTGCCAGGGGCAAGGGGGGCGTGCCGGAGGAGCTGAGTGGCCAATCTCGACGATATCGACCGTCGCCTGCTGGCGGAACTGCAGGCGGAAGGCCGCGTCACCAATGTTGAACTCGCACAGCGCGTCGGGCTGACCGCGCCGCCGTGTCTGCGCCGGGTGCGCGGGCTGGAGGAGGACGGGGTGATCCGCGGCTATCACGCCGATCTCGATCCGTCCAAGTTGGGCTTTGCGATCACCGTCTTCGCGATGGTGAGCCTCAAGAGCCAGGCCGAAAGCTCGCTTCGCGAATTCGAGGAGCACATGCGCGCGCTCCCCGAAGTGCGTGAATGCCATATGCTCAACGGCGAGATCGACTTCATTCTCAAGATCGTCAGCAAGGACCTGCAGAGCTTCCAGGAATTCCTGACTGGCAAGCTGACGCCCGCGCCCAATGTGGAGAGCGTCAAGACCTCGCTCACCATCCGCACCGCCAAGCAGGAGCCCGGGGTTCCCCTATGATGGGCGCGCGGGGCCTTCTGCTCGCGCTGGGATCAGCCATGGCCGCCTGCTCGCCGCCGGGGCCCAAGCCCTTCGATGCCATGTCGGGCGAGGAGCATCTCGCCTGTGCGGTCGACATCAGCGCCTACACCTATCTGCTGGCTGCGGGAAAAGTGGCCGACAACCCGGAGCTGGCGGGCAAGGCCGCGCTCGCGCTGGCGTGGCACAATAACGCCTATGCCATCCCGCAGGGCGCAGGCGAGCGTGAGACGGCGGACCTCGTCAACAGCAAGCGCGCCGAAGTGATGGCGCGCGATGAACCCGACGCGATTGCCGCCCGCGCGCTCGCATGCACCGCATCGGCGGTTGCCAAGCACGAAGCCGGGTAGCATTCTTGTGGCAGGAGACCTGTCATGAGCAATGCCCCCACCCACGAAACCCCGCGCCTTGCCGAACCGGTCGCGGGCCGCTGCCTATGCGGCGCGGTCTCGATCACCGTCACCGCGATGCAGGCCGAAGTCGACATCTGCCATTGCGCGATGTGCCAACGCTGGGGCGGGGCATTCTTCGCCGGCGTCAAGGGCGAGGGCGCCGAGGTGACAGGCGAGGAGGCGATCACCGTCTACCGCTCGAGCCCCTGGGCCGAGCGCGCCTTCTGCGGCACCTGCGGCAGCAACCTGTGGTACGAATTCCTCCCCACCAAGGGCCGCTCGTTTCTCGCAGGGCTGTTCGATCTGCCGCCCGGCTTCGGGATCGAGCAGCAGATCTTCGTCGATGAAAAGCCCGACTGGTATGACATCCTTCAGGAAAGCCCGATGAAGACCGGCCCCGAAGTGATTGCCGAGGCCATGGCCGCAGGGCTCAGCCCCGACTGACTGCCTAATGCAGCTTGAGCCGGGGCCGCACGATGCGGTTCACCCGGCCGACCAGCATCAGGAAGGTCGCCTTGATCCAGCCGTGGATGCCGATCAGGTGCAGCTGATAGAGCGAGGTGTAGATCAGCCGCGCCAGCCGCCCTTCGATCGCCATGCTGCCGCCCACCAGATTGCCCATCAGGCTCCCCACGGTCGAGAAGCGGCTCAAGGACACGAGCGAGCCCTTGTCGCGGTAGACGAAGTGCTTGAGCGGGCGGCCTTCCTGCATCCGGACGATATTGGCGAACACGGTCTCGGCCATTTGGTGCGCGGCCTGGGCGCGCGGGGGCACGGGACGGTCCTCCCCCGGCGGCGTGTAGCTCGCGCAATCGCCGAGCGCGAAGACAGTCGGATCCTCGCGGGTCTGGAGGGTGTCGGTGACGAGGATCTGGTTGCGCGGATTGGTTTCGAGCCCGAGGCCCGAGAGGAACTCCGCGCCCTTCACGCCCGCCGCCCAGACAATGAGGTCGGCCTCGATCACCTCGCCGGTCTTGGTGATGAGCTGGCGCGGGCGGGCTTCGACGACCTGCACCCCGGGGCGCACCTGCACGCCGAGCACCTCAAGCTCGTGCTTGGCGGCGGCCGCGAGCTTGTCGGGGAGGGCGGGGAGGATGCGCGGGCCCGCTTCGAGCAGGGTCACGTGCATCCGGCTCTCGTCGAACACCTCAAGGCCGTAGTGCCTGAGGGCCCCTGCCGCGTTGTAGAGCTCCGCCGCCAGTTCCACGCCCGTCGCCCCGCCGCCGACGATCGCGACGCGCACCTGCTCGTCCGCGCCCGGATCGTTCATCATCGCCCGGCTGACGCGCAGGCAGTGGTTGAGCAGGCGTGTGCGGAAGCGGTCCGCCTGTTCGCGGCTGTCGAGGTAGAGGCAGTGCTCCTTCACCCCCGGCACGCCGAAGTCGTTGGAGACCGACCCCAGCGCCAGCGCGAGAATATCGTAGCGGATGGTGTGCGCCTCGATCAGCTCGCTGCCGTCCTCGTCCTTCACGGGGGCAAGGCTGATGGTCTTGGCCGCGCGGTCGATCCCATCGAGGCTGCCCTGGAAGAAGCGGTAGCCCCAGCGGTAGCAGTGCCCGCGGTAGCCGACCTCGTCGAGATTGGCGTCGAGCGAGCCAGCCGCAACCTCGTGCAGCAGCGGCTTCCAGATGTGGCTGAGGTTCTTGTCGACCAGGATGATGTCGTGCTTCTTGCGCCCGTATTTCGAGCCGAGCCTGCGGACCAGCTCAAGCCCGCCCGCGCCCCCGCCGACGACGACAATCTGGGTCTTGCGGTTCATTCAGCCACTCCTTGGCACATCCGTGCAGCGCAATCCCGCCTCCCTGTTAGCGGGTGCGGGCAACAATTGCGCGCCAAATCAACGTAGCGCCGTGCAACTTGTGTTGCGGTGCAGCATGAATGCCACAGGCGCGCCGGTCAACTCTCCGGATCGAGCCGCCCGAAGAAGCCGATCACCTTTACCACCTTGCCCGCGTCGTTCACCTCGGCGACGTCGAAGCCATCCATCGCCCGCTTGCCGTCAATGTCGATCGCCCAGTGGTAGCGGCAGAAATTGTTCTGCGTCTCGATGGGGCTGTTACGGCGGTAAGCGGCCGTCGGGAAGGCGGCGCGGGTGTCGGCGACCATCTTCAGAAAGGGCTCGCGCCCGATGATGTTGTGGCGCGGATCGACGAAGTGGACGTTGTGCTCCATTGTGGCGTCGGCCATTTCGCGGCGCTTGTCGGCGTCGGGCGTGTTCCAGATTTCGAGCATCGTCTTGAGGTTTGTTTCGTCAGCGGGCATCTTCGACTCCATAAACCGACCGGCGGTTTGTTTTGCGCAAAAGCGCACCAGGAGTAAAGAGCCGATCATGCCGACCCAGCAGCAGCGATCCGATACAACCCGCGAGGCGCTGCTGGCCGCGTGCCGCAAATTGCTGCTGGAACAGGGGCTTGAGGCGACCACGCTGGCCATGGTTCTGGCCGATACGGGGCTGAGCAAGGGCGCGCTCTATCACCACTTCGCCAGCAAAACCGAACTGATCGCAGCGATCTACCGCGCTGAATCGAAGCAAGCGATCGTGCGGGCGGTCCGGCAGGCAGAGCGTGCGGCGTCCGCTTCGCCGCTTGGTGAACTGACCGCGACATGTGCCGCATGGCTGGAGGAAATCCGCGCGTCCGATGTCGCCGCGATTCTGTTCCGCATCGGCCCCGCCGCGCTGGGCGTGGAGGAGGCGCAGCGGATCGAGAACGACCACAGCCTCGCGCTGTTCGAGCGTCAGCTTGCCCGGGCGGCGGAGGCGGGCGAGATCGGCGTCATCGACCAGCCGCTCGCCGCGCGGCTCCTCAATGCGCTGATGGCGGAGCTGGCGCTGGCGCGACTGCGCGAGGGAAGCCGACTGCTGCCCGATGTAAGGCCGCTGATCCTCGGTGTGCTGAAGGGGATGGAGGGCGCGGCCTGACGCAGGTCAGACCTCGCGCCCCTCCAGCCAGTTTTCCAGCCACTTGATCGAATAGTCGCCGTTCAGCACATCGTCCTGCCGCAGCAGTTCCTGGTGCAGCGGGATGTTGGTCTTGACGCCCTCGACCACCATTTCCTCAAGCGCGCGGCGCAGCCGCATGATGCAGCCTTCGCGCGTGCGGCCGTAGACGATCAGCTTGGCGATCATGCTGTCGTAATAGGGCGGGATTTTGTATCCGGCGTAAAGCCCTGAATCGACGCGCACATGCATGCCGCCGGCTGCGTGGAAATAGGTCACGAGGCCGGGCGACGGGGCGAAGTTGAACGGGTCTTCGGCGTTGATCCGGCACTCGATCGCGTGGCCCTTAAACTCGAGCTCGTCTTGCGTGACGGACAAAGGCCGGCCCTCGGCGATGCGGATCTGTTCGCGCACCAGATCGAGCCCGGTGATCGCCTCGGTCACGGGGTGTTCGACCTGCAGGCGGGTGTTCATTTCGATGAAATAGAACTCGCCGTTTTCCCACAGGAATTCGATCGTGCCCGCGCCGCGATAGCCCATGTCGCGCATCGCCTGCGCGCAGACCTCGCCCATGCGCATCCGCTCTTCGGTCGAGATGACCGGCGAGGGGGCCTCTTCAAGCACCTTCTGGTGGCGGCGCTGGAGCGAGCAGTCACGCTCGCCCAGATGGATCGCATTGCCCTCGCCATCGCCGAATACCTGGAATTCGATGTGGCGCGGGTTGCCGAGGTATTTCTCGATATAGACCGTGGCGTCGCCGAAAGCGGCCTTGGCCTCGCTGCCGGCCTGCTGGATCAGCGTCTCGAGCTGGTCCGGGCCGTTGCACACCTTCATGCCGCGCCCGCCGCCTCCGCTCGCGGCCTTGATGATCACCGGATAGCCAGCCGCTTCGGCAATCGCCTTGGCCTCGGCAATGTCGGAAACCGCGCCATCCGAGCCGGGCACCAGCGGCAGCCCGAGCGCGCCTGCGGTGCGCTTGGCCTCGATCTTGTCGCCCATGGTGCGGATATGCTCGGGCTTGGGGCCGATCCAGATGATGTCATGCGCTTCGACGATGTCGGCGAACTTGGCGTTCTCCGACAGGAAGCCATAACCCGGGTGGATCGCATCGCACTGCGCGATCTCGGCCGCCGAGATGATGTTGGCGATGTTGAGATAGGAGTCGGTCGCGGGCGGCGGGCCGATGCACACCGCATGGTCGGCGAGGCGCACATGCATCGCGTCGGCATCGGCGGTGGAGTGCACCGCGACCGTCTCGATCCCCATTTCATGCGCCGCGCGGTGGATGCGCAAGGCGATCTCGCCGCGATTGGCGATCAGGATGCGTTTGATGCCCATGGGTCTAGGAGATCACGACGAGGGGCTGGTCGAATTCGACCGGCTGGGCGGTTTCGATCAGGATCGCGGTGATCGTGCCGGCGCGCGGCGCGGTGATCGGGTTCATGACCTTCATCGCCTCGACGATCAGCAGCGTGTCGCCTTCCTTAACGTCCTTGCCGACGGTGATGAAGGGCGCAGCGCCCGGCTCGGGCGTCAGATAGGCGGTGCCGACCATCGGCGACTTGACCGCGTTCTTGAGATCGGGGCCGGCGGGCGCGGCGGGCTCTGCCGGAGCGGGCGCGGCGGCGGCAGGGGCCGGCGCAGCAGCGGCGGGTGCGGCAGGGGCTGCGGCATAGACCGGGGCTGCGGCGGCAACCGCGCCGCGCGAGACGCGGATCTTGCGATCGTCATCCTCGACCTCGATTTCGGTGAGGCCGGTCTCGTTGAGCAGTTCGGCCAGCTCGCGCACCAGAGCGGTGTCGATGTTCATCCCCGACTTGCGACCGTTTGCCTTGCCGGATTGGCCAGCGTCGTTTGCCATGTATGCCCCTTGTTATGTGGTGCGACCTTGAAGCGCGAGCGTCTATTGCCGCCAATTGCGGCAGGCAAGTGGCAGACGTGCAAAATGTGAAAGTGGCGTGACGATTTCAGACCTCACCCGACGCTACGGCTTCAAGCGCGATGAGGTAGGAGCCCGCACCGTGCCCCTCGACCGTCTTGGCGGCGGCCATGCCGACGTAGGACAGGTGGCGGAAGGCCTCGCGGGTCTTGGGGTCGGAGAGGTGGACCTCGATCACCGGCGTCTTGATCGCCTTGATCGCATCGAGCAGCGCGATGGAGGTGTGGGTATAGGCCGCCGCATTGAGCAGCACCGCCCGCGCGCCTTCGGCCTGCGCCTCGTGCAGCCAGTCGACCAGCATCCCTTCGTGATTGGTCTGGCGCATGTCGATCTCGAGCCCGAGTTCGCGGGCGCGGTCTTCGAGCATGCCCGCGATATCGTCGAGCGTGGTGGTGCCATAAATCTCCGGCTCGCGCGTGCCGAGGAGATTGAGGTTGGGGCCGTTGAGGACGTAGACGAGGTTGGTCATGGGGGCGGCTTAGCGGGAAGGGGAGGGGTGGGGAAGGGGGGCTTGGATCAACGCGCACCCTTGCCGCGTCCACTGCCTTATGCGAGCCTGCTCATATGCACCAAGTCTCTGACGAAACTGCCGAAGACCGGCTCTATCTGAGAGCACTGTCAATCCGGCACGAACGGGGCGTGGGCCTCTGGATGCCGATCATGTGGCACCTCGCGCTGCGCGGCCATGCGGGCGCGATGATCGAACTGGCTGACTGGTTCAGCGGAGGCGACAGCGCGAAGGAGATTGGAAAGGCCTTCGATGCTTTCAGTGCCGCCGGTCTCTATTATCGCGCTTATCGCAAAGGCGACGCACGGGCAGCCAGAAACATGGCGGTCAGTTGTTTCAACCGCGGTGACATGGCCGGATATCGCCGCTGGCTGAGGTATGCTGCGAAGGCAGGCGACCCGCAGTCCTTGCGCGAACTCCGCGCCTTTGAATCCCGTCTCTGGCACTCAGCGGCGCGGAAGTTGAGGCGGTTGCGGCCAGTGCAGAAGCGGGATGGATTTTCCTGAATCAAAGAGCAGACCCAGCCATCTGCGTCATCCCAGCGCAAGCTGGGACCCAGGGCGGCAAGCTCAGCTCTATGCGGCCCGAGGCCCCAGCTTGCGCTGGGGTGACGGTGAAGCGAAGCAGTGCCCCTACCGGTCCACCCCCTTGACCTTCCCCCACTGGCGCGCGGCGGTGTAGCCAAGATAGCCGGTGCCGAAGAGCGCGTAGAGCGGTTCAGGCAGGCCGGCGAGATAGGCGTTCATCCCCGCCGCGATCTCGCGCGCCGCGTGAGGGTTGAAGGCGGAGAGCACCCCCATCGGCAGCGAGGCGAGCAGCAGGATGTACATCACGTAGAGAAAGCTCGGGCGCGCACGGCTGGTCCAAGGGTCGCTCGAATTGGCCTCGGCGACGATCGCCTGGAGCTGGGTTTCGAGCATCTGCATTTCCTGCGAGCCCTGGAGCGCGATCAGTTCGAGCTTGGCCTTGGCCTGCGCCTCCTTGTCGGGGATGATCTTGTCGATGATCGAGGCGATGGGGCCGATGAGGACGTCGATAAGGGCCATTGAATGCGCTCCTTCACAGGTGAGTCGCACAGCAAAATGACCAAATAGGTTAGTGTAGGAAAGCGGTTTAACCTATCACGCACCCGCTTCGGCGAGCAGGCGCTGCGCCAGTGCCAGATGCGGGCGGTCGAGCATCGCCCCGTCGAGCGCCACCACGCCTGCGCCGGGGTGGTCGGCGAAGGCCTGCACCACCGCGCGGGCGTGGGCGAGCTCCTCGGCGCTTGGGGTGAAGGCTTCGTTGATCGGATCGACCTGTGCAGGGTGGATCGCGAGCATTCCGCGAAAGCCCGCCGCCCGCACCCGCCGCGCGCGGGCTGCCAGCGCGTCGAGGTCGCGGAATTCAGGCTGCACTGTCTCGATCGCCGCCACGCCCGCCGCAGATGCACCGACCAGGCACAGGCTGCGCGCCATCTCGTAGGTGTGCGCATATTCGCCGTCGGCCCCGCGCTGTTCGCGCGCACCCAAGGCCGAGGAGAGATCCTCCGCCCCCCAGCTCATCGCCACCAGCCGCTCGCGGCCCGGATAGTGCCCGGCATAGTCGCCGGTCTTGAACATTGCCGCCGCAGTCTCGGTCACCAGCGCCGCGATCAGGGTGCGGCCCAAGGGAATGCCGTTCGCCGCCTCGAGCGCGGTCAAATAATGGTGGAGCTGGGTGATATCCGCCGCGCCCTCGGCCTTGGGCAGGAACACGCCGCCGGGCTGAGCGGGGATGATCGCGGCGAGATCGGCGATGCAGTCGTGCCCGGAAATCGGGTTGATCCGCACCCACAGCCGCGTCTTGTTGGGCGAGGCTGCGATCACCTCCGCCACCATCTGCCGCGCCGAGGGCTTGTTATCGGGCGAGACCGAATCCTCAAGGTCAAGCAGCGCGATATCCGCCGCGCTGCTTTCCGCCTTGCCCATCTTCTTCGCGCTGTCGCCGGGCGCGAACAGCCACGAGCGCATGCGTGGCGGGATGGGGGCGGTGTGGGGCATCGGACAATCCTCTCCTCGTCGCCAAAGCGCTTACGGAGCGCGCCCGCGCATCGCAAGCCTGCGTCATTCGCCCGAGGGCCGCGCAGCCGCGAGTCTTTCCGTTTGGCGAGCGCCCCTTCCCGTTGCTATACACAACCCAAATTACCAACCAGCGGGGGAGTGCCGCCTGTGGCCATCGCATTTTCTGTAAACGGCAAGCCGGTGAGCGTGGAGGCCGATGCCGACACGCCGCTGCTCTGGGCCTTGCGTGACGATCTCGGGCTGACCGGGACCAAGTTCGGCTGCGGCATCGCGGCCTGCGGGGCGTGCTCGGTGCATGTCGACGGCAACCTCACCCGCTCGTGTAGCGTTCCGGTGAGCGAAGTTGCGGGCAAGGCGGTCACCACGATCGAGGGGCTTAAGGCGGCCGACGGCACACTCCACAAGGTTCAGCAAGCCTGGATCGCGGCGCAGGTGCCGCAATGCGGTTACTGCCAGTCGGGCCAGATCATGGCCGCCGTGGCTCTGATCGAGAAGGTCGGCACGCCCAGCGACGCGCAGATCGACGAGGCGATGACCAATATCTGCCGCTGCGGCACCTATCCGCGCATCCGCAAGGCCGTCCTGGCCGCGACCAGCGCGGCGGCAGCCGTTCCCGCTGCCGCTCAGACGGGAGACGCATAATGGCCGACAATCCCAATCCCGATATCGATCTGCCTGAAGCCGCCGCACCGGCGGCCAAGCCCAAGCGCAGGGGCATCAAGCGCCGCATCTTCCTCGCTGGCTCCGCGCTGGTGGTGGGCGGCGGCATCTTTGGCGTGTGGTGGACCGACAGCTCGGTCAAGGCCCGTGGCAATGCGCTGATCGGCGGCGACGGCAAGCCCGCCTTCGGCAGCGTGATGACCATCGCCGAGGATGACACGGTCACGGTCTTCTCGCCGCATATCGACTTTGGTCAGGGCTCGCACACCGCGCTCGCGCAGATGCTCGCGGACGAGCTCGATGCGAACTGGGGCAAGGTCACGATCGAGCAGGCCCCGGCCGACCTCGCCTTCGCCAATGCATCCCTCGCCAAGGGCTTCCTGCCCACGATGACGGGCGACTTTGTTGCGGGCCTGCTGCCTGATGCGGTGATCGGGATGATGGCGCGCTCGATGCCGCTGATGATCACCGGCGGCTCCTCGGCGATCCGCTTCACCGGCGAGATCGCGATGCGCCGCACCGGTGCAGCAGTGCGCGCGGCGCTGATCGCCGAAGCGGCAGACCGGCTGGGCGTGCCCGAGAGCGAGCTGACCACGGCCGACTCGGTCGTCACCCACGCCAAGTCGGGCAAGTCGCTGCGCTACGGCGAGTTGGCGGCAGGCGCGGCGGAGCGTTCGCTCAGCAGCGATCCGGTGCTCAAGACCCGCGACCAGTGGAAGCTGATCGGCAAGGGCGTCGAGCGCCGCGATATTCCGTCCAAGGTCGATGGCTCGGCGGTCTACGGGATCGACTTCACGCTCCCCGAGATGCGTGTCGCGACCATCGCGGCGGCCCCGGTGCGTGGCGGCAAGCTCGAATCGGTCGATGAGGCCCCTGCGCTCGCGGTGAAGGGTGTCGAGAAGGTCATCAAGCTGCCCGACGCGGTGGTGGTGGTCGGCTCGGGCTACTGGCCCGCGACCAAGGGCCTTCAGGCGCTGGCGCCGAAGTTCTCCGACGGTGGCCATGCGGCAGTCTCGACCCCGGCGATCTACGCCGCGCAGGCCAAGCTGATCGCGGGCGGCAAGGCGGATAACGAGGGCGGATCGGGCGACGTCGACGGCGCCTTCAAGGCGGCTGGCGTCAAAATGGTCGAGGCCGAATACCGCGTCCCCTTCCTCCACCACGCGATGATGGAGCCCTTTGCGCTCACCGGCCATTTCAAGGACGGCAAGCTCACCATCTGGGGTGGTCTTCAGGACCCGCTCAGCACCCGCGCCAAGGCGGCCAAGGCCATCGGGCTCGAGATGGAGGACGTCACCTTCGTGCCGATGATCATGGGCGGCGGCTTCGGCCGGCGCTTCCCCGACATTGTCGAGATCATCGACCAGATCGCGCTGGTGGCAAAGCAGGTGCCCTATCCGGTCAAGCTGGTGTGGAGCCGCGAACAGGAAGTCACCCACGGCTCCTACCGCCCGCAATCGCTGGCCAAGCTCTCGGCATCGCTCAAGGACGGCGCCATCACCGCGATGCGGATCGATTACGCGCAGAGCGGGAATGCCGAAGGCGAGGTGCCCTTCATCTACAACCTGCCCGCCACCTCGCGGCGGCACTTTGCCTACCAGTCGAACCAGATCGACGGGCCGTGGCGCTCGGTGAACGCGACGCAGCTCGGGTTCTACACCGAAAGCTTCATGGACGAGCTCGCGCTGGCGGCGGGGGAGGACCCCTACAAGTTCCGGCGCAAGCATCTGGCCGAAGGCTCGCGCTACCTCAAGGTGCTCGATGAAGTCGCCAAGCGCTCGGGCTGGGACACGCCGCTGCCTGAGGGCGTCGGGCGCGGGATCGCCATTGTTGAAAGCTTCGACACGATCGTTGCCGAGGTGGTGGAAGCGACGCTCAAGGAAGACGGCAGCCCCAAGGTGCTGCGCGCCTTCGCGGTGGTCGATTGCGGGACGACGGTGAACCCCTTGAACGCCGAGGCGCAGATCGCGGGCGGTCTCATCATGGGGCTGTCCTCGGCCATTGGCGAGGCGGTGACGCTCGACAAGGGCGCGGTGGTGCAGAGCAACTACTCGGATTACCCGATCCTGAAGCTCGCCGACGCGCCGCCTGCGGTGGATGTGCACTTCCTCGACAGCGGCGCCAAGACTGGCGGCATCGGCGAACCGGGCCTGCCGCCCGCGACCCCGGCGCTGGCGAATGCGCTGGCCTCGCTCACCGGCAAGCGCATCCGCAACCTGCCGATCCTGACGCAGGCCAAAGCCTGAGCGTTGCAAGCTGGTCAGCGCTGATCCTCGCCGCAGGCGCGGGGCGGCGCTTTGGTGGCGGGAAACTGCTTGCGGACTTAGGCGGAGCGCCGGTGATCCGGCGGGTGGCTGACGCTGTTCTTGGTGTTGGATTTGCCGAGGTGATTTCCATCACCGGGGCCGACGAAGCGAGCACTAACATCAAAAGCGCCCTCGCAGGTGCGGATGTGTTCATAAGGCCCGCGCCCGGCTGGGCCGAGGGCATGGCCGCAAGCTTGCGCACCGGGGTGGGGGCGCTCGCTCCGCAAGCCGAGGGCGTGTGCGTCTTCCTCGGCGACATGCCGTTGGTGCCGGCGGGGCTATGCGGCCCGCTGGTCGAGGCGGCGGAGCATGCAGGCTACGCGGCACGCCCGCGCTTCGAAGGCAGGCCCGGGCACCCCGTGGCCTTCACCCGCGCCGCCTTTGCCGACCTGCTGGCACTGGAGGGCGACACCGGAGCAACCGCGCTGCTGAAGGCGCGAGGCCCGGCGGTCGCCTACCTCGACACCGCCGACAGCGGCGTGCTGCTCGATATCGACACCCCCGCCGACCTCGAAACGGCCGCCGCCGCGTGGAAGGCCTGAGCAACCTCGGCGACGAGCGACAAGGCGACCTCGCGCGGGGCCTTGGCAAAGCCGGGCAGGCCGATCGGGGCATGGAGCCGCGCTATCTGAGCCTCGCTCACCCCGTGCCCGCGCAGCTTGGCGATGCGCTGCTCGAGCCGCACCCGCGCCCCGATCGCGCCGACATAGAAGGCCTCTGAGCGGAGCGCCGCGGCCAGCCCGCGCTCGTCATCCTCGCGGTCATGCGAGAGCACCGCGATGGCGGTCCAGGGGTCGGGCGCGATGGCGCTGAGCGCTGCCTCGGGGTCGCCGCGGTGATAGGCGATGCCTGCCATCGGCGCCGTCTCCGGCCCGCCGGGGGTGATCAGCGCGACCTGCCAGCCCATCGCCAGCGCGAGGCTGGCGGCGGTGAGCGTGCCGCCGTCCTCGCCGATCAGCACCAGCCGGAGCGGCGGGGGAAAGAGCCGGGTGTAGCGCTGGCCGTCCCAGTGATCGGCGGGAGGCGCCTCGGCTGCGGCTTCGGCGCGGCGGCTGGTGCCGTCGCTCGACCACAGCACCGCATGGCGTGCGTGCCAGCCGCCGAGAAGCGCGGCCACTGCCGGTTCGGTGCTTCGGGCCGGCTCGACCAGTACCGTGATCCCCGATCCGCAGGCGAGCTTGATGTCGATCCACGGGCTGCCCTCGCCATAGCGCAGGGTCCGGGCCTTGCCCTCGGCGAGCGCCTCGCGGCCGTGGCGGGCGACGTCGTCCTCGATGCACCCGCCCGAAAGGAAGCCCCAGTGATCGTCCGCTGTGATGAGCATCTGCGCACCCACATCCCGCGGAGCCGAGCCGTCGACCGCGACAAGCGTGGCGAGAGCGAATCGCTCCGGCAACGAAGGCTCCGCCAGCAGAGGCTCGCGGATATCGTCAACAGGGGCGGCAAGGCGCCAGCGGGTCATGGGCGGAAGGAGGCTTTCGTCGGGACGTTTGGACAAGCCGCCAGCCTAGCCCGCGCGCGCGCACGGCGCAATTGCGCGGCGCGGATCGGCGGAATGCAGGGAAAGTCCACTGGTCGGGACGAGAGGATTCGAACCTCCGACCCCCACACCCCCAGTGTGATGCGCTACCAGGCTGCGCTACGTCCCGTCACCAGTGGAGCGGGGCCTATAGGCGCGGCTTCCCATGCTGGCAAGCGGGTTTGAAAGGCCAGACCTGTTGCACCTGTGCACCGTCTGCGCCCCTCGTGATTGCGGGCTTCTTGCATTGCTGCTAGGCGCGCCCACTTGGATGGACGGGGCGACATGCTCCGCACGGAAATTCACGGGATCTGACGGGCTCTATCGCATGACAATCGACCTTCTCGCCGCCGCTGCCGGCGCGGGCGCGCCCTCGGGGGCGGCCTTCTGGCTCAACATCGTGCCGATCGTCGGCATGATCGCGATCTTCTGGTTCCTGATCATCTCGCCGCAGATGAAGAAGCAGAAGGAACACCAGACCAAGATCGCGGGCGTCAAGAAGGGCGATCAGGTGGTCACCGCGGGCGGGCTCATCGGCAAGGTCGTCAAGGTCGACGATGTCTATGTCGAGCTCGATCTCGGACCCAACGTCCGCGTCAAGGCGATCAAGGCGACGCTGGGCGACATCATCCCGCCGGCCGGCAAGCCCGCCAACGACTGATCCGGCGTATGGCCCCCGAGGCCTGCCGCATTTGAACCCTTGCGTGTGAGACCCTGACGCAATGCTCGACTTTCCCCTCTGGAAAAAGCTCTCGCTGTGGGCGACGACTCTGTCGGCCTCGCTGCTGGCGCTGCCTTCGCTGTTCAATGTTGCCGGGCTCGATTGGCCCGCGGCTCTGCCCAACCCGCAGGTCAATCTCGGACTCGATTTGGCCGGCGGCTCGCACCTGCTGCTCGAAGCCAAGGCGGCCGACGTGCGTGTGCAGCGGCTCGACAATATGGAAGAGACGGTCCGCCAACTGATGCGCAATGCGTCCCCGCGCATCCGCATCGGCGATGTTTCGACTGCGGGCGGCGAGCTGTCCTTCATCCTCGAGAACGCCGCCGATATCGACCGCGCGCGCGGGCTGATCGAGCCCGTGATGCAGGGCGCATCCACGGTGCGTGAGTGGGAGCTGAGCGTGGTCGATGGCCAGCGCATCGTGCTCACCCAGACCGACGCGGGCGTGAACCAGGCGATCGACGATGCGATGAACAGCGCCACCGAAGTCGTGCGTCGGCGCATCGACGAGCTCGGCACGCGCGAGCCGACCATTATCCGCCAGGGCGCGACCCGGATTGTCGTGCAGGTCCCGGGCCTGCAGGATCCCGATGCCTTGAAAAAGCTGCTCGGCCAGACCGCGCAGCTCGAATTCAAGCTGGTCGATCTGAATGCCCTGCCGAGCAATGTCGAAGCCGGCATCGCGCCTCCGGGCAGCCAGATTGTGGCCTTCGCGCCGGGCACCCCGGGCGCGGGCGGCGCGCTTGCGGTCAAGCGGCTGGGCGGGATCCGCGGCGACAACCTCACCGACGCCAAGGCCGGGATCGACCAGCAGAACGGCCAGAACGTCGTCAACATCGCCTTCGATGCGCAAGGCGGAGCGAAGTTCGCCAAGCTGACCACCGAGAATGTCGGCAAGCCTTTCGCGATCATCCTCGATGGTCAGGTGCTCTCCGCGCCCAACATCAACGAGCCGATTATCGGCGGGCGTGCGCAGATCGCGGGGAGCTTCACCGCGGACAGCGCCAACCAGCTGGCGATCGCGCTGCGCTCGGGCGCGCTGCCGGTGCCGCTGGCGGTGGTCGAGGAGCGCACCGTCGGGCCGGACCTTGGCGCGGACTCGATCCGCAAGGGTCTGCTTGCGATGGGGATCGGCAGCCTTGCTGTGATCGCCTTGATGATCGCGACTTATGGCCGCTTCGGCATCTATGCGACCGTGGCGCTGGTGTTCAACGTGCTGATGCTGCTCGGGCTGATGGCAGCGGGCGGTTTCACGCTGAGCCTTCCCGGGATCGCCGGCTTCGTCATCACCATCGGCGCGGCGGTCGATGCCAACGTGCTCATCAACGAGCGTATCCGTGAAGAACGCGCGCGCGGGCGCAAGGTCGTGGCGGCGGTGGAGACGGGCTATGCCGAAGCCAGCCGTGCGATCTGGGATGCGAACATCACCAACGTGATCGCCGGTGTCGCGCTGTTCACCTTCGGCTCGGGGCCGGTCAAGGGCTTTGCGGTGGTGCTGGTGATCGGCATCGCCACCTCGGTCTTTACCGGGGTGACCCTGACCCGCATGTTCGTCGCCGGGTGGCTGCGCAAGGCGCGCCCCAACGACATTCAGATTTGAGGAGCGCGAGACGATGAAACTCCTGAAGCTCGTCCCCGACAACACCAATATCAAGTTCCTGAAACTGCGCGTGCCCTTCTTCGTGATGAGCCTGGTGCTGATCTTCGGCAGTTGGACCGCGGTGGCGATCAATGGCCTCAACTTCGGCGTCGATTTCGCCGGGGGGCAGGAGGTCCGGATGACCTTCACCCAGAAGCAGGAAGCCCCGATCCCCTCCTTGCGCGAGCTGATCGGGGGCCTCGGCTATGGCGAGCCGGTGGTGCAGGAATTCGGCGCCAAGAACCAGGTCTCGATTCGCGTTGCCCTGCCCGAAGGCGCGGAAGACACGCCGGGCGCGGCGACTGCGATCGGCGACAAGGTGATTGCGACCGTCCAGAAGGCCTACCCGGACGCGCGCCGTGACGGCAATGACACCGTCTCGGGCAAGGTTGCGGGCGAGTTCCGCGATCAGGCGATCCTCGCGCTGCTGGCGGCGATGGCGGCGGTCTCGCTTTATATCTGGGTGCGCTTCGAATGGCAGTTCGGCGTGGGCGCGATGTTTGCGCTGGTGCACGACGTGTCGGTGACGGTGGGGCTGTTCGCGATCACGCAGATGGAGTTCAGCTTGCAGATCGTCGCGGCGATCCTCGCGATCATCGGCTATTCGCTGAACGACACCATCGTGGTCTATGACCGCATCCGCGAGAACCTGAAGAAGTACCGCAAGATGGAGATGGGCCAGCTGCTCGACCTTTCGGTCAACGAGACGCTGGCGCGCACCGTCATGACCTCGCTGACGCTGTTCATCGCGCTGCTCCCGCTCCTGTTCTTCGGCCCGCCGAGCCTGTTCGGCATGGTCGCGGCGATCACCGTGGGCCTGTTCATCGGGACATATTCGTCGGTCTATATGGCAGGGCCCCTGCTGATCTGGATGGGGGTTACGACCACCAGCTTCGTCCCCAACGAAAGTGCGCTCGACAAGCAGGAGAAGATCGCGAAGGGGCAGGGGTAGTCTGAGCCGGCCTCAGGGCGCCAGAATACCCTCGTAATGCGCCGCCAGTGCGGCCGCATTCGCCTCCCAGCTGAAGCTTTCGGTCAGCGCCGCCACTGCCTCGCGCGGGGGCGGGTCGGCGAGGATCGCGTTGACGCCCTCAGCCACCGCCTTGGGATCGCGCGCCACCAACCGCCCGGCGACATCGCTTGCGATCAGCTCGCGCGCGCCGCCGACGTCGCAGGTCACCACCGGCGTTCCGCAGGCGAGCGCTTCGACCCAGGCATTGGCGAGCCCCTCATTGTCGGTCGGCAGCACCATCACGTCGGCGGCCGAGAGCAGCAGCGGCATCAGGTCGTGGTCGATCGAGCCGGCAAAGAACACCCTTTCGGACAGCCCTTCGCTCGCCGTCAGCGCGCGCAGCGCCGCCTCGTCCTCGCCCTTGCCGATCAGCACCAGCCGCGCTTCGGGAATGTCGTGCAGCGCCTTGATCGCCACCGCCTGGCCCTTGCGCGGGATCAGCGCGCCGACGCAGGCGAGGAGCGGTACCCCCGTCGGCATGGCAAAGCCGAGCTCGTCGGAAAGCTGGCGGCGCAGCTGCGGGTGATCGAAAGGCCGGAAGCGGTCGCGGTCGAGCCCGGTGTAATGCAGCGCGATCTTGTCGGCGGGTATCCCCATTTCCGCCATCTGGTCGGCAAGATCCCGGCTCACCGCGAGCAGCCCTGCGACCTCGCGGGCAGCCTCGACCATCTGAGCGCGGGCGAAGGCCTGCTTGCCCCAGAAGGTGATGTCGCCCCCGCGCGCCTTGATCGAGAGCGGCAATTTGAGCTCGCGCGCGATGATCGCGGCGGCCGGGCCATCGGGGAAGAAGAACTGCGCATCGACGATGTCGAAGGGCGTCTCCGCATGGATCTTGCGCGCCAGCGGCAGCACCGCGCGGGCGATGGCGGCGGCATTTAGGCGCGCGCCGAAGCGCGGGATCAGAGTGAAATGCGGGCGGTGGATCGTGATCCCGCCTTCCTCGGCTTGGCTCGGCAGGTCGGCCAGCGCGCGGTAGCGGCCCAGCGCCAGCGGAGGCAGGCCGAGGGGGTTCACCACCGTCACCCGCCAGTCCCCGCGCTTCGCCAGCGCCTCCAGCGAGCGCGCGACGAAGGTGCCGAAGCGCGGATTGACCGAGTTGGGATAAAGCGTCGAGAGGACGAGGGCGTGTTTCACGCCGGCCTCTCTAGCGCCGGCCACGTTAAAGCGCTCTGACCAGCATGAACGCGACCGCCACCCAGGGCGGATTGTCGACCACCACCTGCTTCTGCCCCGCACCCGGCGGCAGCAGCCCGACCAGATTGCCGCGCCGGTCGATCAGCCGACCGAAGGCAAAGCGCCCGCCGGGGCGCGGGACGAGGCAATCGCGGTTCATGGCGCCCTGCAAAGTCTCCGGATCGGTCTGGCGCAGCCATACGAGGTCGCCCGGACGATATTCGCCGACGCTTTCGGTGACCACGAGTACCATCGCGGGCGGGCCATCACCCTCGGCAAGCGCGCTCGGCACAAGCGCCTCGCGTGGGTGGGTGAGGGCCTGCGGGCCGGCCGCGGTCAGGTCGGCGACGATCTGCGCGGGCGCAGCGGCCTCGTCACGCATCAGGCTGGCGGGATCGACGCCCATCGCGGCGGCGATCTTGTTCATCCAGCCCAGCGACAGGCGGCGCATCCCGGTTTCGAGCCGGCCGATGGTCTGCGCGGTGGTCGGCGGCTCGCAAGCGGCGGCAAGATCGGCCAGCGTCAGCCCCTTGGCCTTTCGGATATCGCGGATGCGGTTCATCGACATAAACTCGGGAGTTGTAACCGGATTGGTGTTTTTTCTTTCCTACATAAGAACGAGTTTGGCAAGTCCCGCTGGCAACAGCCGGAGGAATCGCCCATGAAACGCCATCTCGTCGAACGCGAACTCACCTCGGAAGGTCCGCGCCAGCGTCCGGCGGGGCCCGGCGGCCTTGCGCGCTCGCGCTCGGTGACGGTCAATCTTGCCGAAAGCCCGCTCGCCTGGCTGCACGCGCGCGGGCACCTCAGCGAGCGTCTGTTCGATGCGGGCGAGGCGCTGCGCGCCGATTACGAGCGCGCGCAGCTTCCGGCGAGCATCACGATGCGCTGGGACCCGGTGCGGGCCAAGTCGACCGCGCCGGGCGGGCTCGATCCGAGCGAGAAGCACATCGCCGCGCGGCGGCGGTTCGACGGGGCGATCACCGCGGCGGGGCGCGGGCTGGAGGACATCCTGTGGCGCGTCGTCTGCGCGGGCGAGGCGCTGCCCGAGGCGGAAAAGCACCTCGGCTGGCCCTCCCGCAGCGGCAAGCTGGTGCTGCGCATCGCGCTCGAACGGGTCGCGGACTACTATCGGATCAGGTGAGGCGGGCGGCGACGGCTGCGCGAAGGCGCGGCAGGACCTCGGCTGCGAACCACGGGTGCTGCGCCATCCACAGGCGGGACCGCCAGGCGGGGTGGGGCAGGGCAATGGGCTCCCCGAACTGCCCGAAGGCGCGCACCCTTTCGGTCATCGACCAGCTGCGCGTCTCGGGCAGATAGCGGGCCTGCGCGTGGGTGCCGACCAGCAGGGTCAGACGGTCCTCGGGCAAGTGAGCGAGCACCGCGTCGTGCCATTGCGGCGCGCATTCCTTGCGCGGCGGGGCATCGCCGCCGGCCGCCTTGCCGGGATAGCAGAAGCCCATCGGCATCTGTGCGACCTTGGCCTCGTCATAGAAGACGGTTTTGTCGATCCCCAGCCAGTCGCGCAGCCGGTCACCGCTGTCGTCGTCCCACGGCACGCCGGAGAGGTGAACCTTGGTGCCCGGAGCCTGCCCGATGATCAGCACCCGCGCTCTGGCCGAGAAGCGCGTGATCGGGCGCGGGCCGAGCGGTAGGTGCGCGGCGCACAGGGTGCAGGCGGCGATGCGCTGCTTCAGTTCGTCGATGGAGTCCCCCGGTGCAGCGGGGCCGCTCATCCCTCGACCAGTTCGGCGAGGGTCAGCCAGCGCTCCTCGGCTGCGTCTTTTTCGGCCCGGGCATTGGCGATGCCTTGCGAGATCGTGGCGAAGCGGGCGGGATCGGCCGTGTAGAGCGCCGGATCGCCCAGCAGCGCCTCGCCCTTGGCAATCGCGGCTTCGAGCTCGGCGATGCGGGCGGGCAGGATCTCGTAATCGCGCTGGTCCTTGTAGGACAGTTTGACCGCCGCGCCGGGCTTGGCGGAAGCGGCAGGTGGTGGCGCAGTCGTTGCGCGGTCGTGCGCATGTGATTGCGCAGTCTTTGTCGCCCCGCGCGCAGGTGCTCGCCGCGCTTCCCAATCGGCATAACCGCCCGCAACAATGTCCACCTTGCCCGACCCGTCGAGCCCCAATGTGACGGTCACGGTGCGGTCGAGGAAGTCGCGGTCGTGGCTGACGATCAGCACCGTGCCGTCGAAATCGGCGATGACTTCCTGAAGCAGATCAAGGGTTTCGAGGTCGAGATCATTGGTAGGCTCGTCCAGCACGAGGAGGTTGGCAGTGCGCGCAAACTCGCGGGCGAGAAGGAGGCGCGAGCGTTCGCCGCCCGAAAGAACGCCGACCTTGGTGTCGACGAGGCCGGGGTCGAACAGGAAGTCCTTGAGATAGGCCATGACATGCTTGCGCACCCCCCGCACATCGATCCAGTCGCCCCCCTCGGCAAGGATCTGGCGCACCGTCGCGCCCGGTTCGAGGAGCTTCCTCTGCTGGTCGATCATGACGCCAGACAGCGTGCGGGCGTGGGTGACCGAGCCGGTGTCGGATTCGAGCTCTTTGGTGAGCAATTTCAGCAGGGTGGTCTTGCCCGCGCCGTTCGCCCCGACGATCCCGATGCGGTCGCCATTCTGGATCCGCAGGGAGAACGGCTTGACGACCGCGCGATCTCCGTAAGTCTTTGAAATATTTTCGGCAACGATCACCGACTTGGACTTGAAGTCATCATCGCTGGCGAGCTTCAACTTGGCCGTCCCCGCGCCCGAAATCATCGCGGCCCTGACGGCGCGCATCTGGTGAAGCTTCTCGAGCCGCCCCTGATTGCGCTTGCGCCTTGCGGTGACCCCGCGCTCGAGCCAGTGCGCCTCGATTTTCAGTTTGGCATCAAGGCGATCCGCGTTGCGGGCCTCCTCGGCGTAGACGGTTTCTTCCCACGCCTCGTAGCCGCCGAAACCGACCTCCTTGCGCCGCAGCGTGCCCCGGTCGAGCCACAGGGTCGCCCGCGTCAGGCGGGTGAGGAAGGTGCGGTCGTGGCTGATGGTGATGAAGGCACCGCGGTAGCGGCTGAGCCAGTCCTCGAGCCAGTCGATGGCGGCAAGATCCAAGTGGTTGGTGGGCTCGTCGAGCAGGATCAGGTCCGGGTCCTGCGCCAGCGCGCGGGCGATTGCGGCGCGGCGCTTCTCGCCGCCACTGGCGGTCGCGGCGGGGCGGCTCATGTCGATGCCGAGTTGGCCGGCGATGGCCTCGACCTCGTGCGCGGCGGGGGCATCCTCGCCGCCCAAGGCGAAGTCGAGGAGGGTCGAAAAGGGCGTGAAATCAGGGTCCTGTTCGAGGAACACGATCTTGTTTCCAGGCTTCACCCGGCGCTGGCCGCGGTCCGCTTCAAGTCGTCCGGCGATGATCCGCAGCAGCGTCGTCTTGCCCGCACCGTTCCGCCCGATCAGCGCCAGCCGGTCACCGGGGAGCACATGGAGGTCGATAGGCGCCGCGCCGCTGGTCGGCGTCGGCCCGCCGAACAGCCAGCGGCCGCCCTGCTGCAACGCTATGCCTTCGAGCGAGAAGATGGGGGGCTGTGCCATGGTGCGCCGCACCTAGGGGCTGGCGGGGCAGGCGGCAAGCCCACGCCACGCCTGCGGTTCAGTCCCGCGAAAGGCAAAGCGCTCCAAAGGCGCGGTAAACCGGAGGAATTGCCATGCTGAAACCCGTCACCACCCTCGCTGCCGCCTCGGCGCTGATGCTGCCTGCCGCCGCCTTCGCTGCTCCGCAGGTGAACCTTGCCCCCGCCGGCCCGGTGGTCGAGCTCAGCATTTACGAGAGCATCGAGGCCACGCCCGACCGCGTCACCATCGGCGCGGGCGTCACCACCGAAGCGCCCACTGCCAGCGAGGCGATGCGCAAGAACGCCGCGGAAATGACCAAGGTGATCGCCCGCATCAAGGCGCTCGGGATTGCCGAGGCCGACGTCCAGACCACCGGCGTCGCGCTCGGCGCGCAATATGATTACCAGAGTGGCACGCCGGTGTTCCGCGGCTATCAGGCCGCCAATCGGGTCAACGTCATCCTGCGGAAGATCGACGATACCGGCCGCGTGCTTGATGCGTTGGTGGAAGCAGGGGCGAACGATATCAGCGGGCCGACCTTCTCGATCGCCGACGATACCGCGATCAAGGAGCAGGCGCGCAAGGCCGCGGTCGCGCGCGGCGCTGCGCAGGCGCGGGCCTATGCGGCGATGCTCGGCTATACGGACATCAAGGTGCTCGCCGTCTCGGAGAGCATCGAGGTCAGTATGCCGCTTTACGAGATGGCCAAGGTGGTTAGCCTTGAAGCAACCGCCACCCCGATCCAGCCCGGCCAGGTCTCGACCGGCGTCAGCGTCACCATCACCTACGAACTGGTTGGTCAATCCGCCGGAACCAAGTGAACCATTCACGGCTTGTTCAATGGACACCTGCTAGGCACAATCCTGTCATGAACGTGCAACCTGCCTTTCTAACCGCCGCGCTGGCCGCCCTTGCCTTGGCAGGGGTGCCCGCGCTCGCGCAGAAGCCCGATCAGCTGCGCGGTGAGCAGGGTGAGGCGCGCAAAGAGTTGCAGGCCGGCAACATCATGCGCTCGGGCGAGATCGAAGCGCGGATCCTGCCCACCATGCGCGATGCCGAATATCTCGGCTTTGCTTACGATTCGACCGCGCGGGCCTATCGCCTCAAGTTCATCAAGGACGGCCGCGTCACCTATGTCGATGTCGACGCCCGCACCGGGCGCATCATCGGCCGCTCGCGCTGACGGCAGCCCGATGGCCATTCAGCCGGGGAAAGCAGCCGGATGCGGGCAAGTCGCTTGCTTGACGCCCGCTGCCCAAAGGCGCACCAACCGCGCGAACATTAATCAGGACACTGGGGACCCATGCGCATTCTGATCGTCGAAGACGAACCCACGCTGGGCGCGCAGCTGAAGGCGACGCTCGAAGGGCAGGGCTATGCCGTCGACCTTTCCACCGATGGCGAGGACGGGCACTTCATGGGCTCGACCGAGGATTATGACGCGGTGGTGCTCGATCTCGGCCTGCCCGAGATCGATGGGCTGACCGTGCTCGGCATGTGGCGGCGCGAGGGCCGGGCCTTCCCGGTGCTGGTGCTGACCGCGCGCGACAGCTGGTCGGATAAGGTCGCAGGGCTGGATGCGGGCGCCGATGATTACCTCGCAAAGCCGTTCCAGACCGAGGAACTGATCGCCCGCCTGCGCGCGCTGATCCGCCGCGCTTCGGGCAACACGTCGTCCGAACTTACCGCCGGTGACGTGCGGCTGGACACCCGTTCGGGCCGCGTCACGCTCGCCGGAGAGCCGGTCAAGCTGACCGCGCAGGAATACAAGCTCCTCTCCTACCTCATGCACCACAAGGGCAAGGTGGTGAGCCGCACCGAACTGATCGAACACATCTACGATCAGGATTTCGACCGGGATTCGAACACCATCGAAGTCTTCGTCACCCGCATCCGCAAGAAGCTTGGCGCAGACGTGATCACCACCATCCGTGGCCTCGGTTACAGCCTCGA